>CAYTGC010000740.1:0-2485 GCA_964437195.1 uncultured Myxococcales bacterium | reverse complement strand
ACATGAAGCCGGGCTGGTTCGGTCAGGTCTCGCGCACCGGCAAGATGAACTACGACCCGGACACCGGCAAGCTCTACACCCGCGACCAGTTCGGCGACAACATGGTCACGCCGGGTGCCCTCGGCGCCATGCTCTACGCCGTCAGCCGTGGCAACGACCGCCGCGTCCGCGACTTCACCACCGCGCCATACCGCGCGATGATGAACGTCGTCCTCTAAGCCCCCCAATCCCCTCTCGCCCCGACCAAAACCAAGCTAGCTTGGCCGTCGGAACAGCGGCCCAATGATGTCTGGAATCGGGGTCGCTTCCGAAGGCGTCTCCCCTTGGGGTGCCGGTGCACTCGCGCGGGGTGCCGACAGCTGCGGGACCGTCGGCGGCGCAAGCAGGCAGCGCACAAGCTTGCCCTTCTTGATGACTTCCCTTCCCTTGCCACCGCGGGCGGTGATCTCGGCGGGACTTGCGCCCAGCTCGTGCGTCCCGCCCTTGTCTGTCTCCACCTTGAGCGACTCGCCCACCGTGAAGCCGATGAGACGGTCGCCCTCCCCCAGCTTCACCACCTGAACGCCTTTGCCTGGACCTTGCAGGACCGGGATCTCCTCGACGCGGCAGGTCAGAGTCCGCCCCTCGGCGGTCGCCACCGTCAGCAGCACGTCACCCCGTGCGACCTTGACCCCCAGCACCGCATCGTTATCGGCAACCTTGGCAAACAGACGGCCATTGCGCGTCGACACCTCGGCATGCGCATCCAGCGCAAAGCGCATCGCCAAGCCCCCCTTGGTCACCGCAACCAGGTGCGCATCTGCCGCCGGACGCACCCGCGGATCGAGCGAGAGCGCTGCGGTCACTGTCTCGCCATCGTCGAACTTGAACATCTTGGTCAGTGGCTCGCCGTAGCCACTGCTCGCCGGAATGTCGAGAATGCGACACACGTACGCCGATCCGCGGCTCGACAGGAACACCGCCAGCTCCTTGGTCGATCCGCCGAGCACCACTTGCACTTCGTCGCCCTCGCGAACCCGCGTCGAGCTGACATCGCGAAGCTGCCCCACCCGCTTGACCCAGCCATCTCGCGTCAGGACCACCAAGCAGTCCTCATGCGAGATAAACGCCGTCTCGTCGAATGTCGGTTCCTCGGCGGGAACACCGATGCGGGTCCGCCGCTTGTCGAAAAGCTCATCGCGCAGCGTCCCAAGCTCGCGCCGCACCAAGTCCCAGCGCTTGCCGTCCGACTGAAGCACCGACTCAAGCTGAGCCCTCTCTTTGCGCTTTTGGGCCAGCTCTTCCTGGATCACCAGGATCTCTAGCTTGGCCAGTCGATACAGCTTCAGCTCGAGGATGGCTTCCGCCTGCTCGTCATCGAGCTTAAAGCGGCTCATCAGCTTCTCTTTGGCGTCGGCTTTGCCCTCGCTGCGCCGAATCATCGCCAAGATTTCGTCGAGCGCGTCGTACACCGTGGCAAAGCCATCGAGGACGTGGATGCGCTTGTTCAGCTCGGCGAGCTGATGTGACAAGCGGCGCTTGACGACCTGGAAGCGGAAGTCGAGAAACTGCCGCAAGATCTCGCGCAGGCCGAGCTGCTTGGGCGTCCCGATCTCGGGATTTTCCGTCGGAACGAGGCAGGTCATATTGAACTGCACCGTCGTCGCCAGGGTGGTGTTCTTGAACAGAAACGCCATCACCAGCTGCGGGTCCGCGCCGCGCTTCAGCTCAATCACCATTCGCACGTCGGTGGTCGACTCGTCGCGGCAGTCCACCACCATCGGCAGCTTCTTCTCCTCAAACAGCTCGCCGATTTTTTCCATGATCGCCGAGCGAACCACCCCGTAGGGGATCGAGTTCACGACGATCCGACGTCCTTCTCTACGGTCTACTGGCTCCTCGATATGGTACGTCGCTCGCAGCTTCAGCGTCCCGTGCCCGGTCTCATAGACCTCTTGCAGCTCCTGCTTGCTGGTCAGAAGCTCACCGCCGGTTGGGAAGTCAGGTCCACGGACGTAGCGAAGCAGTGACTTGCTATCCAGCTCCGGTTCGTCGATGAGCGCCAGGCACGCATCGATCACCTCGCCCGAGTTGTGCGGCGGTATCGACGTCGCCATACCGACTGCAATGCCCTGCACGCCGTTGACCAGCAGGTTCGGCAGCTGCGCGGGCAGGACGATCGGCTCGCTGCGCACCCCATCGAAGGTCGGACGCCAGTCGATCGTGCTCTGTCCCAGCTCCTTCAAAAGCAGAAGCGCAGTCGGTCGCAGACGGCATTCGGTATACCGATAGGCCGCAGGGGCGTCGCCATCTTGCGAGCCGAAGTTGCCATGGCCATCGACCAGCGGATAGCGAAGCGAAAAGTCCTGCGCCATCCGGACCAGCGCCTCGTACACCGAGGAATCACCATGCGGGTGGTATTTGCCCAGCACATCGCCGACGACCGCCGCACACTTGCGAAACTTGGCGTCGGGAAGCAGCCGCTGGTCGTGATACATCGCGTACA
>CAYTGC010000739.1:0-2490 GCA_964437195.1 uncultured Myxococcales bacterium | reverse complement strand
TCTGGCGTCATGATGTTGCGCTGCTTGAGCAGTCGCTTGGTCAGCGCCTTGTCGAGCGACAGAGACAGCGTCGCAGCATCACTGCCGGTGTACGGAATTCCGCACAGCTCACACAGCGCCGGAACCTGGGCTTCCCGATTCCGACCCGACACACCTTCGGCGATGTTGAAGACCAGATCGACCTGGGCTTCCTTGAGCCGCATCGGCAGCTCGCTGTTGGCCTCAAGCTGCACGACTTCATGTCCCAGTGACTCGAGCGCCGACGTAATCGCGGCAATCGTTGCTGGTGAGTCGTATTCGGCCTCTGCATCGCCGAGCGCTTTGCCGCCCGGACGCTTGACGTTGTAGGTAAAGCCGATGCGCAGCTTGTCGCTCGGACGGCTCGCCTTGGGCTTGGCGCTCGTCGATGGCACCAGCTTCCAGCGCACCGCCGCACTCGACAGAACGGCATTGATCGTCTGGTCGAAGTTGAGTCCTTCGCGACGTGTCGCCACAAACACACTCGCACCCGGATCAAGCGCAGGCAGCGAGTTGATTTCCAGAAAGTAAATCCGCCCGTCTTCAGCCAAGCGGAAGTCAATCCGCGCGACATCGCGAACCGACAGAAGCTTCACAACTTGCTTGGCCAGCGAGCGTAGACGCGCAATCACGTCACGCGGCAGATCGGCCGGGCAGCGCAGCCGAATCTTGTCAGCCTTTTGGTTCTTTAGCCGGTAGTCGAGCAGGTTGTACTTGGATCGCAGCTGCGGATCGATCGAGAACTCGACCGGCTGAAGGATTCCTTCACTTTGCGCATCACCGACTCCTTCGACAAACGGAACGGTGACATCGATGCCAGCGATAAACTCCTCGACCAGCACGCCAAGTGGGTACTGCTCCAGCATCTTGCTAACGACCGTGCGCAGCCCCTTCCAGTCGCGCGTCACCGATTCATCGCTGATTCCTTTGGAGGAACCCTCGAAGTTGGGCTTCACAATCGCAGGAATCGGAACCCCGAGCGAGCCGCCGAGAAAGCCGTCCAGCTTGTTGACTTCCGCCAGATCCCGGTGCGTAAACAGGCGACCGCGCGGCGTGTCGATTCCGTGCGAAGCGAGCACTCGCTTGGTCAGCCACTTGTCGAGCGTGACGGTCAGCGTGTGCGCATCTGAGCCGGTGTAAGGATACCCAAGCTCCTCGAACAGAGCCGGATAGAAGGCCTCGCGCGCGCGTCCGCGTTTTCCTTCCGCCAGATTGAAAATCAGGTCGGGAGAAAAGGCCTCAAGCCGTGCGGCCAGGTGAGAAGCCGGACCCGATACCTCGATCTTTTGGACCTCATGTCCGGCAGAAACCAGTGCGTTGGCGATGGCATCGACGGTCTCAGGCGAGTCAAACTCGGCCTCTTCCTCCGCGTCGCTTAAGCGGAGGTTGTAGGTGAACGCGATCTTCATGCAACCTCTTTTTTGTGGACCTGGAAGTAGCTGGCTCCGAGGCGAAGACCGGTGAGCAGTGGACCGCGTGGGTACTGCACCGGGCCATGGGAGTAGCACGGCAGCGAGCGCCAGACTGACGCGAGCAGTTGGCCAAGTCGGAAGCGAGCGCTTTGCTGTGAAGGCGCTTCACTGCGCCGCTGGAACGCCGCTTGGGAAAGCGACGGAACCACCGATGCCGTGGGTTTCAGCAAGGTGGACTCGTCGCTTGATCCATCCACCGATTCACGGGGAGAACTGATACTAGGACCGTCAGGTTCTTCGTTCTTATCCGGCATCTTCCGATACGTATAGCGTGGGGAAAGTCGGCTTCTACTTTTTTGAGTGTTACCGAACCAACTTACCAAATCAACTGTCGCCTCGCGCTTTTTTTGCGAGGAAATTCGGTGGCTTTCAGAGCCAAAGCGATCGGACTGAATGACCCACAATCCCAGACTTTCACACTCCACTATTGCGGGGGCGAGTGCTTGGCTGCGTCTGGCGTCGAGTCTTTGGAGGGAGCAACGGGGACGACGGTGAGCGGAGCAACGGGGACGACGGCGGGCGCTACGGCTTCTGCACTCGGCGCAGAGTCGATGGATTTTCGCTTGCTCGGGGGAGGCGGAAGCGCAAACGGGACGGATGGGACGCGCTGCGAAAGCGGAGTCCCGGCAGGAAGTGGCGACAGCCAGCGGTAGGTCAGGTAGCTCGACAGCACGCGCTTGGTGTAACCGCGTGTCTCGTCGTACGGAATCGCTTCAATAAATAGATCGATTTCTTTTAGGTCGGCGTAGTTGCGCAGCCAGCGGAAGACCGATCCCTCACCGGCGTTGTAACCGCTGATGCTCAGCGACGGATGCTGGTTCATCGTTTGCCACAGAAAGCCCAGGAAACGGCTGCCGATCGCCACATTGATCGTCGGATCACGCAGCGCTTGCCGATCGTACGGAAGCCCATTGGAGAAGCGCTTCGCCGTCGGAGGAATCATCTGAGTCAGCCCGATCGCATTGGCAAACGACTCGGTCAGCGGATCAAAGGCCGACTC
>CAYTGC010000738.1:0-2494 GCA_964437195.1 uncultured Myxococcales bacterium | reverse complement strand
TGATCACGACTGGCGTGGAGGAGCGAGACACGCACCTCAAGGGTCCGGAGTTCTTCGATGCAGCCAAGTATCCCACCATCACCTTTGCCTCGACGGCGGTGAGTCGATCGAGCGCCACGTCGTATTCGGTGACAGGCAACTTGACGATGCACGGCGTGACCAAACCGGTAACGCTGGCCGTTTCGGCCTCGCCCCCGTTCAACCATGCCGGAGGCATACGTCGCGGCATCGAAGCCACCACAACCGTCAACCGGAAGGACTTCGGACTGCGTTGGGAGTTCCCTGGAGAAGGGCCCGGCGTCGTCGTGGGAGACCATGTGCAAATCACCATCAATGCTGAGCTGGTGCTTCAGCCGTAACCGGGTCCGGGTGGCGGGCTCCCAACATCGACTTGCCTTGCACCTCTTTCTTTCCGTTTTCGTGCTTCTGCTGGCGGGACTTGGGTGCAACCGCAGGCAGACGTCGGCACCGCCCGCGCAGTCGGTGGCGCAAGCTCTGTCTGTGGCCGAAAAGCCAGGGAGTGCGGTCCGAGGCGAGATCGCAGGCGTGCGATACCTTGAGTACATGACGGGTGGGGCGCGACCGGACGATCGGGTGCCGATGATCGTTGCGCTGCATCCCATGGGAGGCGACCCAGAGGACTTTCTGCCGCTGCTCCTGCGCTACCACCGCCGCGCCCGTCTCATCCTCCCTTATGGACACCCAAGTGGTGGTATGTACATCTGGTACGACTCCGTCGCCGAGGACGTTGCTGCGCCGCTGGTTACGCGGGAAGCGGATCGGCTCGCCGCCGTGCTCGCAGCCCTGGTA
Organism: uncultured Myxococcales bacterium; assembly: GCA_964437195.1. Lineage (GTDB taxonomy): Bacteria > Myxococcota_A > Polyangia > Palsa-1104 > JAEUJZ01 > JAEUKA01. The sequence continues at coordinate 1,684 of CAYTGC010000738.1, read as the reverse complement.
TCCACGCGTCCCACCGTCGGAAAGCCTCTCGTCACCGGATTCTCGCAGGGAGGCATCATGACCTTCGCCCTGGCGGTTACCCACCCGGAGTCACTGGCGGCTGCTTTTCCCATCGGCGGTCTGCTCCCGCCATCGCTCTACCCATCGAAGGCCATCGTGTCGATGCCTCGCCCAATGAAACTCCCTCCGGTTTCGGCCTTCCACGGCGCGGCGGACCTGGCGGTGCCGACACGTAGCGCACGCGCCTCGATCGCCGAGCTGCGGCGGGCCGGCTACACCGCGGAACTACGTGAGTACGCGGGGGTCGGTCACGATGTCTCGGATGCGGAACAAGACGAGCTCTTGGATCGAATCGGGCGCGTCGCGGATGCCCTTGTGGTCACAGCGCCAACTGACTGAAGCGCGCGGGCATGCTCGGGCGATGAGGGTTGTCAGCTCTGGCAGGATTGACCCAGCAGCGCAAAAAGCACCTTCACCGCGCACTTTCGCATCTCAGATGTCGTGCGGATGGCTTCTCACTCCCCGTAGAGCCAGCGACAGCGCCACAATTCACCTTGGCGCCGAGGTCCCAGGTGCGCTTGGTGGTGACATGAGCTGCACCATCTGGCGCGGCGTACGCAGGCGGGTGGTTGAGGTTGCTGCGCAGTCAAAAGCTTACAGAAGGACGCTGCCTTCGATGCAGGTGACCGTGGAACCGCCGACCCAGACTTGTCCGCTGTCGTCGCACTCGACATACACCCGGCCAGTTCTCTCTAACGCAGTACCTTGGCTCGCAATGTAGCGGGAAGGAGCCAGCCCCGCCGCAATGAGCCACTGTCCTATCGCTGCATTCAGGCTGCCGGTGACTGGATCTTCTGCGAGGCCACCCCCAGCACCAGGAAAGAACGCGCGGACTTCAAAGGCACACTCCTCTTGTTGCGGCAGCGCACCGATCACTCCGACTTTTCCGCGCGGACCGACTACCCCGACATCCAGTCCCGCAAGCAAGGCCGCATCGGGGCGAATCGACAGAACTTGTTCAGCGGACCGCAACATCACGCCGCGCCAGTTCGGTCCATTGTCGCACCACGCATGATGCAAAATATCGGCTCGTGGAATTCCCAGACCGCGTGCAATCCGTTCGACATCTTCGGGCGGAAGCGGACCTTGTTTGCGCAGCGGAGGCGCAGCAAACGACAGCCGCGGACCGTCGCGGCGAACCTTCACGAGCCCGACTTCACACTGCTGCACCACGTAGTCGCGCTGAGGTTTTCCACCAGACGAAAGCCAGACATGACAGGTTCCCAGCGTCGGATGACCAGCGAACGGAAGCTCCCGACCGGGACAGAAGATGCGCACCCGGTAGTCCGCGGCAGGATCGGTGGGAGGCAGCAGGAATGTCGCCTCCGATAAGTTGGTCCAATCGGTGAAAGCCTGCATTTCCTCCGTATGAAGATCACTGCCGTCTAAGACCACCGCCAGCGGATTGCCGCGATACGGAGTCCGCGTAAACACATCGACCTGCTGAAACGCTCGTCGCTTCATCGACTCGGCTTCCTTTGTTCCCTAAAACCCGCGCGAGGCAAGACAACTATGTACAAGGACCAGATACTACACGGAACCGACTCAACACAAGGCCGCTCAGAACCTCACCTTGTCCATCTCTCCCTCCAGAAAATCCGGTGCGAGGTGCGCATAGATCATC
>CAYTGC010000737.1:0-2494 GCA_964437195.1 uncultured Myxococcales bacterium | reverse complement strand
TCTCCGCCAAGCCAGCCGAACAGTGACATGCCGCTCCCCCGTGCGTTCGCAATCCAAAGTATGATTATCGGAGGAAACGGCCCAAGGTGCCCGGATAGAAAACGGGGTTCGATATGGTCCATCCCAATCTCGCGTACTTGCTCGGAAAGACCCAGGCCAGCGTGGGAGCCTATTTTGAAGGAGGCACTGCGGTTGCTTTGACCTCATCACCTCCGGGCACCCCGCTGCGCCAAGCAGTCGATGCCGAGTTAGCGCGGCAAGCGCTGGCCCATCCACTCTTGAAGCGCGATCTGGCCCGGGTTGCTGCCGTGCTTCGGACTTGGAACCAGCCACCACCTTATGAACCGCGCCTGCCTACCGAGTACGCCGACTGGAACCAGCACGTAAGCCAGCAGGTGCGGAGCGTGCTCGCCGACTCCCCCATCGCTTCAGCGTACTACCTACTGGGCTATGTTGTCGGCGATCTAATATCCAACCTCCAAGTAGCAGAAGTCGTCCTGCGGCTGCTTGTGAATGTGCCAGCGGATAGACGCCTGCTCGGGAATCTAGCGCGGTTGGCCCAGGCCAGTGAACGCTGCCGAAATCAGCTCATCCAGCTTTCCCAAAGCCCGGCCTTTGCCGCCCCCGTGCAAGCCGAACTTGTTGGGCTTGCTAACTGCATGGAGAAGGTACCGCTGACCGATTCCGGGAAGCCGCCGGCGCCACCTGCCGAGCAGCTTTCCAGGCTCCAGAGAAACCTACAAGAGCTGGTCGCTTGTGTCGAAAAGCTCGATGAAGCACGCGACCGCGTTTCCTAGACTCATAACCACCTCATCGACGGCTTAGCTCTATCGCCAACGTCGCTCAGTCTTCAATCGGCGGAGTGCTTAGTCGGGGACGGGGTGGGATTGGGTTTGCCGGTGGCGAAGGTGACGAGGAATGGCTGCCAAGTGAAGTGCTCGGCAATGGTCCCTTCACACCTGTTTAACCCTGGGATGATGATCCGAATGGTCAGCCCTCACGAAGGGTAAGCAAGGACGGGATTCGCAAAGACTCCCTTGGTACCGCTGGCTTCTCCGCATCCCATTTTTGCTGAATCAGCGCCGTCATCAGCGCGCTGGTTCGGCTGTCCTTAAAGAAGTGTTCCAGGTCCCGACGCGCCTCTCTGTTGAGGCCGCCTCTTGACTTTGGTAGCGGCGGAATCTCACCACAGAGCCGGATGGCGGTGCGATGTCTCAACAGATGCTCAAAATATGCTCTCTGTTCGCTGCTGCGGAAGGCGGTTCGGACTCTCTGCTTCTCGAAATCCCGAAGAGGGGGAATGTGCTTAGGCTGCTGATACTCGCCGGTCGGATTTGCAAGAGGAGCCTGGCCCAACGCGAGGTAAAGCTCGCTTACCGCTGCCCAGAGCACGGGTTCTGCTTCGAGCAACGCCATCTCCTTTGCGTCCTCTGCTTTGGGCACATAGGTTGAGTCGACGGGCAGATCGCTGGGGGCTCCAACATCTGTTCGGATGAAGCACTTGCGGCATAGGATTGTCATCTTGTCTTCATCGAGCGCAAGACGAATCACCCGTTGCCGATCTTCTGGGCTCATGGGATGAGCGTCCCAGCATCGGGCGGTCTCTTGCTGTGGCGGAGGGTCCGCAGATTCAGGGGCAGAAGCGGCTTGCAGAGAAACTCCCATCGGCTCAAGCAGAGTCTCCTTTGGCAGCACAGATTCCGTTGCTGTTTCCGATTCCGAGGTTGAGTGGGACGCTGGCCGTGATTCTGCTTCCGCTTCGTTCGATTTCTGCGAGTCAGTCTGTTCTGCTCTGGTGTCGGCGAGGATTTCAGAATGTGATGGAGTGCTACGAAGTTCGCCAACCTTCCTCACGGAATCGGCGAGAACGGTCAGGCACGTCATCAGTTCTTGTAGCACCGGCAGGGCTGTCGCCAGTGTCTTCCTAAGGCGCTCTGTTTCTGTAGGAATGTGCGTAAGCCGTGATTCGCCAGATGCGAGTTCTGCTTCGACACCGACTGGTTCCACGCTGCTGGTCAGGAAAAAGTGCAGACCTGGAATGGTGCCATCTGGCTTTGGAGGAATGACTTCCCTGGATGCACCGATCCACACCACACGGTAGGTCTGTCCGTCGACCAATCGAATGTCGTACGGAGCCTGAAAGGGGTTGAGGGAATAGTGGCCCTGATATCCAGTCGCATCGAGGGGCGGAGACAAGCGAGGGACATCGTCCGGTGTGCGCGTAGGGAAGACCAGCCGGTAGCCAACAGCACCATCGGGAGCCAGGCCATGGAGCTGCGCAGACATCGAAGCCTTCGGAGCGCTGTGTGCGACTGTGGGCGGACGTGCTCGCGGAATCTGCGGCTTCCGATTGCGTGGTTTGTCCGTCCCACTTGCACCGACCTGCGGCTTCGCTCCGCTCGGCTCCTTCCCGCGCTTGCCTTTCGGGCTCTGCGTCGCGTGCTCCCGCCAATGGCTCGCACGATGTGAGTCATCACAGAACCGCTTCCGGGAA
>CAYTGC010000736.1:0-2514 GCA_964437195.1 uncultured Myxococcales bacterium | reverse complement strand
AATCGACCGTGCGGGCTGCTGGCCGATCCCCAGGTGGCTGGGAAATCGACCATGCGGGCTGCTGGGCGATCCGAAGGTGGCTGGGAAATCGACCGCATGCCCACCTGGCCTGTCTCCCGGATCGGCGCCAGGCCGCAGCGTCCACCATCGCGGACCACGCCATGTGCGGTATGTCGGTGCCTGCCGCTGTGATAAAACCCGATGGTAGATGCTTGGAATCGGGGCGCCCGAAGACCTGACCCGCACAAACGCTGCCGTGATCATCCGCTGGTTTCGGCAGGCGGTCGGCGGTGTCCTTCTCGGTGTGCTGGTCCTGCTGCTGGGGCTTTGGGGAATGGAGAGAAGCTGGGGCTTCCTCACGTTTGCGTTCGGGCTGTGGTTTTCACTGGTCTGTGCGCTTCGCGCGGCATACCTGCGCTGGCACATGCGTTCCTAGTCCGCATCAGGGCCGCTGCGCAGGGTGAAACGCCTGGCCGGTCGAGCAAGATGCGTTCGGGGTGGGGGTTACCAGAAGGAGGGGCGCTCGGGCATGGGGGCCTGGCACTTGGTGCAGCTTCGGTGATCATCGGAGACATCTTCGAGCGAGCCGCACGCCGGGCAGCGCACCCAGATTCGGTTGATTCGCGTCGGCGTCCAGACGCTGGTCCAGACCGACGCGACAAAGCGCTCGCCAAACAGCTCCTTCATCGCCTGGGCGTGGTGCTTGTGGAGCGCCCGCTTCATCGACTCTTCATCTTCCCAAGCGGTGACCGTGAAGCCGCGCAGGCCGGTAAAGCCGGTGACAATCGAGATGAAGCCCGGCTCAGCCAGAAAGTCCTTCACGTTGTCGCGCGAGTGGGCCCGGATGCGCTCACGCTCGCTTTGGTCCTGCGCCGTGATCCACGTCAGCGCGATGACACCGGGCGCTTGCTTGCTTGGTCCGGCGGCCCGCAGCGCGTAGCCGTACTGGGCAATCGGATTCTCGATGGGATGGGCAAGCGCGAGCGCCACGAAGTCTTCCGGCGTCAGCGGACCTGTGCGCGGCGTCTCGTACCAGGCGGGCTTTTGCTCTAGCCACAGGTTGCGGGTGATCGACCGCGAAAGGCTCGGATCAAACAGCCCAACCGACAGCATGATCTTGCTGCCTTCGACGGGCCGCCGGGCGATGCGACTGCCGCAGCTGCCGCAGAAGCCGCGCTCGTTGGCTTCCGACGATCGATACCAGATGATGTGACTGTCGCCCTGCCACTGCACAGCTGTCTTGTCGGTGACGAGCATGGCGAAGAAGTTGCCGTGCAGCTTTTGGCAGTCCGCGCAGTGGCAGGCAAGGACGCCTGCGCTGTTTCCGGGGACTTGCAGCTTGACCCGGCCACAGTGACAGGACCCAGAGAGGAACTCGCTTGTGCTGGCTTCGGTCATCATCGCTCCCGCAGGGCGGCGTTCGCCCGAGAAGACGACTATCGCGCCATCAGGTCTTGCGCACAATGCAACCTGCCGAAACCCATCCTTTCATTGGATGCAACGATCGGCTGCAGCGTGGGGGCTGCGGGGGCGGGCCAGGCGCGGGCTAGTCGTCGTCCCTGCCGCTGCGCATGGCGGCGACGAAGGCGGCGAGGGCGGCTTCTTCGTCATCGAGAAGCGGCTCGTCATCGCTGGATGTCTCAGCGCGGGCAGCACGGGCGGGGGCGCTTTCGGCGCTTGGCGCTGGCGCGGTGTCGTCGTCTAGGTCGAGACTGGAATCGAGCCTTGGGCGGCGGCGGCGGCGCTCATCGCGGCGGGCGTCGCGGCGGGCGTCGCGGCGGGCATCGGGGTCAGGGGCAAACTCACTGCGCTGGGTGCCTGTTCCCGAGCCAAGCTGGATGGGACCAGGCACCGGCCAAGCGGCAATCTCGCTCGCAATGGTGGCGGGGTCGGCTCCGGCGGCCAGTCGCTGGCAGCGGTAGACCATGGCGTGCAGGCCCAGTGCGGGGCGGAACTCCTCGCGATGGAGGATGGTGGGCGACAGCTTGCCACCACGGGTGCGGGCCTGGGCGATGCGCCGCTGGGCCAGAAGCAGGCTCTTGGCTTGCTCGACATCGCGACGCGGCACCTTGAGCCGACTGCACAGGGGACCAAGCACACCGGCGAGCAGGTCGGCGAGCGCTTCGCCATGGCTGTGGGAAGACCCGTGTCGCTTGTCACCGCCATCGAACAGCGGCAGAAGCTGGGGCAAAAACAGCGCGATGACGAGCACCGCATTGACCGGTACGTCCCCTTGGGCGACGCTGCGGTCGATCTCGTGAAGATACGGGTCCAGCTGGCCGGGATGATGCAAGAGACTCGGCGCGACCTCGGGCAGAAGCACATCGAGCATCCCGCACTCGCGCAAAAGCATCATCGACTCGACAGCGGCGCCGCCGCGCAAAAGCCGGAAGATCTCCTCTAGCACGCGGGGGACGGGGCTCTTTTCGATCTCTTTGCTGTGGCTGAGCAGGGCGCGGTAGGTGGTGTCTTCGATGTCGAAGCCGAGCCGGGCGGCAAACTTGACGGCGCGCA
>CAYTGC010000735.1:0-2517 GCA_964437195.1 uncultured Myxococcales bacterium | reverse complement strand
GATTTTCAGTCCGCTGCTCTACCTGCTGAGCTATCTGAGCGAAAAGCGAGACGAACCCTAGCTTTCATGGTCCGGCTGCGTCAAGCGTTTTTTCAGGAAAATCAGCCTTTTACGCCGCCTTGGGTGAGGCCGCCGATGAGGTGTTTTTGCAGCGCGAAGAACAGTGCCATCACGGGGACGGAAACCAGCACTGCACCGGCGGCAAAGTGGCCCCACTCGGTGGCGTAGTCACCGACGTAGTGATTCAGCATGACGGGCAGCGTGTAGCTCTTAGGTCGGCTCATGAAAGTCGCGGCGAGGATGAACTCGTTCCAGGCGGTTAAGAAGCAGAACAGCGCGGTGACGGCGATGGCAGGTCGGGCAAGCGGGAGCACGACACGGTAGAAGGCGTCGAAGCGGCTGCCTCCATCGAGGAGAACGGCCTCTTCAAGTTCCTGCGGCAGACCGTCGAAATAGCCCTTGAGCATAAACACACAGAAAGGAATTGCCGTCGTCGCGTAGCACAAAACGAGTCCGCCCAGGTGATTGAGCAGATGCAGTTTTTCGAGGACCACATAGAGCGGAATCGTCGTCACGACCCCGGGAAACATCTGCGCCAGCAGAAACAGCCGAAGTGAGCCGTCTCGACCGGGAAAGCGAAAGCGCGACAGCGCATATGCCGCCGAGCAGGACAGCGCGACGCCCACCACGGTCACCGCCACCGACACAATGAGAGAGTTGAAGAGCTGACGGAAAAACAGGTATTGACCGTCGCTGGGGGCTTTCCGCAACAAGACGTCGGCGAAGTTGTCGAGTGTTACCTGGGTCGGCCACGGGCTGACTGTCAGCGAAAAACTCTGCGAGGGTGAAAGTGCCATCTTGAGCACCCACAGCACCGGATACAGCGTCGCCGCAGTCAGGAGGATGAGGATCAGGTGAACGAGAACAGTTCGAAGCGTGCGCATGTGAGCCGGGCCGTGCTGCGGGCTAGGTTCCTTCCGGAACTTGGGGCCGCTTGAGCTTGGCCGGTGCAGGATACGGCAGCAGACCATCCTCGGGAAGGTCGGAAACGACCTCGATGCTCCAGGCTACGTCTGGCATCGTCGCTGGGGTCGGCCAACCGAGGCGAAATGGAGTTTGCTGACGATCGAGGACATCAGGATTGTCCATTCTTCGCTCCGGGGGCGTGGCGAGCTTTTTGGCTCGTACATTCGGGGGTTCGGTTCGGTCGGTAAACTGCGGCGGCTCGTCGGCAAAGTGCTCGATCAAGACCCGCACGACGTCGGTATCGCCAAATCGTGCGCGGAGCTGCTCTGCCAGTTTTTCCTCGCCAAGGCCTTGGTGGGCAAGATACAGCCCTTCAAGCACCGTCGAGATGATGCGGACTCCGAGCGGTGGATCGTCATCTTGCGGCAGGCGAAGAAAGTCCAGAAAATCACTCTGAAGTGCCGTGAGCAGACCGTCGAGCGGGTCATCGCAGACGTAGCCCAGTCTCTCCCGTCGCGGTGGCGGCAGCGGACCTTTGCCGACCAGGGTGACGGTGAGCACGGCATGCATCCGGGCCACCAGAAGCAGCTCGCGTCGGGCCCGCGGCAAAAGTCCGATCCGATCGCAGACCGTCCCACATTGAGCTACCACCAGCGTTGGCCAGTCACTGTCGTGTTGCGTCGCCAGCTGATCGAGCAACGTTGTTGCACAGCGAAAGAGCGCGTCGACGATTGGACCGGCCTGCTCACCCATCGGCTCTGGGGCGAGCATTCGCGCCGGAACCCGCAACACATCGCGGTTGAGATTCAGATTCGACGGGCGTTCCTCGATGATCAGGTCGCTCGACGAGAGCTGGCCCGGCTTGTCCCCATGCAGCCGTCGGCGAATTGGTCCGCTGCGAAGGTTGGGAATTTGCGCAGGCACGGCTTGCTTGGGAATGGGTGGCGGCTCTGCCTTGTGCGCTGGCGGCAGCGGTGGTATCGGCGGCGGCAGAACGCGCGGCGGCTTCGAGTGTTGCGGAACGGGCAGCGCATGCTTCGCCGAAGTCTCGGGTCGCGATGAGACTCTCGATGGCACTGCCGGGTCTGCCTTGGTCATCGACTCAGGCTTCGACGACACTCTCGACGGCAGGTGGTCTGGCCTGGCGGCAGGCTCCGGCTTGGCCCCGTGATCGGGCTTTCCTGATGACTCAGACCGAGCCGTTGCTTCGGGCTTCGACGGGACCTCAGGCTTCGACGAGACCTCGACTTTTGCGAGCGGAAGGACATCAACCTTCGACGACGTGATCTCGGGCCGGGTCGGGAACTCGGGTCTCGAAGACGGAACTTCGGGCTTCGAGGAGACTTCCGGTTTCGAAGCAGGGACTTCCGGTTTCGAAGCAGGGACTTCCGGTTTTGAAGACGGAACTTCCGGTTTCGAAGACGAGACCTCCGGTTTCGACGACGGGGCCTCCGGTTTTGAAGACGGAACTTCCGGTTTCGACGACGGGATTTCCGGTTTCGAAGCGGACTCGCGCTGGACGGCTTGCGCTGAGACGGGCTCGATGGCGGG
>CAYTGC010000734.1:0-2518 GCA_964437195.1 uncultured Myxococcales bacterium | reverse complement strand
ATAGACATCCACAATCAGTGCGAGCGCTTCTTCCGTGTTCCGCTTCGCCAAGAAAATAAGACGCACTCCATTTCATTTCGCTTCGGCAGGGAAAGTCGGGTGGTGACGTTTCAGACGTTCGTTCCGAAGCTTCCGCAGTGGCTTCAGGAGCTGTGGGATGCAAGACACCTCAAGAAGCCGCCAATCGGTCCAGCAGAAGAACAAGCGCTCCTCAAACGGCACCTCTCAGATCCGGATATTCAGGCGATAGGAATCGCGCGCAGTCTCACCTTCAGTCTGATCGCCCGAGGGCTGGACGGTCACGAGGCGGACCTTCCGATCCGACCCCAGCCAAGTGATGTCGCGCAGGCGTACGAGCACGCAATCAAGGCAGCAGAGGATGCAAAAGTCATCTCGGAGCGCAACGAGAACGTACTTTGGTTCTGCGACTATCTGAGCAAGCGGATTGGGTCAGTAGACGAAGCAGACACCAAGCTTGGCCAGTATCAGAAAGCGCTTCTGAGTGACCGCCGAAGGAGAGCGTATTTCTATCGCCAGCGTGCGCTTCATCACTGGCTGCGGTGGCAGTTTAAAGAAGCGGTTCCAGCGCTTGACACCGCACTTGTGTCTGCACAGCAGATTGATGATCAAACCGCTGTGCTGGACGTGGTGATGTTTGGGGTTGATCTGTGGCTGGCGCTGGGTCGTGTAGGAACCGCCGCGGAGTGGGCAGGCGAGAAGTGGAAGTCGAAGACGCCCGATCCCCTCAAGCCGCCGCCCGCGGATATGTTGGGCTGCCGAATTCAGGAACAGAGGCTGAAAGTTCTGCATGTCATTCGCGTGGCACAAGAGAGTCAGCTCGGTCATGCGCTTCCAGTCGAACTTAGCAAGCCTGAAGCGCTATGGACGGCCTTCTTGGACACGCAGGGACACTGTGACAGGACAGACTGGCGAACCGATTTTCTGATTGAGTGGGGGCGGCTCTATCTGAGCTCCGGGCAGATGCGTGAGGTGAAGGATGCGATTGACAAGCTCGAGGAGTTCGATCCGACGCTCAAGACAAGGAACGATCTGCCTGTCGAACTTGCGTATCTGTACGGGGGGTATGCGCTCGGAAAGGGCGTGCTCAGCGACGCAAAGAAGTACTTCTATCTGCTCCGGTCCAAGGTGGTATCGATTGGCGATGAGCGAGCATGGGAGGCGGAGATCGGACTCGCACTTGTTGCCGCAAGAGAGAACGATCTCAAAGCGGCGCTGGAGCATTTCCAGAACGCGGACACATGGCTCGACACCATCGCGCGCGCGGAGCTGTGGAACCTCCGCAAGGCGAGCGCTCTTGGACGGTTCGAGCGAGGCACCCGCGAGCAGCTGCGGTTTCTGTGGAAGCAAGGAAAAAAGGAAGAAGCGCTGGCACTGATTCGGAAGGCGCGCCTGCGTGGACTGATAGCCATTCCCTCTCTCCTTACAGCGGACATCAGGCCTGAAAAAAGAGCTGAGCTTGCAGCTCGTCTACAAAGAGCGCGCGCTGAGCTGGAGCAGACAATCGCAGAACGTGCTCCTGCCGCCGGGAATCAGCTGCCACTTATCGAGACGAAGATCAGCGCGGCGTACAGAAGATTTGCGGAGCAGACGGACGCGCTGCTCAAAGAATACGCACCCACGGGCGCTGCAGAGAGGAGTCCGCTGGGCGTGCCGCGTCAAGGCGAAGTCCTGGTTGCTTGTCATCCCATGCCTTCGTCCTGGCTCTGTCTGGCGCAAGATGGAAAAGGAGTCATCGACTGGGAGCTGTCCTCTGAAGATGTGGACGCACTGGCGACGCTATCCAGCTACGACTCCGAAGAGGGCAGACGTCTTGGCAAGCGATTCCTCGATCCGATTGCAGAAAAAATTGGCAGAGCCCACCGGGTCTCCTTCCTTCCTTACGGCAAGCTGCGAAATGTGGATTTTCAGCTGCTGCGTTTCGGTCCACAACGACAACCGCTGCAGAACAGCATACAGGTGGTCTTCGCGCTGGATCATCCCAGCCATCGAACCCAATCGCCCGTCGCACTCGATGACTTTCGGCCCAATATGAATCAGACAGGATACCTCTTTGGTAACGAGATCTATCCGAAGCCTGGCAGCAGCAGTCCATCTGTCGCTTGTCCTGTTGCAAACGCCATAGGTGAGATTGCCTCTTTGGCAAAGGCGCTGCGCATGAACACGCAATCGACTTTGGTTAGCGCCGAGCCCGCCTGCAATGTAGGCTCCCAGTCGGCCCTGTCGAAGAACTCAGCGTTCCTCGAGCCAAAACAGTTCGCCGAAGGTCTGGAACGTGCGGACTCTCTGGTGGTGATTACCCATGCGCATGACTCCTCTGCGACATCCCCTGAGCGCTCGTTCGATCTGGGAAACGAGCGCCGCTTCTTTGTGTCGGACATTCTGACGCGCCCCCGCGTTCCGCAGTGGGCCACTCTGTTTGCCTGTGGATCGGCAAGCACGAATGCAGAGTGGAGCAACCTCGACTCCATGGGTCTTACGCAGGCGTTCATCTGGCGAG
>CAYTGC010000733.1:0-2519 GCA_964437195.1 uncultured Myxococcales bacterium | reverse complement strand
AGCCGGAAACGATCTGCCGCGTCGCAGATGGAGCGCTAACTTTCCGATTTGCGAGACAGAAAAACGGGGAAAGGACACGGAGCAATCGAACGGAAAAGTCGCACAACAGAGTCCGCACAGCGGGTACGGAAAACAGCGTCAAGCAACCACGGTGCGAACCTGCGGTGGGCGCTTGGAAGCAGCCGGCTCGACGGAATAGACGATTCGAGCGGCTTCTCCTTCTGCGGCAATCACATGCTCGGAAAAGACCAAATCTGGACCCACCGTAAGCGTTCGGACCGCATCACTTAGCAAGATCGCGCAAGGGGGCGCCGCCATCGCAAGCGCAATGGCTTGATCGACGGCTTCACCTCCCAAGTTTGGCAGCAGCAGAAGCGATCCCAAATCGATTCCTACACTCATCGCAAGGTCCTGTCTTTCCGCTGCTGCGACCATGCTTTGCGCACACTGCACAGCGCGGCCTGGTCCATCAAAGTACGCAAGGAGTACATGTTCAAGGTGCGTGTCGACAGTACCTGCGCCAACAAGGATCAACTCGCGCCGCACCAGATCGCGCAGCAGAGGGGAAATCTGCGCGCCCATCGCGGACACCGCAATCACACAGCCGGCCACACTGGCCGAAATCGGCAGACTGGGCAAACCCGATAGAAAGGAATGCAGCGCACCCAGCACAGCGTCGGTGTCTCCTGCCCATGGAACATGATCTGCACCCGGCAGAATCGCAAGCTGCGCATTGCGGATCTGCTTGGCGAGCTGTTCACTCTCTTGCACCGAGCGATGGGAATCCGACTCGCGATGAAGGACAAGCGTAGGAATCCTGAGCGATCCCAGCACCGCCTTCACACTCTGGCTCTCGCCCCACTGAAACAGCGCCGCGGCTTCGCTTGGACTTGCCGACTGGCGCAGACAAGCCGCCCACCACCGCCTGTACGAAGCATCCTTTGCCAGCGACGGCGCAAGCGTTTCCACAAACAGCGGCCCACCCCAGTCTTTCCGGATCATCTCGCACTGATCAGCGAGCAGCGAGCTTGCCGACTGCCCACCCGCTTGATGCGGCGCACGCTGTGCCAGACACTTTCCATATCCATACAGCACAAGCGCGCGTGTGCGTTCCGGTCGCGTGGCAGAAAGCAGACACGCGGGGATGCAACCATCCCCCATTCCCAGAATCACTGCGCGATCAACCCCCGCATGTTCCATGATGGAAAGGATGTCTCGGACCTGCTGATCGGGCTCGCTTGTTGCACCACTTGCCGACGACAAACCGCACCCACGTCGGTCGAACAGAATCACCCGCGCCATCGATGCAAGATGACGGAAAAATGTCGCGACTCGCGGGCTATGCCATATCTGTTCGATGTTCGAGATCCATTCCCAAACGACCACCACATCGATCGCGCCGTGGCCAAAGCACTGGTAGGCGAGATCGCCATCCGGACGAATCACCCAAGAGGTCTGCGGCGCAAACAGCGGCACTTCCCAGTGGGCGCGTCCTATCGATCCCAGCGGAAGCGGCTGGCTTGCCCGAACCGACTCAATGCCACGCTGAAACTGCTGCGCGATGTGCCCATAGGCTTTGGCCCACGCATGTCCCGTCGAGTCCGTCCACTCTGGATCGACGGATGGGAGCACTTCCAAAAGCGCTCTTCCCATCAAACCCAGGTGTCGCGGCTGCACTCCGTAGTGCGCGTGTCGTCTTCCGAGTTCGCTGATGAAAGGCAAGAGTCGGTCCGGCTGCTGCAGATTTTCCAGCGTCAGCTTGAGCGCGGTGGTCAGCATTCGCGCTTGGGTCGCCATGTCGATCGGAAACAGCTCACGCAGCGGCGGTTCCAGCGCGAAAAATCGCTCATAAAATCGCTCGGCCAGCAGAGTCCCTTGCCGACTTATGCGAAGAAAGGAAGCGCTCACTCTGGCCACATCACCACTTATCTGTTCTTCGCTCTGCGATGAAAAAGGAAGAAAGACAGAGACCATTCCTTCCAGCTCTGTTCTTACCAATTCCATCGTCGGACGAGCCTGCATATCGCGCTTTATGCAGCGATCGACAAGCGTTGAAAACTGACGCGGAATTTCTGGAAGTTCTTCCGCCAAGCTGGGCAAGTCGTAGCTGCTGACAAACAGTGCAAGCTCGGCCAAGCCCAAGTCGGCATGCGGCAGCTTTCCGGCCAGAAGTTCGTACATCAGAAGTCCGAATGCATAGACATCGGACGACGCCGTCGCCATCTGGCCAAGCCACAGCTCTGGCGCCATGAACAGCGGTGTACCAATCAGCGTTCCGACTCGCGTCAGTCGGGTCTGCGCAGGGACAGGTTCATCGCCAATGGAAACCCGAACCGGACGGGTCGACCGTTCATCGATCGCAGCTTTGTCCAGCTCGGCCTTTTGAACTTCATCGAGCGACATCGCTGCCGTGGTCTCCGCATAGTGATGCTCCTGCGGAGGGTGTTCGATGAAGCGCGCCAGACCAAAGTCCAGGAGCTTGACCTCTCCACCTGTCGTGATCATGACATTGGCAGGTT
>CAYTGC010000732.1:0-2519 GCA_964437195.1 uncultured Myxococcales bacterium | reverse complement strand
GGTGGGATGCCGCCCCGACGGTTCGTCATGTTTCGCTGCAAGCTTTATGATCCGAGCAAGTTGGTTGAGAGCTTGGCCTCCATTGGCTGGAAGTGTGAACTGCTCACACCTTATGCCGGGAACGATCGGAACAAGATTATGCTGATGCTTCTCCGCAAACAATAGTGTCCGTCGGCGGAATAGCAGCACCGTTCCGCAGCCATCAGATCAGCCATTCGCAACCTTGTCGCCGCCACCAAGGTTGTCACCTTTTCCGCCACCGGCGCTTGCAATTACCTGCCCAGAGTCTGAACCGAAGCCGAGACGCTCATAGCCATTCTCTTGCAGGACTGCAGATATCTTGGCCTCGTCCCCTTCGACAATCAGCTCGTGGATTATAGCGCCCGCCGCTTCCAGGGCAGCTCTAGTGGCAGCCGAAAGTTGGCTGACTTGCAAACACTGTCTCCGTGCTCCACTGGTCCCGTCGGTCCTAATGTGTGTTTTGTCGCTTATCCGCTTGAACCACAATGTTTCTGTCGTCATTGTTTCACCCCTGATCCATTCCCATGACTGCGCTGCCGTTGCTACGCCTGCTTGCGGTCCCATTGGGCGCGCAGCGAACCTTTAGAAGCTTGTACGCAGAAACGAGGCCCACGCCGGTTGCCAGTCGGCCTCATGCGCGGTTCCCCTGGTTCCAGCGACGGTTCAAGCTGCACGCAAAGCGGCCTCAGTTTCCAACACAAAGTCCACCAACAGGCAGGTCCAGCGCTTGAGGTCGCTGCCAGAACAGGCCAACAGACGCTTTTTCACGGCGTGATCATACCACTTATTCAGTCATCACTGCCTCACAAGGACGACGCCGGGAACCAACAGCCCCACTCCGAGCGCACCAAATACGCCTGACGCGATCGACAGGGTTTGGCCTCTGCTGTTGAGGCTTTGCCAGCGGTCGAAGTAGGTGTCGGGGTTTGCCGCTTCGGCCCATGCTCCAACCGCGCCGCTCGCGAGGCCAACCGATACGGCCAGCGCGGCTCCACCGCCAACCAGAAGGCCGATCGCCAGCGGCTTGCGACTGGCAGATGGCATGGGGCTTTCGGTAGCTCCTGGTGCGGCTGACGTTGGCTTGGGCGTGTTTGGTTCCGACGCTTCTGCCGCCGATGGCTGCGACTCGACAGCGGGGGTTTTGGCGGCTTCCGCATCCGGGTATCGGCTCGACAGGAACTTGACCCGACGATCGGCCATGGCTTCGTCGTTGGTTCCTCGACTTTGCGCCAGGTATCGGCTGGCGTAGTCCTTGGCCTCGACAATCCGGCCAGCCTTCTCGCAGGCCCAGCTTAGGTTGTGCAAAAGGTCGCGCTCGCCGCTCAGCTCCCACGCGGCGCGAAACTCGACGATGGCGGGTCCAAACTGCTCGGTCTGAAAGAATGAAAGCCCGTCGCGAAAGTGAGCTTTCGCAGCATCCCGCAGCGTCGGTGGTTGACGAATTTCTCCGTCGGCACGCACCGTGTTTGTGAAAAGCAGCAAGGACAGCCCGAGGACCAACGGACGCATGACCTACACTGTAGCCGATCGTCTCTACTGGCGTGTTCGGTTGGTTGAACGTGTTTTGTGCTTGCGTTCGCCTCGCTGCATGGCCTGCTCCGCAAGGTGCAGTCCCGTGTCGAGAATGCGTCCGAGCAGCGCGTTTGTCTGTTGATCGGTCTTCAGTCGCTCCTCGGACTTACGCGCACAGGCCAGCGCCTCACGTTCCCGCAACTCTGCCAATCCGGCGGTCAGGCTGTCTGCGACGGTATTCACACGGTGCTGAAGCGCGCGCACCTCTTTGAGCGCTGCCTCAACGATTTCGATGTCGGTCATGAGCATCCCCCTTTGTTGTCAGGCCAAACTCGGCACCAACTCCACCATCTCGACGGGCGGCGCGCGGTTACGATAGAAGTACCAGCGGCCCATTCGTCCGACGAGGCCGCCAAAGTCTGATTGCAGCGCGACGATACGCTCCATAGTTGTCTCGGGTTGGAGTGGGCGACCGTCGGCACCTGTGCGCTTGCTCGCTTTGCTGCGCTCGACGAAGCTGGTCGGTGCGGCTTGCTGGAATTGTCTCGGTGGTTCGACGGTTCCAGCGAGCAGCGCGGCGGCCAGAAGCATCGCGGTATCCGTCGCGGGTTTGTCCGTGGATGCGAACCGGATGATGGCTTTGCCGTCTACGAACACTTTCTGTGGGCCGTAGCCGTGTCCGGCAGTGAGCAGCTCGAAGACGGACACTCGGCGACGACGCGCGGTTTGGATGACGATCCAGCCGATCGCGATCTGGATGGCCGGATCGTTGTCCTCGGAACAGAGGCAGCGAGCGAGCGCCACCAAGTCGTCGGGCCGTGTCGCGGGTGGCTCGGGAACGGGCGGTGCTGCCTCGTCCTTGTGCGCAGTCGGTGGCCCGATTGCAGCGAGCGCGAAAAATACGACGACCAGCGATAACGCAGCAGTGCCCGCGACGATGCCTGTCCAGCGCGGCTGTCGACGGCTCATAGCGGCAGCCTCATCCA
>CAYTGC010000731.1:0-2524 GCA_964437195.1 uncultured Myxococcales bacterium | reverse complement strand
GTCGTCTGCCCGCGCACCGCCAGCCGACCAATCAAAGGAAAGTCGATCGTGCCATCAGCCGCCACCCGGTACGTCCCCGTCAGCTCGGCCTCGCCATAGACCCGAACCTCGAACACGTCGTCTGGGCCCAGGCTCATATCGACATGGGGCGGCGGCGTCGCTTCCCGCACCACCACCGCAGGCGGCGACGGACACCCGCAGAGCGAAGCAAGACCCAGCCCGAGCCCGACCGCCAAGCACCACCGCGCGCCCGCAGCCCGCAGGAGACAGAGCCCGGACTTACCCACAGGCGTCGGCAGGCTGTGACGTCCGCTAGTAGGACAGATCGGCTTTGAACAGCACGACATGCTTTTGGAAGCCTGCATCCATCCGAGTGCCTGCACCGTCCACGAAACCAAAGTCGGTCACGTCGGCGAGCAGGTTGTAGCTTAGGCCCGCTTGCAGCCACGACAGGGGCCGGTAGCTTGCCTCGACATTTAGCGCAAACAGCACATCACTGCGCGTCGTCGCCCCGTTCTTGTACGCGCGATAGTACAGCGTCGATGGCGCGACCAGCGGTCCGTAGGCCCTTAAGTAGGTCTCGAATCCAGCCAAAAGCCACAGCGACCGCCAGGGGTTGTGCTCATACGAAATGTAGAGCCGATCGTCGCGCAGATACGTCGCGTAGATCGAATCGAAGAAGTCGCGCGCCCAGCCAGCCCGCAGGTTCATGCGCTGCACGAGCAGAATCCGCGCCTCCAGCCCGCCGACAAAGTTGTTGTAGCGGGCCGACGACGTGTCTCCGACAAGCTGCGTCGTATCGGTCAGGCCATAGTGCAAGCTGTTGCCATAGCCGACGTAGAGCGATGCGCCCAGCCACGGCAAAAGCAGGCTCTGGATGCCGCCCGTAATGCGCAGCGGCGCCGAGTTGGGAATCACTGCCCCATCGCCATAGAAGCTGGTCCACGACGACCGAACCTCAAGCTTTAGCTGCGTCTGCGGCAGCATCTTGTAGGCGCCCCACAGCGCGATGTCGTTTTGGAACGATCGTCCGCGCGACAGCTCGCTCTGCACGTAGTGGTCGACTCGCAGCGACTCGGACAGGCCGATCTCAAGCGGACCGCCATAGGGACGATACGTCCCGAGCAGGCTCAGCCGTTCATAGATGCGCGGCGCAAACGTCTGCGTCGTCGCCACTTCGAGGTTGCGCGCATCGTTTGTGACCAGAAATTGGTTGTAGATGCGAAACGACAGCGGATCGCCTTCTTTGATGCGCAGATCGGCGTCGCTCTGGGCGTTGACTTGCTGCGGATAGCCGATGCGGGTATCGCGCGAAAAGAACTGGCGATACTCGACGGCAGCGCCAAAGCGGAACTTCAGAAACTGGCGCGAGTCCACATCGAGACGCTGCGGTGGCCGGGTTGCGATGTCGACGTGGGCGCGCAGACGCAAAACCCCTGCCCCACCCGCCTGCGCCGACATCAGCATGTTGCTGTCGTAGCCCAGCTCGGTCGCGATGCCCGGATGGATCACCAATCCGTCGCCCAGCACCTTGAAGCCCGGTCCCTCGCGAAGCTGCGAGTTCGGATAGACCTCAAACGGCCCATAGGGGACGTACTGCGCCCGCGCCGACGGGACGCTCGCAGAAGCTAGCAAGGCAAAAAGCCCCGCGATCTTAGCGCGATGGACGGAACGCACTGTTGGGGTTGGGGCGGCTGGGAAGCTCTAGCCGCACAGGACGAATGGTTTGCAGTTCCGACGGGCCAGCCTTGGGGTCATCCCCTTGGCCACCGCCGGAAACGGTAACGGAAGTCGCGCGCGAACCAGTGATAAGCTCGTTGCCCACGCAGCCTTCTGCATCGGTCCGAAGCTGACGCGACAGCTCCAGCGCTTTTTGCACCCGCTCACGCTCGGCTCGCTCGTTCGCCTGGTTGCCGGAAGCCACCGCCGCTTCCAATGCAGCGACGGCGACTTGGGTGCTTTCGAGCGTCTGCTGAAGACCGCGCAGCCGCTCGTACAAGCAGATCTCTTTGACCTTGTCGGCCTTTTCCAGTGCCGCCTTGCGTAGCGACGTGACCTGACTGACCGACAAGCGCTGCTCGGCAATCGCCAGCTTGGGGTCAACCGTGCTCGCCGACGAAGCTGTAATGGAAGCACCAGCGGGAGCAGCTTGCGACGACGCTCCTGCCGTTCCCGGGTTTGGCACCGATTTCGTCTGCGCACCCGGGGCTGTTGGCTGGCCCGGTCCGGCGACCGTCGTGGTTTGGCTCTGAGCGTTCACCGAAGGAGAAGGCGCAGGTGCGCTTGGTCCTTGGCTATTTTCCGTCGCAGCATGCACAAAAGCGGCAGGCATGCCGACGGCAAGAGCCACTGCGGCGAACCAAAGCCAAGTTTGCGACAAGCTGCGAGGACGCATCGTACGACCGATACAGTCAGCTTAGGTCAGCCGACTGCAAGTCGTCAATGTACGTGACGGGAGAGGCGGCCAAGGGAAGGCCGCACTGAGGCGAGATCGGGTGGGGATACTACGGGGCAGGTGCAGGCG
>CAYTGC010000730.1:0-2527 GCA_964437195.1 uncultured Myxococcales bacterium | reverse complement strand
TCGCCGGGCTGGGCGACGCCGAGCAGACAGATGCTCAGCCGCTTGTACTCTGGGTCATCGGGCCGCGCGTTGTAGACAGCACGAATCGCCGCGAAAAAGTCGTCGCTGTCAAACGGCAGCGCGCGCACCGCATCGATTTCATCGACAAACACGACAATCTGCCCGGTCGTGTGGGCAAGCAAGACTTCTCGTAGGAATCGCGTGAAGCGCTGCACGATGGGCAGCTTGGCTTGCTCGACCCAGAAGTCTTCGGTGGCGGTGCGCAGGGACTCATCGCCAAGCTGTCGGGCCAGCTCATCGACGATGCCGAAGTACCACTCGTCGGCTTGGCTGGTGCTGGTTCCGATTCCGGTCAGGTCGATGGTTGCGCAGAGAACAGCATGCTCCGCCCTCAGACGACGCGCCACACGATAGCGCAGGCTCGACTTTCCCATCTGACGCGGTGCCAAGACGTAGCAGAACTCCCCTCGCAGCAGAGCCTGCGGAAGCTCCTCGTCGGCGCTTCGCTCCAGGTAGAAGTTGGACTCCTCCAGGGTGCCGCCTGCCTTGAATGTGAGGGATTCAGTGCTCATGGCGTGCTCATTCCCTAACGGCACCAGGCGCGGAAGTAGTCGTCAAACAGAGGGCAGCGCAGTCGGTATTCGCCGGGGCTTGTCTCGACGACCAATCCCTTGCGATACAGTCGCAGATAGTCATCGGGGGACAGCTCGAATCGAGGCGTGGTGAGCAGCTTCTGAAGCACGGGCCGTAGCCCTTCGCGCTCGATATACAGACGCAGACGCTGCAAGCTGCTGGCAAACAGTCCGCCACGCGGGTCGGTCGTGGTCAGTACCTCGGCCAGCGTCTTTTCGCTGCACACCGCTTCGTGCATGGCTTGCTGGGCATACTGCGGATACCCGCCGGTCAGCCGATGCAGCTCGCGCAGACCGTGATCATCCGGGCTGAGTCCGTACAGTGCGGCCTCGCTCTGAAGCTGCGGGAAGGAAAATCCCTCAAGGACGATCGGCTTGGACAGCGCAAAAAACGCCGAGTGATCGGTCGTCTCCAAAAACGCGGCTTCGGCGCCAATCGTGACGAGGAGCCGCAGGCTTCTGTAGGCAGTGGTCTTGTCCTCGGCCATCGCACGCAGCAGCGCGAAGAAGTCCGTTTGGTTCGGGGTTCGGTGCAGATGATCCGCTTCTTCGAGGATGATGAGGCTACGATGCGCGCCCCGTGACAAGACATGCTGTTCCAGAGCACGGCGAAACTTGCGCTTGGCATCCCCTGGAACTTTGCTCGCCCGCGCCAGCAGCGCTTCCAGCCGCTCGACCCCAAGCTGTTCCAGCATGTCCCGCAGAAGCGACATCAGCAGCTCCTCCAGCGACGCAGGCGGAGCACTCATGGCTTTGCGCAAGTTCAGGCGCAGGACCTCCGTCTTGTGGCCGGTCGTCAGGTCTTGCTGTGCGACTCGCTCGAGCAGGTGCTGCACCATCCATCCTTTTCCATAGCCTTCCGGCGCTTGCAGCGTCACCGGAATCCCAACCTTGCTGAGCTTGTTGAGCGCCTGCTTCTCTGCATCGAGTCGTGGGATGTACCAGAGCGGGTCGTAGCTTGACTGGGGACCCAGTGTCTGAAGCTGTGGAGCCTCGCCGAGAGCGGGAAGTGCAGACTGATAGGCGAGCGATGGACAGGCAAAGAGCATCCCAAGCTGGGCGCGATTCTCCTCGTCGGGCAGCAAGCGCCGCAGGTGGCCGATGATGCGTCCGCCGCTGATGACTGGCGATCCCGAAGCACCACCGAGCACTGCACCGCGTGCCGCCGCCGCTTCGTCACAGAAAAGCTGAACCGCCGGACGACTGAGAGAGTCCTTGCCCGCAGGATCACGAACCACTCCGCCAAGAACGAGGCCGTGCTCCCCTGCCATCGCGGGATAGCCAAACGCAAGCCATCGAGCATCTACCGTCGACGCAGAGAAAATCGGTAGGTTCTGGGCTCCGTCCACAGGTGCAGAAAGCTTCAAGATGGCCCAGTCGGCGGTGTCATCGAGACGCTCAACCGTCGCCTCGACAGCCTGCGCACTGCCGATGAACTGAGCCTGCACGTTTCCGCCGACTCCAACCGAGCGGACGACGTGCGCACAAGTGACCAAGCGGTCTGGCCGAACCAAATAGCCCGTCCCCTGAGCATCTGCCGTCGTCAGTCGCGCACAGGCTGCTTTGACGTGTCCGATGGTCAGCTCGAGCGGATTGCCGAGCTGCACGGCACCCACTGGAACAGCAGCGGCAACGGCAGGCTTGGCAGTAACCGGCATCGCCGGGCTGGGCATCGCCGCTTGTGCCTTTTGACCGCTCTGATTGGAAAGCTGAGTAAGACAGCGAACAATGTCGTCTTCGTCGATGAGAGCGAACAGCAAGTTGGTCTTTTCAACGCGCTCCATTCCCTTACCAAACCGTCGGTAGACCGAGGCAAAGTAGTCCTGACAGAACGCATCAAAGTCCTGGTCGGTACGAAACGTGTCGAAGAGCTGCTCGCGAAGCGTGCGCGACAT
>CAYTGC010000729.1:0-2527 GCA_964437195.1 uncultured Myxococcales bacterium | reverse complement strand
GCCGCTCTGTGGCATCGCACGCGTCACCCACACCGGAATGTTCGGTAGCTTTGGCGGCTACCTCAAGCTCATCGCAGTAAGCGATGCGGCACAAGGAATGGGAATCGGCAGCCTGCTCCTGTCCCATGTCGAACAGACCGTCTCTTCCCATAGCCGCGACCTGTTCCTCCTGGCATCGCACTTCAATCATGCCGCGCATCGCTTTTATGCACGCCACGGCTACACCGAAGTCGGTCGTCTGCCAGACTACGTACGGCCCGAGATCACGGAAGTGATCTTCTGGAAGCGCCTGCGTGGTGCACGCTGACCACGCAGGTCGGCGTGTCGTTACATTCTCTGCGGCGTCACGCTCTGCACTTGCGCCATGTTGAAGACGTTGCACTGGCCCCAGCCACATGAGGTCTTGTACGTCGCCTGCTTGTTACAGCCCCGCACACCAAACGTCTCGTTCTTGACGCCCATCATGTCGCCATCGACCGATAGCTTGCTGAGCTGAATCTGAGCGCGGTCGCACTGAAGCTCGAAAGCGGCCTGGGTGAGGACTTTCTCTTCCACCTCGGACAGCTTCGGCGGATCGCCTGCCGATGCCGTCTTGGGCGTCGAGGCACAACCAAAACCTGCACCTACCAAAAGGGCTGCTGCCAGAAATTTCTTCATGATGATTGTCTCCGCTTGGGCTGGGGAATCGGGACGAGCGCGCACTATAGCCAACCGGCAGCGCTGCTTGTCAACGCGCGTGGGGGCCAGCGCTGCAACCAGCGGGAAGTTTCACTCGGTGTTTTCCAAAGCCAGCGCAGCTTGCTAGGCTCGGACCTACGCCAGGGTAATGAAAGAGGGAAACTCGACTGTGTCTGCGAACGTGAAGCAAAGTGGTGATGACACCCAGAGCCAAAAGGATCAGCTTGCGCGCGATATGCGCTCGCTCAAGCTGTCGGCCATCCTTTATGTCGTCATCTTTTTTTCTAAGCTGGGGGTCTACTTTGCTACCTCGGTGATGGCGCTGCTGGCCGAGGCGATGCATACGCTCAGCGATGTGATCGTGGTGGGCTTTTTGCTTTTGGCCCTGCGCTGGTCCGCCGATGAGCCCGATGAAGAGCACATGTTCGGTCACGAGCGCGGACAGAGCGTGGCGGCACTTGTCGCTGCGACGCTGTTTGTGTCGTTTACCAGCATTCGACTGTATGAGGAATCGCTGCCGCGCCTGTTTGGTTTTGGGCATGAAGTCGCGACTCCGCAGCGCTTCGAGCTAGCGATAGGAGTCATTGTCTTTTCGATGGTGGTTGCCGCGCTTCCGATCCTCCAGATGCTGTGGCAAAAACCGAGCGGAGCCGCTGCCAAAGCGCAGTTTCTGGAGCTGCTCAACGATGAGCTGGGCCTTTTGGCGGCCCTTGTCGGCACGCTGATGACCAAGCTCGGGTATCCGCTTGCGGATCCGATTGCCACCGCGCTGGTCGCGACCCTGATCGCGTGGAACGGAATCGGTCTGTTTCGCGAAAACTTCGACATGGTGGTGGGCCGATCGCCAGGACCGCAGGTGCTCGCAGAGATCTCCAAGGTGGCCTCATCGGTGCCGGGCGTGCTCGACGCCCACGACGTACGGGCCGAGAAGTACGGACATGGCATGGTCCGCTGCGAGCTGCACATTACAATTGCCGGAGGAACGCCGATTGAAGAGGCCCATCGTACCGAGCTAGAGGTCCGCAAGCAGGTGCTGACGATCGACGGACTGCGCATGTGCCATGTGCATGTCGATGCCTCAGCGGTGGTCCGACTCGGAGCCACTCCTTCGTAAGGAAAAACGCAGTGCGCAGACTCGTCTCGGCCCTCGGCCAGGAGCTAAAGACCCGCCTTCGCTCATCCTCGCTGGGCGGGATCTTGGGACGGGTGATCGGGCAGACGACTCCCGTTTTCTACGATCCGGCCTATCGACTGCCGCTGCCCGCGTTTGAAGGCCGCATCGGCGGTGAGCCGCGACGTGCAGACTTCGTGGCCTGGTACTGCCAAGACGATCCGCTGCTGTCCTTGTGCGAGCTTCGCGCGCCCGAGCCGATTCGCTACGAGGATCTTCAGCGTGTCCACTCGTCCGAATACTTGGACTCACTGCACCAAGTCGAGGTGCTGGCCCGCATCTTTGCGTCCGAACCCACCGAGCTTCCGGTAGAGGAGCTTCTCAACTCGGTCAGGCTCGGCTGTGGCGGGACGCTGGCGGCAGCTCGCTGGGTGCTTGCCCATGGCGGCTCGGCGCTCAACCTGCATGGCGGCTTTCATCATGCGGCCCGCGCGCACGGCAGCGGTCTGTGTGTCATAAACGACATGGCGGTTGCCCTTTCGGTGCTGCGCAGCGAGGGTTTTGCCGAGCAAGTTGTCATCCTCGACCTCGACGCGCATCCACCAGACGGCAGCGCCGACTGTCTTTCCGATGATCCGCTGTGCTTTATCGGGTCGCTGTCGGGATCAGACTTTGGTCCGCTTGGCCGAGTCGATGAGACGCTGCTCCCGTCTGGCTGCGGCGATGCGCAGTACCTAG
>CAYTGC010000728.1:0-2531 GCA_964437195.1 uncultured Myxococcales bacterium | reverse complement strand
GACAGGTAGGAGGCCAACGACAGCGACGGTCCCGAATCATTCGAGACAGCAATGCTCCGTGCCTCATTCATGGTGGGAGAGTCGTGTCTCATGTTGTGCGCGGCGCGGGGTTGTTGCTGGGCAAAAAAAATGGCCCGACAGCCACTCCCTTTCGGGGCCGCTGCCGGGCCGGGTTGGTTTGGTCCTCCGCTCATCGCGTTGGACGCTGGGATGGATCTGGTCAGCACCTTGGCACGGGCTCCCGATCCGTGGACCGGGCGCTTCTGGCCGTATTCCGAAGACTGCCTGATGCTGAGCTTACAATGCGAAAGCCGAGGTTGTTGTTGCGATTCGTGGGCGTGTTGTTGTTGCGCTGCGCAACGCGCGCGTTCGTCGCGGTGTTGTTCCACGCGCCGCCACGGAGCACTCGGTTCGCGTCTTTTTACGATCCTCCCATGTGGTTTCTCGCCTCCGCGAGCTTTGCATTCCGTTCCAAGAATCCCCGCCGAATTCGGTAGGTATTCCATTTTTGCAGGTGCGCATATTGACTGGTCAAGCTGGCGGCAGCTTGTTCTTCGGTAATGATTCCGTCGGTGAGCTGCTCTTCCACAGCTCGATGCCTTTTTAGGAATCGCTGCCAGCGGGATCGACTGATCCGAATCACGGCGGGATACACACGCATTCCGAGCATCGGGACGCCATCGCGAACGGGCAGCACACGGCTGGTGCGCTCGTTGAGCGCAAGACCCAGCCGGTTGTGCAGAAACAGAGCGATTTGTCGTCGGAACATCAGGACTTCTGCCTGGGTTCCAAACACTGCGAAGTCGTCCATGTATCGCAGGTATCTTCGCGCTCCAAGATCGTCTTTTACGTAGTGATCGAGCACACCCAAATACAAGTTGGCCAAGTGCTGCGAGGTCAGCGCACCGATTGGGAGTCCGCGACCTTCCCCGCTGGGATAGGCATGCACGATTTGAGCGAGCAGCGCTCGCAAGTCGGACTCTCCGACTCGTCGGTGAATGAGTTCAAGCAGCCGCTCGTGTGGAATCGATGCAAAGAAGGCGCGGATGTCCCCCTTAAACACCCAGCCGTCCTTCTGAGCACGAACATATTTCTGACAGCAGTGCAGCGCGGCGTGCTGGCCCTTGCCCACTCGGCAGGCATAGCTGTGGAAGATAGCGAACCGCTCGAAGTCAGGCAGCAGCACCTCGCACAGCGCGTGATGGAGCACTCGATCGGCAAACGGAACCACGGTGATCTGCCGCAGCTTGGGGTCATAGAGCTGAAAGGTCCGCGCCGGGCCGGGTCGCCACGCTGACTCGCTTCCCATCGGCTCACGCAGCGCAGCACTCAGCGCAAGGCCATGACGCTCGGCATCCATCACAAACCGCGCCACTTCGGGCAGGTGCCGCTTGCCTCGGGCTGCGCGCTTTATGGCCTGCAAGAGCGTTCCCAGCGCCGCTACACGCTCAAACCGAGGCGTCACCGCGCCACCCCACCAAGCTGCTGGTTTCGCCAGCCGCCGATCATGCGCCCGACCACCGCAAGCTCTCCACAAGCATGCGCAAACGCCTTGTCATCGAGAATCCGCTGCTCGTGGCTGAGCCGCAGAAGCAGCCGCAGTTTCTCGATGTCCAGGTTGATCCGTCGTAGCGTTGACTCTCGATCGCGCTGATAGCGTGCTTCCACCAGCCGCTCAAACACATCCAGGGCGACGTTGTCGATTCGGGTCCGAAACGTAAACGCGACCCGCCTGGGAAACTTCTCTGTTCGGTCAAGCAGCCACGCAACGAACCGCTCCCAGCGAGCAAACACGACGGGTACTTCAGCCGACATCCATCACGCTCCGGTGGGCACAGTGCGGGTGTCCGGTGTACTTGATGGCTCGCCATGAACCAGCTTCAGCATTCCAAGTAGCTCGCGCCCGAATCGTGTCGCTTTCGACTCGCCGATGCCTTCTACTTCGCGCAGCTCACCGAGAGTGGTTGGATTCTTCCTGACGATGTCGGCAAGCTGTTGGTTCGTCAGCAGTACGTAGGGCGGCACGCCTTCGCTGTGGGCTCTCCCGTTTCGCCATGCACGCAGGCGATCGAAGACGACCTTCTCTGGATCGGACAGCACCGCTCGGACCCCAGGATCGGCGGGCTTCATCGGCGACTTCCCGCGCTGGACCCGCTCACCCGTGGTCTTCTCGCGATAGTGGACGATCAGCAGGAGCTGCGGCAGTCCCCCATGCACGAAGAAGTGCTCGCTTGTGCTCATCACTTCGCCTTCGATGTCGGCGAGCGGTTCCGATGGGAATCCTCCCGTATCTGGGTTCATCGTCAGCGTGATCAGTCGCAGCTTCATCTGCTCGGTGCTTTCCCCAAAAATTTTTCGACCCGGCTTTCGCCGGGAATCGGAAAGCACAGTCTTCCCAAACTCTTGGATTCGCAAGCTCTTTTTTGGGGATTTTCTCGTCGGCCAGTCGCGTCCGCTTTGGCTTCCGCGTTCGCTTCCTCTTCCATCCACTACCCGTGGATCTCAATGCACACACGCAGTGTTGGGCTTCG
>CAYTGC010000727.1:0-2533 GCA_964437195.1 uncultured Myxococcales bacterium | reverse complement strand
CTCAAGGCGAACAACGGCACGCTGCCGACGTTCAACTCGAACTACGGCCAGCCGACCTCGTACCAGCTTCCGCTCTATATGCGGTTTGGCTGGCGCCTGACCTTCTAGTCGCTGGGGGACTTTCGCTCCCCCGGTCTGCGCTTCTTTTTTCCCCTCTTCACATTCGCTGTCTTGGCACCCCGGTTTGGGGTGCCGTGTGCCCAATCTTTGCGGTAGGGTGACCGCATGAAGATTGTGCGAATCGACCATGTGGCGCTGTGTGTTCCCGAGCTGGACCCGGCGCTTTTGGCGTGGCAGTCGGTGCTGCCCCTCTTGCTTGGCCCGCGTGAGTATGTTCCGAACCAGCTAACCGAAGCCGCGTTCTTGCTAACTCCCGCCGAAGCAGATGCCTGTGTCGAGCTGATTGCGCCCAAGCCGAGAGGCGAAAATGCCGGGCTTGAGAAGTTTCTCGAGAAGCGCGGCGGGCTTCACCACATTGCCTTTGCAGTCGAAGACATCGCTTCTGCGCTGGCCGAGCTGGCAGAGCGCGGCGTTCCGCTCATCGACAAAGTGCCACGTCCAGGCGCGCGTGGACACCAGGTGGCGTTCTTGCATCCGAAGGCGCTGGGCGGCGTACTGGTCGAGCTGGTGAGCGCGCACTAGCTGCTTGGATCGTCGGGCTGGCGACGGCTGCGGGCGTAAAGGCCGAGCATTAGAAGCCCCGTCGCAGCCAGCAGAATCCCCCATAGCAGGTTTATGTTGATACCCAAGGAATAGCGCATATACATGCTATCGCCTTGGGTCAGTAGCCCATATCCGGCAAGCAAAATACCGAGTACTGAGAGCAGAAGTCCGAGCGGCAAGCGAATGTCGAGCATCGTCGTTCTCCTGGCTCGGTGTCTTCTCAGACGGTAAGGCCGAATGTGTCTTCTTGATACAGGCGGTCAAGCTCTTGGGCGTATTTCTGCTCCACTTCGCGCCGCTTCACCTTCATGGTTGGCGTCATTTCGCCGTGCTCTTGGCTTAGATCGCGTGGCAAAAGCAGCAGCTTGCGGACTTGCTCGACGTGGGCGAGTCGCTGGTTGCCGGTTCGTACCACCGCCAGAATTCGTGCCCGAAAGGCAGGATTTTCGACGATCGGGGCCATCGCTCGCTCGAGGGCATCACTGCGCGCCGACGGATTTTCCACCAGTTCCTTGGTGCGCGCTTTGACTTCGTCCGCCGAAACCAGCCCTTGTCGCAGGCCCCAGTCGAGTGTCTCGATCGGACTCGGCGCAACGATCGCGCTTACAAACGCCCGGCGGTCACCGTGGGCAATGATGTGGCTGATGAGCGGATCGCTGCCCTTCAGCGCCGACTCGATGTTGCCAGGCGACAGGTTTTTGCCGCCGGCTGTGATGATCAGATGTTTTTTCCGGTCGGTGATGCGCAGAAAGCCGTCTTCGTCGAGCTTGCCGACGTCACCGGTGTGAAGCCAGCCGTCGATGATGGTGCTGGCCGTCGCGTCGGGGCTCCTGAAATAGCCCTTGAACACCCACGGACCGCGCAGCAGGATTTCTCCGTCGTCGGCGATTTTCTGTTCCAGGCCAGGGACGAGCTGTCCGACCGTGCCGAGCCGAAATTTCTGCAACGTGTTGGCATGCGTCACCGTCGTCGCCTCGGTCATTCCGTAGACCTCGAGCAGCGGCAAGCCGGCGGCCCAGAAGAAATCGAGCACGTCCCGTGGAGTGGGCGCCGCTCCGACGATAAAATAGCGTACGCGACCGCCAAAGAAGGCCCGAATTTTGGTCCAGAACACGCGGTCCACCATCTGATGGGCAAGCTCGATGGGGAGAGGGACTTTTTCGCCTGCGTGGATCCGCTTCATTCGCTTGAGACTGACGCTGCGGGCAAAGGCGAACAGCTTTTGCACCGGCGCAGGCCGACGCTCGATTTCGCTCAAGATCTTGCCGTAGGCTTTTTCGAAAATTCGCGGCACCGAGCCAAACACCGTCGGCGCAACCTCTTTCAGTTCGTCGAGCAGGCGGCTCATGTTGCTGGTGTACGCCGTGGCCACGCCGCCCGAGACTCGTCCATAGCAGGACAGCACGCGCTCTGCCGAGTGCGCCATCGGCAGGAACGACATCATGATGTCGTCGTCAAAAAACTCGGCGAAGTGATCCCCGGCATTGAACATCGACAGGACGTTGCGGTGACTGACCATCGCGCCCTTGGGCGGACCCGTCGTCCCCGAGGTGTAGATGAGCAGCGCCGTGTCTTCTGGTGAAATGGCCGCGAGCGACTCCGTTACCTCGGCGGGGCTGAGTGGCTCAGGCTCGAGAACCGTGGGCGAACAGAGTCGCGGATCGAGCTGCTTGCTCCGAGCGTAGACTGCTTCGTCCCAGGGGATGATTGCGATGATGTGCGGCAGATCCTTGGCTGCTGCGATGACATTTGGCAGCTCTTTTTCGTCTCCGACGAGCACTACTCTGGCTTCGCTGTGCTCGAGCAGATAACGAATCTGCTCGACCGTCTGCTGCTGATAGATTCCGAAGCTCGTCAGGCCAAGGATCTG
>CAYTGC010000726.1:0-2535 GCA_964437195.1 uncultured Myxococcales bacterium | reverse complement strand
CGGGGTACTGGTGGCCGATGTTTTCGAGCCGCGACCGCGACGATTACATGAACCTCTACGACGAGGGCGGTCCGCTCGACAAGTACGATGAGTACTGCGTTGCCAGCGGGCTGCCCAACCCTCGCAGCCGGGAGTTTGAGGGCTGGAGACACTTTGCCGACAAGCGGCTCGAAAACGCGACTGGCTACACGGCGTTTTGGTGGGGCCACTGCAATGGCTGGGCCGCAGCGTCGGTGCTGGAAAACGAACCGACCATCGCGCGTGAGATCAAAGGACTCCGCTTCGAGGTCGGCGATCAAAAAGGCCTGCTGACGGTCTGCCACAACGGCGATCCCGTCGACGTGATTCGCAAGATTGGGGAACAAGACGCACACCTGTTCCACTCGATGCTGATTCAGTCGATCGGCAAGGAAAAGCGCGGCCTCATCTTCGACACCAAGCTCGATCCGATCGATCCCAAAACCGGCGAGCCAGTGCGCGAAGTCTGGAACTATCCGGCCTACCGCTACGAGTTCATGTACACCGAGCAGGGGCCGAGGACGTGGGACGTAACCGCCCAGGTCTGGTTTGCCAACGACGCCGTCGAGCCCAACTTTGTCGGCGTCAAGAACTGGCCGCTCGAGGAACGCCCCAAGGTCTACACGTACCGAATCGTCGGCAGCCAAGAACATCCCCAAAGCGGGTACTGGATCGGTGGCTCGCGGCTGGATCATCCTGACCTCATGTGGCGTCCGCAGCCTCTGTCGGTACAAAACGCGGCGGAGCTGCGCGATCCAGGGTCGAGCCAGACCACGTTCCATCCAACCCTGCGCACGCTGGTATACTCGATCTGCGCGGGTGAGGAGGCGACGGTAACCCAGACGATTCGACGCAAGTATCAGGGCCTGGACTTGCAGTGGGTGGTCACCCCGGAAGAGCAAGCGTCCTATCCACCGCCGCTTGAGGTGGGAGACTTCTGGCGCTACGCGGTCACCCATCAGGACACGATCGGGAACTGGACAAGGCCCTTTATTCTGCACGTGGAAGTCGTCGGTTGGGACAAAGACGACTGGGTGTTCGAGGTTGGTGCAGTCCACGAAGGCGACGTGATTCCTGAGCGCCACGTCGTTTACTACAGCAAAGCGACGCGTCTGCTTTCCGATGCGTCACCCTACCCCAGTGGTTACGCGTACACGCTGCGACAGGACATCACGACCAAGGCGTTTGCGCGCAGCGACGATCCGGCCCTGTGGGAAAACAGTCCGCTGCGGCGGCTCCTCACGCAGGTTCCCTACGCTTGGGATCGCGCCGGAATGGAGCCTGTGCAGTCTCTCGAGTTCCGCGTCCTTGGGCAAGGATCGATTCCGTGTCGCAAGCTGCCGGTCGGAAAAGGCGTCCAGATCTGGGCCGATCATACTGTCAGTCACCCACGAGGAAACGTCCGCGGAATGTTCCTGTCTGCGGATCTCGATCTGGTGTCGGCGCAGCTTATCGACTTTGGGCGCAAAGTGACCTAACCAAGAGCGAGCAAGGAGTGAATCGCCATGTCCGAACTCGAGCAAAAGAACGTGATTCCGCAGCCAGACCATTCGGACGATATCAAGCAGCTGGTTCAATCCCAGTTTGGCGGTTCGGCGCAGCAGTTTGTCGAAAGCAAACTGCACCGCGAAGGCGATGATCTCCGTCGGATGGTTGAGCTGGCAGAGCTATCCGGCAGCGAACGGGTGCTCGATGTCGCAACCGGAGGCGGACACACCGCGCTGGCCTTCGCTCGTCATGTCCGTGAGGTTGTTGCCTCGGATCTGACACCGAAGATGCTTTCGGTGGCCGAGCAGTTCATCCGTTCCCAAGGACAAAACAACGTCCAGTTCATGCGCGCCGATGCAGAGTCGATGCCATTTTCGGTTGAAGAGTTTGACGTGGTGACGGCGCGACTGGCGCCGCATCACTTTCCAAACCCCCATCGCTTTGTGGCAGAGGTCGCGCGCGTTTTGAGACCCGGTGGTCGCTTTGTTCTCGATGACAACATGGGTCCAGAAGATGATGAACTGGACGACTTCATGGATCGTTTCGAGCGCTGGCGAGATCCCAGCCATGTACGCGCGCTCAAGCTATCGCAGTGGCGGTCGATCTGCGAAGACCATCACCTTCGCGTGGTTCATACGGAACCGCTGACCAAGAAAGTCTATCCGTACCGTGAGTGGACCGAACGAATGCGGCTTCCTAGCGATCAAACAGCGGCGCTCGCGCGCTGGATCCTGGCCAGTCCGCCCCACTGCAAGGAGTTCTTTGACGTGCAAGTGGTCGACGGACAGCTCGTCTCTCTGTGTGCGACATTCGGAATTCTGGTGGCAGTGAAGTGATTCCCATGCAAAACCCAGAAACCGCACCTTCCCTGACCCCACGCCCAGCCCAAGAATCGTTCACAGAGATGACGGAGTACGTGCTACCGCAGCATGCCAATGCGCTCGGCAACGTGTTCGGTGGACAGATCATGGCGTGGGTGGATCTGTGCGCTGCAATCGCCGCACAAAGGCATGCGGGACAGATGGCTGT
>CAYTGC010000725.1:0-2536 GCA_964437195.1 uncultured Myxococcales bacterium | reverse complement strand
GCCAGCCAAAGACGCCGATGCAGATGGTCGAGGCTCTGAACACCCGAGTGGCAGCATCCGCACGCAGCTACAAGATGGCGACAGTGCGCTACCTGCTCCGTCCGCCGCTGTCGCTTCGGGCCAAGTACGCGGCATTTCTCCTCGATTTTGCCCAGCAGAGCGACGTGATTTCCGACGTGCTTGGCCGTGCGGTGGAGCGCGTGACCGATCCGGGGGTTGCTGAGCTTTTGCGCAAGCACCAGCGCGAGGAAAAGACCCGACTACAGCTTGTGCTCTCCGATCTGCGGCGGCTCGGCTATTCCGATGAGCTGCCCGATCGCCCGATGACGTCAGGGGATGCGGCGCTTCGGGCGTATTGTTCAAGCGTCAGCGGCGAGCGGCCCCATGCCATGCTGGGCGTGATGCTGGCGCTGTTTGGCGTTGCGGCTGAAGTCAGTGCGTCGGTGGTTCGTTTGCTGTCCGTCGGCAGCGTGCCGCGTGAAGCCATGCGCTGGTTGCTTTTGCGTCAATCTGAAGACCCACAAGAGCTGCGGACGCTGCTCGAAAAAACCGCCGAGCTGGTTCGCGATCCGGTGGAGCAGTCGCAGCTTCTCGAGGCCGTAGAAGTCACGGGCGAGCTTTTGGCGCTTGGGGCGGCGGCGCGGCCTGCGGCGTAGCTCGACGACCTGGATCTTGTACGGTCAGATCATCGGTCGGCTCATCGAGCAGGGCGGCTCGGACGGCTCCGATGAGGAAGATCGATCCGTAGACGAGCAGACGACCCTGGGCTGGGGTTTGGGCCAGCGCGGTCTTGAGCGCTTGTTCCCAGTCGTCGATGACCTCAGCGGGCCTGTCAGAAAAACCAGGGACCAGCACCAGATCGGCCGCGGGCAGTCCGCGCGGCGACGGTGGGCGACACAAAAAGACCCGATCAGCAGCGGCAACGGGTGACGCCATTTCCTCGGCCAACTTGCCGACGACGACTCCGCACAGCACCGTAGTTGGCCGCATCGACTGTTCCGCCAACCAGCGAGACAGAACTTGCGCGCCCTCTGGATTGTGCGCCGCATCGATTACGATCTGGCGATCGGCAAACTGGCGATAGGCTGGCGCGGTCGGAACCAGTCGTTCCAGTCTTCCCGGCCAGCGCGTCTGCGCGAGCCCTTCCCGAATCACGTCAACGTCCTGCAGAAATGGTCGCAGCGGGCCGTCGATGTGCTGAAGCGCAGCCACTGCAAGCGAGGCATTTTCACGCTGATGCGCACCCGCAAGCGGCAGTCCGTCTGCAAGCTCGTTGGCAAGCATCGGCAGTGGCTGCGCATTCGGTTCACCACGATGGGGAAAAAGCCACAGCGGCGCGCCGGTTTCCTTCGCGATCTCGCACAGAACAGCGCGCGCTTCCTCGGGATAGGTCACACACAACGCGGGGATTTCTCGACGGAAGATTCCCGCCTTTTCGGTCGCGATGTGCGCAAGCGTTGGCCCGAGCCATTCCATGTGATCGAGCCCGATGCTCGTGACCACGCAGACCTTCGCCGCGCACAGCCGTGTCGCATCCAGCCGTCCGCCGAGCCCAGTCTCGATGATCGCCAGATCGATGTTTCGATCGGCAAAAATGACGAAAGCGGCGGCGGTGACGACTTCAAAAAAGGTCAGTGCGACGGCAGGTTCCGCCGAAGCTGCGTCGCGCACCTTGCCCACCGCATCGGCGAACGTCTGTGGCGGGCACTCAATGAGCTTGCCGTGGTCGGAAAAAGAGACTCGCTCGGTCAGCCGGTGCAGGTGCGGTGAAGTGTAAAGCCCGACGGAAAAAGGACGTCCATGCACCGCTTGGGCTCGACGAGCAGCGGCCTGCGCAATGGCTGCTGCATAGGCGCTGGTGGACCCTTTTCCGTTGGTGCCAGCGATGTGTACGGCGGGATAGTGCTGCTCGGGAGAGCCCAGACGGCGCAACACCTCGGCCAAGCGGACCCGTCCAGGCTGGATCCCAAGCGGAGACAGACCGGCCAAATACGTCAGGGATTGCGCGTAATCGAGTTGGCTCACGGGCGAGGCGGACTTTGCGTCGGGTCCATCGGAGCGACTGGCGGCACCGGTTTGGCATCACCGCGAAGCAGTCGCAAAAGCTGCCCGAGCCGTGGCTTTAGCTCGGGGCGCGGGACGATGCTGTCGATGATTCCGTGCTTGAGCAGAAACTCGGCACGCTGGAAGCCCTCGGGCAGCTTCTGCCTGATCGTCTGCTCGATCACGCGAGGGCCAGCAAAACCAATCATCGCGCCGGGTTCGGCCAAGATCACGTCGCCGAGCATTGCAAACGACGCCGCGACGCCACCAGTTGTCGGATGCAGCAGCACAGATACGTAGGGCACGCCAAGAGATCGAAGCCTTTGCAGTGCAGCCGACGTCTTGGCCATCTGCAAAAGCGACAGGATTCCTTCCTGCATGCGAGCGCCGCCCGACGCGGACAGCACAATGGCTGGGATGCGACGCTCTGCGGCTCGCTCGAAGACCCGCGTGATCTTTTCACCGACGACAGATCCCATCGAGCCGCCCATAA
>CAYTGC010000724.1:0-2538 GCA_964437195.1 uncultured Myxococcales bacterium | reverse complement strand
GCCTTGCCGTCGTAGTGGATGGCTGAGCCTTTTTCGCCGACTGCCCAGATGTCCTGTGCGTCGAGTGCCACCATCGCTGAGAGGTTGCCGGTCACGCCGCTCTGCACGGGTTCCCAGGCGGTGCCGGTAAAGTGCAGCAGCGTGCCCTTGTCACCGCAGGCCCACATGTTCGACGGAGCACTGCCTGAGATTCCGTGCAGGTCGCTGGTGGTACCGCTCTGCGCGGTGGTCCAGCCTTTGCCGTCGTAGTGGACGATGGTTCCGGCTTTGCCAACGGCCCAGACATCGTTCTGGCTGCTGCCGAAGACGTGATCGAGGCTCTGGGTGATGGATGCAACCGGGACCACCGACCAGGTCTTGCCGCTGAAGTGGCGGATCACGCCTTTGAATCCGACGACCCAGACATCGTTCGGACCACTGCCGAAGACGCTCTTGAACGTTTCCGTCGTGCCGCTGATCGACTCAGCCCACTGCGAGCCGTTGTAGTGAAGGATCGCGCCGCTGTCGCCGATCACCCAGATGTCGTGCGGACTCGTTCCCCAGATCGCGTTCAGCCACGGGACGCGCGGGATGCGCTCTTGCACCCAAGCGGTGCCGTTCCAGTGATGGACGGTGCCTTCGGGACCAGGACGACCACCGACCGCCCAGATGTCCTTGGCCGAGTGTCCCCACAGCGAATTGAGACGAGCTTCAACGTGGCCGTAGGTGGCCCACTTGGTGCCGTCCCAGCGCAAGATGATACCGTCGGACGCATCCGAGCCACCGACCGCCCAGATGTCGTTGGCGGCGCTGCCCCAGATGCCTCGAAGCTCGGTGTCGATGCCGCCTGGGGTTGGGTTCCAGTCGTTGCCGGTCCAGTGGAGGATGATGCCGTTTTCACCGACCGCCCAGACGTTGTCTTTGGCAAGACCCCAGACCTTCTTGAGGCCATCGCGAGCGCCTGACGGAACTTCGTTCCACTTGTTGCCATCCCAGTGGATGGTCACGCCTTCTTTGCCGACCACCCAGATGTCATCGGCGGAGCTACCCCAGATGGCGTTCAGGTAGGCTTTGTTGGCCGTCGCTGGAAGCTCAGCGTTGGCCCATGCGGTACCGTTCCAGCGCAACAGCGTGCCGTTTTTGCCGACAGCCCACAGGCTCGATGGACCCGTGCCCCAGAGGTCTTGGAGAACCTGCGTGGTTCCGCTTGGAACATCGGCCCAGAACTTGCCGGCGCCCAGTCCTTCTGGCTTGGCCGGAGCCTGGACCTTCGGATCGTCGGTTTTGCCGCCCGGCTTTTCTGGACCACTCGACATCTTGACGGCGAGTGCACCACCGGCGGCGACCACAAGGCCGATGACCCCGATGAGCGCGAACTTTTGCCACTTTGGACTTTGTGCTTGCGCTGGGTTCTGCATGGCGTTTTGAGAATTACCTGCTGGGTCTTGAGCTGGATCAGACGCTCCTCCCGCTTGCGACTGGACGCCGAGCCCAGCCAAAGAACGCCTGAGCGAAGTTCCGGCGAGGTTTGCGGTTCCACCCGACTGAAGTGGTCCCTGTGCACCCGCGCCCGTTTGACGAAGACCAATCTGCGAGGTCCGCAGTCCCGGTGGTCGCTGGGTGGTCCGCATCGGCCCACCTGGCATGCCCAATCCACCGCCCGGCGGGATGGACTGTCCTGGCAGGCTCATCTCGGTGTTGATACCGAGGATTCGCCTTAGCTCGCGGGTGACCACCGAAATCGACGGACGATCGGCGGGCACCTTCTGCAGCATTTGATGCACCAGCTCGACGACCTCGACGGGCACGTTCGGAGCCAGTTCGCTGAGTGGCCGTGGCGTCGCCAAAATGTGCAGCGCCATGACCTCGCTGCCGGAGTTGGCGATAAACGGCGGCTGCCCCGATAGCAGCTCGTAGATAATGACGCCGAGCGAGTAGACGTCGGCTTTGTCTTCGACTTCGCTCGCCCCTTTCCACTGCTCGGGGGCCATGTAGAGCGGCGTTCCCATCGGCACGCCGACCTGGGTCTTGGCCAGCGCGGGCCCCATGCCCTGCGACTCGGCCATCTTGGCGATGCCGAAGTCGAGGATCTTGGCCTGTTCGCGATTCGAATCGCCTTGGTCCGGAACAATCATGATGTTGTCCGGCTTGAGGTCGCGGTGGATGACGCCCTTCGAGTGCGCTGCGGTCAGGGCTTCGGCCACTTGCAGAATCAGCGTCAGCGCTGGTCCTGGCTCCATGCGACCGCCGACTCGCTGGAGTCGCTGCGTCAGCGAATCCCCATCGAGGTAGTCCATGACGATGTAGGCGCTACCATCGGGAAGGCGATCGAACTCGAAGATGTTGACGATGCCTGGGTGCTGCACGATGTTGGCGGCGCGGGCCTCGTTGAGGAAGCGCGTCGCCATCTCGGGATTCCGAGAAAAGTCGGCGTGAAGCACCTTGATGGCGGCTCGACGATTGATGAGCTCGTGGATGGCTTCGAAAACGACGCCCATTCCACCTTCGCCAAGCTTGCGCACAATCCGGTAATTTCCGATTCGCTGGTCGGCCATGAAA
>CAYTGC010000723.1:0-2538 GCA_964437195.1 uncultured Myxococcales bacterium | reverse complement strand
CCAGACTCGTGCATCAGCTTCGCCAAGCCAAAGTCGAGAACCTTGACGAGCTGACGGCCTTTGCCTCGTCGCAAAATGATGACATTTTCAGGCTTGAGATCGCGATGGATCACGCCCTGTTCGTGGGCATGTGCGAGGCCTTGGGCAATGTCGCGCCCAATCGTTACCGCACGGCGCCAGGGCAGCGACCCCGAGCGGATGACCTGCGCAAGGTTCTCACCATCGAGCAACTCCATCACCAGGAACAAGAGTCCGTCGTCCGTCTGTCCGAAATCGGTAACCCGAATGATGCTCTCGTGATCAAGCCGCGATGCCGACCGCGCTTCACGATGAAAGCGCGCGACGGCCTCGGTATCACTCGACAGCTCAGCCCGGAGCACCTTCACTGCGACGGGCTTGTCCATCAGAATGTGGTGCGCTCGATAGACGGATCCCATGCCACCACGGCCAATCAGCTCCATGAGCCGATACCGTCCCGACAGAACACGCCCTGACAGTGGATCATCAGGCAAAGACGGCCGCAGCGGCGTTCCGTCCCGAGGACAGAACTGTTCGCCGCCTGAGAAGCTCGATTTGCAGGTGGGACAGAGGCTCACAAACCTTCGCTCCGGCTGCGGCTAGAAGCGCATGCCTCGCTTGGCGCGGAACATGAACCAATCATAGGTGAGATACGCGGCCGGAATCAGGCCTAGCACCCCGAGGACCGGAGCACCGACGACGACTGCTGCCCCCGAGGCTACCACTGCCGCCCCAGCCATGAGGCCTTTTTTCTGAGCAACCTTTTCGTCTTTCTCGCGCAGCGTAGACACAGGCGACCTCCTGCTCGGTTCATCCGACAGCATTGCCGTCGAGAATCAATCCTACACAGGAGATATCCGTTGGCCATCGAATTGTGCAATCCGATGACCAGAAACCGTACACTGCGAGAGAAGAACGAACCGCAGCTACTTCAGAGCGGGCGCTTTGATGCTGCGGAAGGCTTGGCTGATCTGCTTGCTGCCCGTCGGGGTGGTCGCCTGGCTGACGTACACTTGGCCGGTCTTGTCCTGCATCTCGGCGAGAAGCGACTGCTGCTGCGAGGTGCCAAGGCCCAGCCGCGATAGATCCACCGTCTGCCACAGCTCCGGCGTCGCCGTCTTGTTGACCAGCTCGGCCGATACCACCGCGCATGGCTGCTTGCTACACGGCGCTTCCTTGGTCAGG
The DNA here is from genome assembly GCA_964437195.1 of uncultured Myxococcales bacterium. GTDB lineage: Bacteria > Myxococcota_A > Polyangia > Palsa-1104 > JAEUJZ01 > JAEUKA01. Next base: position 1,335 of record CAYTGC010000723.1, on the reverse strand, counting down.
TAGAAGCCGTCCTTCTCCGGGTTGTCGTCCGAGGTGGTGCTGACCTTGGTGTGGGCGCGCGAGATCTGCAGCACCGTCATGTTCTGACCCGACACCTTTACGGTGTTGTAGCGGCCACGAAGCATCATGTTGAAGTGATTGGCTTCCGCGGTCGTCTGCTCGGTCGACGTGAGCCTCAGCGCCCGCCAGTCGTACTTGAAGATCAGTCGGCCTTCACCACCGTTCACTTCGGAGACCTGCTTGGTCGCGCACGGGTAGCCGATGCAGTAGATCGGAAACGCGCTCGGGCGAACCCAAACCAGAGTGCTACCCGTCGTGTCCGCCTTGTCGTCCTCGGTAACGATCGGCAGTGAGTCGATATCAGTGTCGTCAGCGCCCTGTCCACAACCCGAAACGGTTGCGGCAAAAGTGATTCCGAGAGCCAGCGTGCGAAGCAGAGTACCCATGATGTTCTCCTTGGGAGGGTGAAGCAAACCAGATGGACCTGAGCAGAACAGCCACGGCCGCACCTGGAAAAACGCTACGAATTTCCTTGACTTGCACGGGCATTCTGCGAACCGACCTGCCCAACGTCAAGGAAGTTTTCGCGATCGCGTGTGCTTTTTTCTCTCGACATCGAGAGCAAACCTTCCCAATGTAATTTAGGCACGCAGCGACGGAAAGAAAGGCTCGGCTGCGATAAGAAAAAAAGCCGATCGGCTCAGGTCTCTTCGGGTTTCCAGAGTAGCTCTGGTTCGCCAGTCAATCGGGCCGCATGCCGGGCAAAGACAAACAGCGCATCACTAAGTCGGTTGAGGTACTGAATGACTTCCGGCGCGAGCGCTTCCCGATGACCGAGTGCCACCGCCAGACGCTCTGCCCGACGACAAACAGTTCGGCACAGGTGAAGATGCGCGGTCAGCGCGCCACCAGCTGGAAGAACAAAGCTGGTCAATGAAGGAAGCTGATCATTCATTCGATCAATTTCCAGCTCTAGTCGCTCGATGTGGCGCGGCTGGATCACCGGCTGCGTAGGCCGAATGTCCTCGGATCGGGTCGCAAGCTGGGAGCCCAAGTTGAACAACTCGCTCTGCACGCGCTCGAGGATATCGGCCAGCTCGGCGGTCGCCGCGGTGGTGGTGTAAAGACGAGCGAGACCGATGGTGGCGTTTAGCTCATCTACGGTGCCGTAGCAATCAATGCGAAGGTCGTCTTTGGAAACCCGGTGGCCGCCAACGAGATGTGTACCGCCGTCGTCACCGGTCTTGGTGTAAACACGATTGATGCGAATGGACATGGCTAGTCGGATGCCACGACCTTCGCTTCGCCGCCAGGCCCGACCAGAAGCACGCCACG
>CAYTGC010000722.1:0-2544 GCA_964437195.1 uncultured Myxococcales bacterium | reverse complement strand
TCGACAACATCGGTGGTGTCACCGGAGCGCTCTCGCGTCACGCAGACCACGTCATCGGCACACTGCCGCCCCCACAACGGAACAGCGCACGCCGGGTCCTGATGAGCCTGGTGACCCTGGAAGGCACGCGGGCGCGGCGAAGCGAAGAGGAGCTGGTCAATGCCGATCCGAGCGCGCGCGCGGCCCTGGAAGCCTTGGTGCGCGGTCGTTTGCTGGTGGCCCGTGACACTGCAGATGGCACCGCCTATGAAGTCGCCCACGAAGCACTCATCAAAGGTTGGAAAACGCTCAGCCGCTGGCTTGAGGAGTTCGCGGAAAGTCGCGCCGCCAAACAACGGCTTGAGAATGCGGCAGCGGAGTGGCGTCGGCTTTCACGCAGCCCAGATGCCCTGTGGTCCGCTGCCCAGCTCGCGGAAACCAAGCTCATTAACGCGGAAGACATTGGCTCCAGAGAAGCGGAGTTTATTGCAGCGTCGCAGCGCCAAGTTCAGCGTCGAACGCTGGTCCGCAACCTGATTCTTGGCTCACTGCCACTGCTCGCCGGGCTTAGCTACGCTGCGTTTGAATATGCTGCGCACCGCAACCTGTCGCAGCGCATCGGTGTGTTTCTTCGCGACGGCAGAGCCGACCTGGACACCGCTCGTCGCCGCAACCGCGAAGTCGAAGAGCTTCGTCGCGGGGCATTCGCTGCGTTTGATGCGATGAATCCCACGGACGGCGAAGAGCTGTGGAACCGAGCGCTGGCGATTTCCGTCGAGTCCGAGCGAGCCTACTCACGGGCGAGCCAAACCTTCGAGGCAGCACTGACAGCGGACAGCTCCAATGTCCCCGCACGCGAGCTTCTCGCCGACGTCCTTTATGAGCGGGCGCTGAACGCAGAGCGAGATCGCAGGCCGCAGCAGATGGACGATCTGCTCCAACGAATGGCTCTTTACGACGTGTCCCACGCGCGCAAGCAAGCGTGGAGTGCACAAGCATCCGTCAGCCTCCGCACTACCCCGCCCGGTGCGCACGTCACCATCGGACGTTATGAGCGAGATGCGCAGAGCCGTCGCCAGCTCACGTCCGTACGCGATCTGGGCACCACGCCAATCATCGATACTTCGCTCCCGCCCGGGTCCTATCTGTTGACGCTGAGCGCCCCGGGATACGCCGATGTTCGGTATCCGATCGTCGTCACGCGGCGCGAAAAGCTATCAATAGACCTCGCCCTTCCAACCGTGGCACAGGTACCAACTGGCTTTGTCTACATTCCCCCCGGTCGCTTCCTGTTTGGGTCGGGATCGGAAGAGACGATGCGCAAAGGAATGCTGTCTGCCGTTCCGCTTCACGAAGTCCGTACGGGCGGGTACCTGATCGCAAAATACGAGACGACGTTCGCGGACTGGCTGACGTTTTTGTCGGCACTCCCGCCCTCAGATCGGGCCCGATATCTGAACAAACCGACTATGGGCAGCCTCCCCGGCGCGGTCGGTCTGTCCCAGCTTCCCAGCGGAGAATGGGAACTTACGCTCCAGCCCACGAGCAAGAAGTTCATCGTCCACGGCAACCAGAAGCTGGTCTACGAAACCCGAAAGACGAGGCGAGAACATGACTGGCACCGCCTTCCCGTCAGTGGGATCACGTTCCAAGATGCCAAAGACTACGCAGCTTGGCTCGACAAGAGCGGCAAGATTCCCGGGGCACGACTGTGTAACGAACTCGAGTGGGAGCGAGCCGCCAAAGGTGCAGACGACCGAGAGTGGCCACACGGTGACGATCTGCTTGCTGCTGATGCCAACTTTGATCTGACCTACAACCTCGACGCACCATCCATGGGCCCGGACGAAGTCGGGAGCTACCCAATCTCGCGAAGTCCCTTTGGTGTGGATGACATGGCGGGAAACGCGTTCGAGTGGACGCAGTCGTCACTCGTGAAAGAGCAAGCAACTGTACGAAGCGGTAGCTACTTCTTTTCGGCGATAGTCCAGCGCAACACAAACCGCAATGTGTTCGACGGAACCATGCGAAGTCCCAACGTTTCGTTCCGCGTGTGCAGTTCGCTCGCACCTCCGCAATAAGCCATTGGCAGTTCGAAGAGAAGCGTCGCCAGAGGTGCCACTTTCTCCGCTCAGGACCGCCACAGTTCAGTCGCCCGGAACTGACCATTCGTCAGAGATTGGGGTCTTGAAGGTGGAAACAACAGACCCCACTGCGGGCGAACCGGACGCGCAAGAAGCGTCTGCTCACCGACGAAAGCCGATACAAACAGCGTGCACATCAGCGAAGCTTCGCTAGCATGAAGCTGAGCATAGACTTTGCAGGTTCTCTCTACCGAAGAGGTACCAATATGCGGCTCCAGCCTGTCATTACTTTCATGAGCTCGGGGCTCCTTCTGATCGCAAGTGGTTGCGGTGGCAGCAGCACCAACGAACGCCCGCTCCAGCTAGATCTTCAAAGACTCAATAACATTCAACAAAATGATGCCTTGGTAAACGGCATCAACCTCAACGGTATCAATCTCAACGGCATCAATCTCAACGGCATCAATCTCAACGGCATCAA
>CAYTGC010000721.1:0-2552 GCA_964437195.1 uncultured Myxococcales bacterium | reverse complement strand
GCGACCGAGCTTGCGGCCTACTACGTGGTGCAGGTCGAAAAAATGCTCGAGCGCTGGGAGTCGCTGCTGCCCGAGTGTGGCGAAGCGGCGCTGCTCACTCGCTTCGATCGCGAAGAGCGCGAGATCCTCGAGGAGCTGCTCGGACATGGGCGAGCGATTCGGGCGGAACGGCAGGCGGCGGCGGCAGCGGATCGGGCCCCACGGTTTGCACCACTTCTCGAACGCTTTGGCGGCGTCACGCTGGTGTATCGCAAGAGCTTGCTGGATTCGCCGGCCTATCGACTCAACCACGAAGAAGTCGTGAAGAGCCTGGAAGAAGGCATCTCGTACATCGAGAAGCTGAGCCCGAAAGCAGCGCTTACCGATGAGTTTGGCGCGCTGCGGGCCGTGCAGTTCGAAAGACAGGCTCAGAACGGCGAGCGGTACGCCGGAACCGGCGAAATCATCGAGCTTGCAGCACGAACGCTGTGCGTGGCGGCCGGCACAAGCCCCAACACCATGTATGAAAAAGAGCATCCGGGCACAGCGCTCTTGGGACGGGGCGGTTTCTTTGCCCCGCATCGTGCCGAGCTACACGACGGCAAGGTTCAGCTGGTGCCCGATCCAAGCGGCTTTTTTACGTCGTATGAGAAGCAAGGCAAAGTCGTCTCGTATTACGGCGACAACCATCCGCGCTTTGCTGGATCTGTCGTTCGCGCCATGGCGTCGGCAAAGCAAGGCTACCCGAAGGTCTGTGCCCTGTTTGCTCCCGAGGTCGCCACAGCCGCAGAAGATGTGGCCCAGAACCTGCGTCCGAGCACCGCGCAGCAAGCCAGAGAAGCGGCTTGGCATGACTGGCGGCAGCGGCTTTTGCAGACGCTCCGTGCCGAGGTGGTGTCGGTCGAGCGGCTCACCCAAGGCATCGTGGACGTGCGAGTGCGGGCACCATGGGCAGCCAAAAACTTTGCGCCCGGCCAGTTCTTTCGGCTGCAAAACTATGAGACGCGGGCGCGCGTTGTCGCAGGCACCAAGCTGACGATGGAAGGCATCGCGCTCACCGGGGCAGAATCTGACCCAGAGTCGGGCATTGTATCGCTCATCGTGCTGGAGATGGGCGGCAGCTCCAGCTTGTGCCGCCATTTGTCACCGGGCGATCCGGTCGTGCTCATGGGTCCAACCGGCGCACCCACGGAAATTCCGAAGAACGAGACGGTGTGCTTGGTCGGTGGCGGTCTAGGCAATGCGGTGCTGTTTTCGATTGCCAAAGCGCTCAAACAGAACGGCTGTCGCGTGCTCTATTTTGCGGGCTACAAGCAGCCGCAAGATGTCTTCCGCCAAGACGCAATCGAGGCGCACACCGACGAAGTGATCTGGTGCTGTGATGTGGAGCCGCCACCCGAATCTACGCTGCGGCCACGGCGTCCGGGGGACCGGCTCTTTGTGGGCAACCTGGTGGCAGCACTGCTCGCGTACGGCAAAGGCGAGCTAAGCGGACGCTTTGACCTGCGCGAAGTCAGCCGGTTTGTGGTGATTGGCTCGGATCGGATGATGGCAGCGGTGGCGCAGGCGCGGCACACGGTGTTGCGGGACCATGTGAATCCGCAGGCGGTGGCGATCGGCAGCATCAACTCGCCGATGCAGTGCATGATGAAAGAGATTTGCGCCCAGTGCCTGCAGAAGCACCGCGATCCCCACACGGGCCGCGAGTCCGTGGTCTACACCTGCGTGAACCAAGATCAAAAGCTCGATGAGGTGGTGTGGCCGCACCTTTCCGCACGCCTTCGGCAAAACAGCACCCAGGAAAAACTGACCGCGCTGTGGATTGAACACCTGTCGCAGCTGTCGCCCGAAGACCGTCCGACCCCCTCCGCCGTCGAGCGCGGTTGACCCCAATCGAAAAGTCGTCGATGATGTCCTATTGTGACCGAAAAAGGTGCATCGTCACCCCCTCCGCCTGCTACCACGCCGCCATCTGACGGCGCGCCTGCTGATCCACGAATCGGCGCCACCTTCGGCAAGTACAAGGTCATTCGGCTGCTCGGAAAGGGCGGAATGGGAGCAGTCTACGAGGGTGAAGACGCAGCCCTGCGGCGCAAAGTCGCGGTCAAGTTCCTACCAGACGAGCTGCTCAACAAACCGGATGTGATTGAGCGCTTCATGCGCGAAGCCCAAGTGGCCGGTGGTCTGAACCATCCCAACATCATCGCGGTCTACGACGTCGGCAAGGACGAGCGCGGCTGCTACATGGTGATGGAGCTGCTCCATCCCAAGAGCGCATCGAGCCGCATCAAGTCCGAAGGCCCGTATCACTGGATCGTCGCAACCCGCATCATTGCCGACTGTGCCGCCGCGCTGGCGGTCGCCCACCAGAACGGCATCATCCACCGTGACATCAAGCCGGACAACATCCTGTTTTCCAATACCGGCGTCGTGAAGTTGGTGGACTTTGGGCTGGTCAAGCTCGTCGAGGATGACCTGCACCTGACCCAGAGCGGAATGCTGTGTGGCAGCCCGCTTTACATGAGTCCCGAGCAGGCCTCAAACCATGCGATGGACCAGCGGACGGACCTGTA
>CAYTGC010000720.1:0-2554 GCA_964437195.1 uncultured Myxococcales bacterium | reverse complement strand
TGGCATCCGCTGCATGGGCAGGAGGTGGAGCTTCGGCGACGCGCGGTCATCGGTGAGACCGAGTTCGTCCACATCGACGTGGCTCGTCCCTTCTCCCGCGAGGTCCCAGCGTGGATGGTTGATGCGACGGCATGTGCAGCGATGCAGCTGGGTCGCCCCGTCGTTGCAGTCAGTGCGCTGGAGGCGCTGTTGGCGCTTCTGCGCGCGGCGCATGCACCAGCGGTTACGGTGCATGCAACCCCAGACCGCCCGCAGGAGGAGGCCCCAGATGAAGAGGTCGCTTGCCGAGTCGTTGCAGCAGACAACGTGGAGTTTCCGAGACAGTCCGTGTCCGGAGTGGCCCTCGGAGAGCCACAGAGATCTCGTTCGGGCGCTGGCGATGCTTCTGCTCAACGCCGTCGGAAAACTCAGCCATCAGAGAGGAGGAGCCGATGAGCGAGAAACTCAAGGCTGAGCACGTGCGCCGCCGCGCCGTGGTGTACATCCGCCAGTCCACGATGTCCCAAGTACTGGAGCACACGGAAAGTCAGCGCCGACAGTACGAGCTGGCACCGATGGCGCAGCGACTGGGCTTCACAGAAGTCGAGGTGCTCGATGAAGACCTAGGCCGCTCGGGCTCAGGTCTGCAGAAGCGGCCCGGCTTCGAGCGCTTGGTGGCGTCAGTTTGCTCTGGGACGGTGGGAGCCATCTTCTGCATCGAAGCTTCTCGCTTAGCTCGCAACGGGCGTGACTGGCACCATCTGATCGACCTGTGCGCTCTGGTAGGTACGGTCATCGTCGATCCAGATGGCATCTATGATCCGCGCCTGACCAACGATCGACTCCTGCTGGGGCTCAAGGGAAGTATGTCGGAGTACGAGCTCAGTCTGTTGCGACAGCGCGGACTGGAATCACGAGACTCCAAGGCAAAACGGGGTGAGCTGCGCTTTGCACTTCCCCCCGGCTACTGCTGGGATGAAGCGGGCCAGATTGAGGTCGATCCGGATGAGCGGATCGTCGGTGCAGTCCGTTTGGTTTTCAGCAAGTTCACCGAGCTGGGAAGCATTCGGCAAGTTCTGCTGTGGCTTCGGCAAAATGAGCTGCAGCTCCCCGTGGTGCGCCAAGGGAGACCGGGACCCCGCATCCAGTGGAAACCAGCGGCCTACCATAACCTGCTGTGCATCGTACGGAATCCCGTGTTCGCGGGGGCCTATGCGTTTGGCCGAACCGAAAACCGGACCCGTCTGGAGAAAGACCGAGCGGTCAAGACAACGGGACACAGCAAACCCAGAGAACGCTGGAGCGTCTTGATTCACGATCACCACCCAGGCTACATCACCTGGGAAGAGTTCGAGAGGAACCAGCGAATGCTCGCTGACAATGCTCACATGCAGAAGCGGACCAGCCGCAAATCGGGACGCGGAGGCCGTGCGCTCCTGACTGGCATGCTGCGCTGTGGGCGCTGCGGAAGGATGCTGCGGGTCACGTATGGGACCAAAGTAGGTTTCTCGCACCGCTACCAGTGCCGCGGAGGTGTGGACCAAGCCTCCTCCAAACTATGCTTGGGTGCCGGTGGCGTTCGAATCGATCGAGCCATCAGTGCAGAGCTGCTAAAAGCTGTTGCGCCGCAAGCGATCGAGGCGGCTGTGGTGGCTGCGGCCTGCGCCGCCAATCAACACGCCGAAATACTGGCCGCGCTACGTCGCGAACTGGAAGATGCGCAATACAACGCAGCCCTGGCCGCGCGTCGATACGAGGCGGTTGACCCCGCAAAGAGACTGGTCGCACGAGAGCTGGAAGCGCGCTGGGAGAATGCGTTGCTCCTGGTTCGGAACGCAGAGGCGCGGATTGCCGCGGAAGAAAGAGTCTGCATCACCAAGCGCCCTCCTGATCCCCAAGAGCTGCATCGCTTGGCACGGGAACTCCCGCGTGTATGGAATGCAGAAACGGCGGACATGCGGCTCAAGCAGCACATTCTGCGCATCCTGCTGGTCGAAGTAATCCTCGATCTGTCTGAATCTACGGACGAGCTGGTGCTGACGCTGCACTGGAGCGGAGGACAGCACTCGCAAGTCCGAGTGGCCCGCGTGAAAACGGGCCGCTATCCGACGGGGCAGATTCCCAGCGCCGTAGAGGCGCTGCATAAAATGGGAGGACGCTGGCCGGATCGCATGGTGGCGGTAGCGATGAACCGAATGCGCTGCAGAGGCGAAGAAGGAACGACGTGGACAGAGATGCGTGTACGGACGCTACGAGAGCGCCTCGGGATCGCTCCCTTCGATCCAACGCGCCTGCGGGAAGAAATGATCACGATGGATGAAGCGGCCGTTCGTTTGGGAATCTGCATCCGCTCCGTGCGCCAGCTCATCCAAGCCAAGATTCTTCCAGCCACTCAAGTCATGCGCTCGGCTCCGTGGGAGATTCCTGCGGCGTCACTACAGTCTGATGCCGTTCAGCGCGGTGCGCGCGCGATCATCGAGAGACGTTCCGTCTCACCCAACGATTCACAACAGGCCAAGACACCTCGCCTACCTGGGCTCTAACATCTGGAGGGATGCACAATGTCGGTCGATTC
>CAYTGC010000719.1:0-2559 GCA_964437195.1 uncultured Myxococcales bacterium | reverse complement strand
GGTGAGCACATCGAGCAGCTCGCCGAGCGTCAAGTCAATGACCCTCGTATCTCTGTTCACGACCTTGGTCCCCGACATGCCTGGCACAGCTCCCCCAATTGTTAGTGATGTTACCAAAAATCACTGCATTCTCAGCACGGTACTTCATCGACGACGTGCTACGCCGTCTGCACAATCCCAGGACACCGATGGGGCGCAGTGAAACCGCCAAGCGCCAGGCGCTTCCGTCTCGTGCGCATCCCCAACGACCGAGTGAAGCGGTCTTGAGCTCATTGACCAGGGCTCACGAACGCCCCATCGGGCCTGGACCCCAACGCGTACTTGGTTGGCGCTATCTGCCCTGCTGCTTGCGGTGTTTGGTCACCGCTTGGTCAGGCGATAGGTACTGCCACTCTCCCTTAGCGACATGGAGCGTGAGCCCCTTATCGCGTAAGTCCTGAACGGTTCGGCGCACCGTCGCCTTCCAGGTCGGACAGGTGGCGAGCCGTCCTTGGGCTCTGCGCTGTACAGCTTGGTACAGCGCCGGGAGGAGCATCGTTTCGCCTCTGGCATCGGCCTCCCGCAGGATGCCGAGTACAAGGTCGGCCCACGTAGCAGGCCGACGGTTGGGTGTTCGAGTAGACATAGGGTTTGAGAGTTAGTGAGTTACAAGCCCTGGTCGGAGCTGTACTGACCGCTCCCTCGCCGTTGGTCTGCACCGAACGAAAGCGCGTTCCTTGCGCGCGTTGGGGTATCGAAATAGCGGGGTGGCCGATGGGGGTCACTGACTGGTGAAGCACCAGGCAGCCGCACGTACTCCTCACCCGTGAGTCCGGCGGGCAGAGTTCTTCCGGCAAGTCATCCCCACGCTTGCGCAGTCGAAGCTCGGCACGGCCCGACTCACCCGGTTGAGCCGGATGCAGCGGTTTCGGACTTCGTAATCCCCGGCCAGTGGACCCCCACCGGCTCCCCTCAGTAGCAGTGCCGGAACAGCACGTGGTGTCAGGAATCAGTGCTCGTTAGAACCAAGCGTACACGCCGTATCCAAGCGATGCGACGAGTCCGTACCAATCCGCTGCTTGTCGAATGAAGGCGAGTGCCTCTTCAAACGTCGAGTAGCGGTCGTAGCTGGATTCGCCCGTCTCGGCATTCATCATCAGCACCTGTCCCGCGCCTCGCGGCTTGGGGTTGTCATTCGCGCGCTGAGCTTCAATGCGGTCGGCGGCCCGACGAATCGTTTGAGCAAAGGCCAACGCCGCTTCAGCCGTCATGTGTTCAAACATCCGGGCGGCCACGGCGTTTTCTCCGAACGCATCCAGTTCTGCCGCCGCGACCTTGCCGCGGAGCGAACAGCAGGTGGCAAGCATCCCAATCGGAAAGTGACTGGATGCAAACGGACACGGTGCTGCTTCGAGGTGCGTGTATCCTTCTGGTTCCTTCCCAACGTTGCCGTGTAAACCACACGGACACGGTCGGGGTAAGAGGTCTAATCCCATAGACGAGTTGGTTAGAGTGAATAAAGCAGGCCGGGGCCTGAATGTCCTCACCGCTACCGCCGCTCGTCCGGTGCTGTCCGCACACCGCTACCTTCTGTTGTGGTCCGCGCAACTGCGGGACCGACATCTGCTTGTTTCCTGTCTCGGTCAGCTCATGGCGCGCACTCTGTTCCCGTTTCACGTAACGGCCAGCCACGGACTGCGGGTCTGGTCGTGGCACGAGTCTGCTGCGTGAGAACCATGACGTGCAGACAACACGGAGCGGAGCCCTCACCCGTCGAGTCTGAAGATGCAGGATTCTGGTCATGCGTGCATGCCATCACCTCATCTCGGCTGTCCAACCAGTCCAAAACGCGGAGCGCTGGTGCTGGTCAGAGAGCACGTTGACGAGCGGTTACCGGGAATTCTCCTGGTTCCCACGCTCATGACTCTTTCGCGGTTCCGGCGTCCGTTCCTGCTGTTCCGTCACCCCACGATTCATCGCACGGCTCGTGCCTCGCGTACCCAAACCCGCAGTCCATGACGACCGGGGATGCAACTCTGCGGGTGCCACCGCACCCCTAAAGACACCTCTTTGTCCCGCTGCCAACTAGCCAATCGTCGTCGAGCGCTCGGTGCTTAAACCCCGGCCTACCGCTGGCCGCCCCGTACCTACGTCTCGGTTCACCAGTGCGTGGCAGAGCGCATCCGTCGGCTCGCGATTCGGCACGGTTGCCAATTCGGTCGCCCGCCACAGCAGGGGTTGCAGCGCTCGCCCTTCACTCAACTCTTCGGCGACCGCAATGAACGAGAATGCGCCCGCCCCTCCGTCGTGCAAAACCAAGGCGATGTTTCTGCCGCGCCGCAGGGAGGGAACCAAAACAACCAGTTCCCAATCCGTAACTCCGTAGAGGACACGGCCATCACGCAGTGCGCTGTAGGCACGCGCCTTCTCTCGCCAGGTCGTCAGTCGTTCCGTTCCGCCATCGAGTTCGACGAACCAGGTGGCGTGGCGTTCGGGGGAGGTGGCGTTGCCCAGCACCACCATGGCATCCGGTACGAGCGGAATCCCCGGTTCCCAGAGCCGCCGCAGTTCTGCTTCCGT
>CAYTGC010000718.1:0-2566 GCA_964437195.1 uncultured Myxococcales bacterium | reverse complement strand
TCTACGCCGAGCACAACATGATGCCGCAGGCGCTGGACCTGTATCAGAAGGCGGTCGCGGCGGAGCCAAACAACCTGCAGCTCCGGCGCGGACTGGCCCAAGCCTACGAGCGGCTGTCACGGGGCCGCGACGCGATGGTGACCTGGGAGCAGATCTACTTTGCTGCCAAAAGCCCAGCGGATCGGCTCACCCAGCTTGAAGCGCGCAAACGACTGGCTTCTCTGGTCGGCAAGGAGTCGCGGCTCTATGCCCAGCTTTACACCTGGCAGCGGCGGCTGGCAGCGCAGCTTCAGCAGCAGGCGAATCAGCTTCAGCCCGAGACACTCCAGCTTGGACTTTTGGTGGCCGAAACCGAGCAGCAAGCGGGCAAGCTGGGCGACGCAGAGCAAGTGTTGAGCCAGTTGAGAGTACGTCTACCCGATGGTCCGCCGCTTGCCGAAGTGCTCTTGTCGCTGGCCCAGGTGCTCAAGGCGCAGCGCAAGCTGGAAGAAGCGATTGCCGTGCTCAAGCAAGCGGCGGCGCTCTTGCCGGACCGCCAGCGTGAGCTGTATGCCCAGCTTGCCGAGCTGTCGATGCAGAGCTACCGCGATGGCGATGCGATTCGCTACGCCGAGCAGGCCGTGGCCGATGCGAGCGGCGAATTGCAGCTTGGCGAGATTCTCGAGCGACGGGATGAAATTCCGCGTGCGATGGCGGCGTATCGGCGGGCGATCGAGCGGGACGCGCGGCTGTTTCGCGCGCACATGGCGCTGGCTCGACTGCATGTTCAGCGCGGCGAGCTGACCGAAGCCGCCGCCCTGTATCGCGAAGTGGTGCGGCGGACTCCGCAGGAAGAGCTGGTGCTCGAAGCGGGTCGCAAGGCGATTGACCTGCACGAATACCTCGGCTCGCTCAGTGACTTGCTCAAGGAGCTGTCGCCGCTGGCCTACTCCGTGGTTCCAAAACCGGTGTATCGCCGCCTGCTTTTGTTTTTATACGAACGCTACGCGGCGCCGCTGATTGCTCTGGCCAAGAGTGGGGATGCCGCAGCGCAGGCCGAGCTGACGCGGCTCGGACAGGGAGGACTGAGGCCCCTCACCGAGTCTCTGACCGAAGGGGATTCCACCGAGCAGCGCCTTGCCGTGTCGCTGCTTTCCGAGCTGCGCAACCCGAGTGCTGTGCCGTCACTTCTCAACCTTGCGACCGCCGGGCTCCCGGCTCCCGGACAAGAGCCGCGGATTGTGCTGAATCCGTCTGGGATATCGGGTGGGATATCGGGCGGCTTTTCGGGCGTGCGACCCAGCTCGGACATCGACTTGCGGGTGGATGCAGTGCTGGCGGTGTCGCGGCTGGGCGATGCGCAGAGCGCGCCCGCACTGGTTCGGTTGTCGAAGAGCCAGGAAATGCAGGTCCGACTGGCGGCGCTCTACGGGCTGTTTCGGGTGGCAGACAAGCTAGACAGAGCGACGCTGGTGCAGCTTGAGCCGCGGATTTCGGATTCTGCACCGGCTTGCCGAGCCCTGGCGGCACTGCTGTTTGGCCGGAACAGTGAACTGACGGGGCAACCACTCCATCCCCAGCTTCGCGCCACAGCCATCGGTCTGTTGGGGGCCCGCACGATTCGCAGCGATGAAACCAGCGATTTGGTCACCGCAGGTCTTGCCCAGGCGCTGGGTAGGGCGCACGACCGAACGGCTGTGCCGAAGCTGATCGATGCGCTGCGCCTTGGGAATGACGAGGTCGATCGGCACATTGCTTGGGCGCTCGGACGGATTGGCGATGCGCGGGCGGTGCCGATCCTTTTGCGGGCGGTGTTTGGCAAACAGGAAGCGATTCGCACAACGGCGGCGGCGGCTCTGTCGCAGATTTCGACGACGAGCTCGCCACCTGTGCCGGAAGTGCTTCCGACCGAAAAACGCGGGCTCGATGGACTGGACATCCGGCGGTTTTTGTCAGAGCTCGCTACGCAGACCAGACCACCGGTGAGTCGGCCTGTATGGCTGGAAAGTCCCGGTGAGGTTGCGGGTGCGGTTCGCGATGCGCTGGATGACACGCCATCGCTCGCGCTGCGGACGCTGGATGATCTGCTGTTCCCAGATCCGTCCACCGCCCGCGGAGTGCCGCTCCGTCTGGGACCGCTTGAGTCATTGCTTCCAGCGGATGCGGACACGGCGGCGCTTCGACAGGGTGTGGCTTCGACCATCCTGCCGACCCTGCGTACGCTGGCACTTCCGCCTGCTTCGGGCCAGCCATCACCGCTGGTTCAATCGGCGGCCCTGCGAGTGCTCGGGCAGATTGGGCAGTCGACCGATCCGAGCGCGACCAAAGCGACAGCCGTGTTGCGAGAAGTGCTTGCGTCACGCGGGTCTTCACCCGTTCTGCTGCTGGCCGCTTCGCTGTTTGCGCAGATTCCATCGTTCCAGCGTGGTTCGGAGCCCGTGCTTGATGTGCTGCTTCAGCAGTCCGATCGCTGGCTGCGGCTTCAGATCCTGCGCCTGGCAGCCGAGCCCAACGCGCGACCGCTTCTGTCTGCGGCTGCGATTGCCAAGGCTGCTCAAGATTCCGATGGCTTCATTCGGGAAGCCGC
>CAYTGC010000717.1:0-2571 GCA_964437195.1 uncultured Myxococcales bacterium | reverse complement strand
GGGTGTCACTTCAAACAGTCCGGTCGCCTTCTGATACGGGGGTGGATCAGACTTGCTCTGCTTCCCTTCCAGCGCTCTTAGAAACTCTGCGACCGATGCAAAGCGCATGCAGCGACTCTTGGACAGCGCCGTCATGATCGCATCACTTACTTCCGCAGGAAGCTCGGTCAGATGCTGGGTCAGCGGAACCGGATCGGCAAAGGAGATCTGCTCACTCAGCTGCCGCGTGTCTTCCGATGCAAACGGCAAGCGACCACTCAGCATCTGATAGGCGATCACCGCCAGCGACCAGATGTCGGATCGCTGCGACAGACCGCGTGGGTCTCCTGACAGCGCTTCGGGGGCTCGATAGGGAAACGACCCCATCAGAACGTAGGTCGGAATCACCTCCTCCAGATCATCCCCACACGATCCCTGCTCGCACGCCAGCTCAAAGTCGATGAGCTTCACCCGCTCGCTCCCAGTCACATCCGCTTCCCCTTCGCGACTCGCTTCACGCGGTGGCTTCTGCAGCAAGATGCAGCCGGGACGCAGATCGCCGTGCACCATTCCTACATCGTGCGCACGACCAAGAGCCGCACAGACTCCGCGCAGGATCTCCATCGCTTCCGCAAGCGGCAGTCGTCCTTTGTTTTGCAGGTGCTGCGCCAGGCTTTTTCCGTCGAGAGATTCCAAGACCAGATACGCGATTCCGCTCTCATCGATGTTCAGCTCGCGCGCCTCCACGATGTTCGGATGCGACAGCCGCGCCAGGATTCCTGCCTCATGTCGCAGCCTGTCATCTGCAAGTTTTGCAAGACCTGCATCGACGCGCGCAAGCTTGATGCTGCAAGTCTTGCGGCGCACAAGATCATAGGCTTGGTAGTGTTCCCCAAGTGCGCTCCGCGCCGTCAGCACATCCAGTCGATAGCGCCGCCGCAGCACAAACCCACAGCGATTCTTGCTCGCATGGGGGCCGCTCCCGCTTGCCTGCACCGTCACGCACGCAGGCCCCGATGGACTCGCACTCTGCCCCCCACTCTGGATCGCCCGTCCCGACGGTGAGCTCCCCTGTGCAACCTTGACCGACTCTGCCTGCGGATTCCGAATGCTCTGCTGCGTGCTCATTTGATCGTCTCCCCTGTTTGCTTCGCTAGAAACCCAAACGGAAGCGATCGGGAAATTTGGACAGGTCCCCCCAATATTTTTTGCGCAGCGCAGAACTGGATTGTTTTCGAGCGGATAGGAAGGCGGTTATTCCCATTCGAGGAGGTGCCAGTGCTCGGCACACTCGCGCGGGAATGCGAGCTGTAGGCGGTGGAGTACCTCCACCGGCGACTCTCGCTCAAGGAGCAGAGAGACGACCTTGATCACCTCCATCTCCGCAGGCACCTGCCGGGCGAGATTCGGGAAATCATCGACGAGCAGCGCACGCAGCTCCGCTGGACTCGTGACCACCACATCGATCAAGCGACGCAGCGACGCGCGAGTCGGCGCCCGCTTTGGTTTGGGCACGGCAACTGGTGGAGAGGCTCTGCCCGCCGGTACGTAGGGTATCGGCGTCCGCTCATCCGCAAAGTCACCGCGCACAGGTTCGAACGCAACCGTCCGATGCACTGTGGTGGGCGTGGTGGGTGTGGTGGGTGTGGTGTCTGGGTCTTCGGACCGCGGAACCATCCTGATCTTCTTGGTGCGATCACCGCCATCGTGATCTTCGCGAATGCGGATCAGTGTCGCACCCATCACAATGTCCTGGCCCGGCAGAAGCTCGTGCTCTCCTCTCACCCACCGGCCATTGAGTCGGGTTCCATTTCGGCTGTTGCGGTCTTTCAGGTAGAGCCTTCCGTTGAGCTGGATCAGCATCAAGTGGTGCGCGGACGCGAAGCGATCAAGGAGGACGATGTCATTGTCCTTGGCGCGCCCGATGAGTACGACGATCTGCGCGAACGGCTTTTCGAGCTGAATCTCTCGGGAGTACACCTCGATGGTATACATCGCGATGCTCCTTCCTTAGTTTATGTCAATGTGATGCGTCAGCGCTGAGGAGTCCTGTCCATCCGGTAGCCCGAGCTGAAGCTGTCGTAGCCTACGCGTGACCCCTTCGAGCCGCCGCTCGATCTCTCGCTGCTTTGCGCGCAGACGCTGCTCTTGCTTGGTAAGGCGCTGGATGATCTTCTGGTTTGTCCCATCGGCGCTCTTGCTGGTGCCGATCTGTACCTGATCGCGCAAGTGACCAAATCGCGTCGAAAGCGCCGCAAGCGTCAGCCCCTCACTGACTGCGGCCTCGATCACGGTCTGCGCATCCGGACTCCCCGGCTGAAAGCCCTGCACGATCCACTTCATCACCGCCGACCCCAGCACGTTCGGCAGTCCCCACTGGTGATACTTCATGTACAGATAACAGGTGCTGCGGCTGAGTCCGTAGTTCTGTTTCACGTAGTCGAGAAAGTCCGCAAAGCGGTAGGCGGCCTGCGAACAGACACGCTGCGCATCACAGAGCTGTTTCCCAACCTCTATCGCCGCCCCTCCCTGCTTGCGTCCAAACCTCTCAATCGCCACAACATAGCGATGCAGCGGGATCGGGAGCGGACA
>CAYTGC010000716.1:0-2578 GCA_964437195.1 uncultured Myxococcales bacterium | reverse complement strand
TGCTTTAACGTAGCGCATGATGTCCTTTGGATTCCGCCGCTTGCCCAACGACTGTTGAGTCCGCAAAAATGTGAAGCGCCCAGCAAGCCCGCGAAAAAAAACGACCTACTCCGAATCCGGCCCAGGTTCAGCCATTGAGCGGTTCCGTGTCTGCCTCCGTTCGGTGAAGCTTCGCGTTGACACTGCGCTCGGGCGACTAGCCGTGAACCATCGCACCATCGCAGGTTGGTACTGGGAGACGGTTCCTCTGCATCGGGAGAACGGCTCTGACGTATACTCTGGAACAATGACCACTCGGCAACTGTCTGGGGCAGAATGTCCTCTGTCGTCACCGAATCAGGCACGGTTCAGGCAAACACATCCCTGGCCATGGCACCAAAACCACGTTTGTTCTTCCTATCCACGGTTCTCCGCCGCCCCCGTTGCTACCAGATACCCACTCCCAAGCAGCGCTGTTAGTGTCCCGTCAAGTGGTGTAAGAAGGTCATCGTCGGTGTTGTGGCCTCTGGTTCGGTTCAATTGATTTGGGCCGAAGCGTTCTTAGGCGCCGAGGCTTTCCTGTGCCCCCCTTGCTGTTCTCCCTTGGCAACCAGATGCTAACCCCCATCAACTCCCAAACTTGCACATTTCGCGTAGGGCCCCGCTTCCCTGCGAGACTTTTTCCGTCCCGCAAGCGGTCCGAAAAAAGCGCTCCAGTCGCCCCCACGCTCTTACACAAAAATGTTGGTTTCGTAGTGGCCGAGGCTTAGGTTCCCACGTTCTGCGCAGCCGCCATCCCCCCGGCTCACGCCGCCTGCTTGTCGGCCACCATCGAGGCCAAACACAGGTGCCCCCTCGACTTTGTCCCAGGCTCGACTCAGCGGCCCGGTTCCGATGGCAGCTACGATTCGATTTCGACACCTTATCGACGGTTCACTTGCGTTCGTCTTCTGAGGCGCCACCTGACGGGCTCGATGCCCGCCTTCTCCTCGGACGCTCACCACGCAAGCGCGTACCCTCACGCAGCTCCGGGCGGTTTGGAGCCTGGTCCCGCTACCCGACTCCGCGGGGCCTTCCCTCATCAACTATGCAGCATGCTTCCTCAAGGTCCCGGCCTCGATTTAGCTTCGTGGCGCAATCAAGCGATCAAATTTGAGCACCACCACCACGTCTGCCTTCGTCGCGAGCGCGCGAGCCAGACCCTTCCTATCCGCTCTCCCTCCCGATTCCACATCTTCATGAATCTGAAGGAGGCGTAGTCCGACCGATTCACAATACGACTTGATCGCTGCCCTCTGTGCAGAAAGAGACAGCCCATCCGCCGCCTGCATGTCGGTACTGACCCGGATGTATCCTACAGCCGTCCTCGTCCCTGAAATCTGCCCGCTTGGGACATTATTCCGATCATGGTGATTTCGCATATTCCAGACCCCTTCCGCATGCGCCAAGTGCGCCGCTGTAGGGAAAGGCTTAAACTCTGTTCTCGTCCCCCGTCGCAAGATAGTAGGGTCCGGCGCCAACTGGGTGCGTGGCTCCGGCGGCGAACTTTCCGGCGGCCTGGCCGAGCATCACGCTGATGTTGTTGCCACCCTGGTTCGCGGTGATGAGATCCATGAATCCATCGCTGTTGATATCGACAGCGAGGAGTCCGTTCGGGGCGGTTCCGCCCGTGGCGGTCGTCTGCGGCGGCGCGATGAAGGTGCCGTTGCCTTGGCCAAACAGGACGCTGACGTTGTTGCTCTGACCGTTGGATACGGCGATGTCGAGGTTGCCGTTCTTGTCAAAGTCCGCGACCACGATGTCATCGGCACGAGCGGCAGCGCCACCTGCGGAAATCGGGACCGGAGTAGCGAAGGCTGCGCCGTTGCCTTTGAGGAAGCTTACGCTGCCCGCGGCGCCGTGCGAGATCACCAGATCGAGCTTGCCGTCTTTGTCCATGTCCGCCGCAACCATGCCAGTGGCACCAACCGGCGTTGTCATGGATGAGGGTGGTTTGAAGGTACCGTCGCCATTGCCAAGCGCGATGCTGATCGTGCCCATGCCGGCTCCGCCACCTGGATTGGCCACCACCATGTCGAACTTGCCGTCGCCATCGAGATCCCGCAGAACCACCGCATTGGGCGTGTTGCCCACCCCAACATTGGGCTTGGCGGCAAATGCGCCCGTGCCGGCCCCCGAGAGGACGCTCACGTTGTTGCTGCCCGCGTTGGTAACGACCGCATCAAGCGCCATGCCGGCATCAATGAGCGCATAGGCAATCGCGCGTGGCTGGCTGCCGACCGTCGTATTGGTTGCTGCACCGAGGGTTGCGCTTCCTTGCCCGCGTAGGAAAGTCACCATGCCCGCGTTGAGCTGCGAGACCAGGACATCATTCTTTCCGTCCCCGTTAAAGTCCGTGTAAAGGACTTTTTTCACAGCGACGGATGAGTCCGTAATTGCGCCGGTCAGCTCGGGTACATGACCGTAATTTTAGTGTATCACACATCACTATCTGTATGATCGGCTGGGTGTGCAGTCTACTCTAGTGAATCGGACTCCCAAACCGGTCTGTTGATCGTGCGGAGGAGTTGCGGAAGGAATCGGTCTGCGCGGGTGTGAC
>CAYTGC010000715.1:0-2582 GCA_964437195.1 uncultured Myxococcales bacterium | reverse complement strand
ACCGACAGCGTCATCGTCGACTTCTTGTGCTCGACATTGAGCACCAGCTTGCCGACTTCCATGTGGCCCTCGCCGCCCCGCAGGTGGTTGTTGTAAAGGTCCTTTGCGGCATCAGCGACGGCGTCCATGTCCGACAGCTTGTAGCCGTGCAGACCCAGCGTGTTCGCAATCGAGTGGAAGAGGATGCGAATGGCTTTGTCTGCCACCCACAGGATCGCCAGCTTCTTCACCGGGTCGGTGCCCGCAAGGCCGCGACGACCTTTGTCCTCGCTGCGCAGGTTCATGCGCTGCTTGGTGTCATAGACGTGCTCCCACACGTTGTAGAGCAGCCAGTTGGTGACAAGCTGGATGTCCACCTCGGCGCCTTCCTGCTCGAGGAAGCGCTGGAGCGCGTAGTTGCCGTCGCCTTCGGTCGTCATCGCCCAGAACTCGCCGATGACCGAGACCTTGGGCTTGACGATGGTGCGGTCCACTTCGACCTGACGCAGGATCGTACGCGCCTTGATGAGAGCGGCGACGATGTTCTGGTTTTGGCGCAGCGTGTCGAAGATGAGCTGCTTGACTTCACCGATGGCCTTGTCGGTCGCGCCCGCGACTTTCTCATACGGACGCAGGCGATAGGCAATCGCGTTGATCGCATCGCCAATCATGATACCGAGCACCAGCCGCACGAAGAACTTGGGATTGAGGTCAAGTCCCGCGTCCTCGCCCGTCGCTTGCTTGAGTCCGCCCTGCTGCTGGAACAGAAGCACGCGGAAGCCATCAAAGCCCGCATCACGCAGCGCCTTGCGGTATTCCGTTACGTAGGTTCCGAAACGGCACGGACCACAAGCACCGGCGGTGACGAACAGGTAGCGCTCGACGATCTCTTGCGTCGGAATCTGCTTCACGTCACGCAGGTAGAGCAGGTGCTTGATCAGGTTTCCGACCGTGAAGTAGGTCGGGTTGCACTGACCGCGGTTGCCGAACTCCTTGCCGACCTGAAGCGCATTGTTGTCTGGCACATCGAGCGGCACGACGCGATAGCCAATGCCCTCGAGCGCGCCCGAGATCAGGAAGTCCTGCGCCATGGTCAGACCGCCACACAGCATGGTCGTGTGAGGACGCTGCGACGCAGTCCAGCGCTGGTGAACCTCGTCCTTCCACTGCTCGCGCGGCTTGTCGATTCCCAGCTTGGCTCGCTGCTCGGCTTCGAACTCGCGAAGGATGGCGTCTACATCCACTCCCGACTCTTCCGCCTTGCCGACGACAGGCAACCGAACGCGACGCTTTTCTTGCACCTGGGTGGTTTCCATTTCCTCTGCTTCTCCCTCGTAAGTGAAAAAGGAACGCGGTTACAGGCGGACGACCTGTTCTTCACCTTTTTTCTTGAGCCCGATCCGAACCAGGCTCTTGTCTTTTTCGACGGTACTCTGCGGCGTAAAGCGTGCCGCGTACTCGGCAACTTTCTTTCGCAGCTCGCCAATCTCGGCTTGTAGCGACGGATCTTGCTGCTTCCGCTCCTCAAGCTGCTTTTGCTTCAGCTCCAGCAGCGCGAGCCGCTTCTCCTCGATCTTGAAGTGCAGCTCGGCGCTCTTCTTGGCGATGTCCTCGAGCCGTTCTTCATGCAGTTTCAGGCTGTGCGCGTACGTCTTGACGCGAATCTTGATCGAGCCACCTGGCTTGTTGGCGTCGATGTCGTGCAGCGCCGAATAGGGCGTCGCGCTCGCCGAGATGATCGAGTCGATAAGGCCGTACGTCGGTGCATCGTGTCCGCACTTGAACGACGACAGATCGAGCACCACGACGTTCGGGTGACGCGCCGCAAATTTCGCCGCCCACACCTTCTGCACCGAGTTGGCCGAGTAGTTTTCCGGCCACACGTCTGTCACTTCGAGCGGTCCGTCGATGCGGCCCTTCTCCATGTCTTCCTTGAAGTAGCGATGCAGCCAGCGTGGATCTCTGGGAATCGAGCGAATCGACACGATCGGATAACCGAGAACCTGGAACTCCTCGAGGACGCTGTGGTTTAGGCCCGGATCGCTGTGGTACGGACGACCGATAAGGAGCACGGCCACGCGGTTGTCTTCTTCGACCTGCTCCAGAATGGCGCGACCGCGCTTCTGGATTTCCTGATCGAACTTGTCCATCGCCTTGTGGGCTTGCTCGACGGCAAAGTCGCTCTCGTCTTCTGTCACATCCAGCAGCGAACCAAAGCACTCGAACATCTGGCGACGCAGAAGTGCCGATTCCGTAAACGTCAGCGCCGGATCGAGATACTTGATTCCGCGCGTCGCAAAGAAGTCGACTTCCTTGGTAAACGCCGCCTTGAGCACTTCCGGAGCACCGGCCACGATCGGGCACGACGCCGAGTCCATCACCTTGTGCAGTCCCGGCGGAACGTGGGTGATGCACGGGAAAAAGATGTAGTGCAGGCGCTTCTTGTCGCTGTGGTGGTGAAACAGCAGGTTGTGAATGTGCGCCTGCGCGACCTTGGACGGATAGCACGGGTCAATCGATCCGTACTTGCCGCCTTCCTGCCAGATCTCTTCGGTCGTCTCATCCGAGAACACGACGTGGTGCTTCTGGATGCCAATCGACTC
>CAYTGC010000714.1:0-2603 GCA_964437195.1 uncultured Myxococcales bacterium | reverse complement strand
ACTCTGCGCCCCCACGCGGGTACTGCAGGACTGGGACGTGACCGGATGGGAACTTCTTCTACCAGGGGTCCGAGCTCGACGACCTGTCCGATCACCGGGGTGACGATGAGTCCTGTCTTTCGCAGCTCCACGGCGCTTCCTTGCAAGAACTTTGCAACCACGCGCTCTGGAACATACGCCACAACGTGACCGGGCCGCGTGGTCACAACGGTCAGGACCGGCATTCCTGCGCCCACGACATCGCCAATTCGCATGAGGATCGTTCCCACCGTTCCATCCACGGGCGCTTTTAGTACCAGGTCCGCAAGCTGTTGATCCAGCTCGACCAGCTCGGCTTCTTTGACGGCAACCAGGCTCTTGAACGGACCAATGCGCTCTTCGAGTCGGCGATCTTGGTCGGTCTTTGGGCGTGGACGCAGACCCATCAGCTCCTGGTCGCGCACCGTCCCCAGCGGTCGGGAAGACAAGTCTGCCGCGAGCGATCGTTTCTGCCGTCGCGCCGCCTCCACATCCGAAGCGCGCACGAGCTGATTGCTTTTGAGCGTATTGAGCCGCTTGAGCTGGGTGTCATACTCGCGCAGCTCGGCGCGCATTCTCTGCACATCGGCATAGGCGCGAACCGCTTGGATCTGGCCGCGCATCAGCATCGATGCTTGGACGTCTTGCTCGGCCACCAAGTTGGCTTTTGCTTGGTCCAGCTCGGCCACTACGCGCGTGCGCTGGAGCTGCAAGTTTTTGTCATCCAGGCGAGCCAGGACATCACCGGCTTTGACCCGCTGACCAAGCTTCACCGTGACTTCCTTGAGCCGGGCCGTTTGCAGCGGCGCAATTTGATGAATGACTTCCTCTGCATAGCCCATGGTGGTACCGGGCCCGATGGTCAGTCCGTGGGACAAATACCAAAAGCCCGCCAGCGCAAGCGCGATCAGCAGCCCTTTCGGCACTCTGCTCAGCACAGAGTGTATGGACTCCTTAAGGCTCAATCGTCGTGTCCTGCATTAGGAGTGTGGCGGCGCTCACCCCGGGAATTTCACCGACCGATTGCAGGATTCGTCCCTTCTCTAACGGGTCCCGCAGCCTCACATGGTAGGAATGTTCCTGCGTTCCCCCACCGAGATCGCGCGCGTTGATAAGGACAAAGCTGGGCGCGTATTTTTGCAGAACTTTTGCCACGGACTTTTGCTCACTCTCGCCAACCGGCACCTGAAGTCGCAGCACTGCATTGAACATGCGGCGCGTACCAAAATCCGAAAAGGTTAAGTATGCCATCGCCAAGCAGAAAACGGCGGTTCCTAAAATTGCGACGGCAAAAGCCAACACTCCGCACGCGACCCCAACGCTCAAAGTGACGAACGCAAACATCAGATCGCGCGTGTCCTTGAGGTTCGATCGGAAGCGAATCACCGTGAGCGCTCCGACCAGGCCAATGCCGCGTGCGACATCGTCGCCAATCGCCAGCATCACCAGGGCAGACACCACGCCAGCGATTGCGATCGCGTTGGCGAAGCTGCGCATGTACGAAAGGCCGGTGTAAGTTGCGACGTAGACCCACGATATGGTCATCGACATCGCAAATGCGAGTAGCAGGGCGGCGAGCGTCAAATCCCAGCCGATGCGTGTATCCATGTCAGGCTCTCTCTCCGGACTGCTGCGGTGGCCAATGGGCGAAGTCGGGTGCGACGAAGGCATCGTTTCCCATCGCTTCCAGCGTCATGGCCATGACGTACTTGGAAGACGCAGACAACGTAAGCTGCAGCCTCTGCACCATCTCGCCCACCCACAGCGGTGCGATGTTCTTGAACTTGATCTCGATGAGCGTCGGCGCCTGCGGCTGATAGTTCTTCTGTCCGCACAGGTGAATCCACGCCTTCGGATCACCGATGAGGCTCGGTCCGCGCGCAGGTTGATAGACAATGTCTCTGTCGAATGTAAGCCGCACTCCTTCTGTGGGCTCAATCGACGTATACGCTTCGCGCTTGCAGGTGATGATGATCTTGGGAGTTGCTCTCCACACAGTCATCAAATACAGGAAGTTCTCGAGCGTCTTTTGCTCTGCCGCATTCTTGAGCTTGAGATTCTTGGGAATCTCACCGCGCAAGAGTGCGGGAACCGCTTCCATCGGGACCACGGCGCGGTCTTTGAATGTCACACGCTTGACTTTTCGCTTGACCTCGAAAAACGCGGGACCCGTCGGAGGATTTCCATAGGCACGGATGCGGAGCTTCGGGCGATCTGGCGTTTTTTGGACATGCAGATCCATGAAGTCCAGATCGTCGGAATCGAGATACAAAGACGTGTTGTACTGACCACCTTGCGCGAAGTCATCGCAGCGCAGATAGGATGCAATCATTCCATGAACTGCTTCCACCTGAACGTCGGTCAGCCAGTACTTGTATTCAAAGCGTTCAAAGGAAATGGGTGCGGATCTCATTGCCTCATCTCCTCGAGCGGTCTTCCCACCGCTGCTTGAAGAGCAAGCCAAGCGATACGAAATGCGAGGCGCGCATCAAAGTAGTCACGCTGCGCCCGCAGTGCCGTTTCTTCCCCTGCCAGCAGCGTGACAAGATCAATCTGTCCCCCGCGCAGCGACAGCTCCAGAAGCT
>CAYTGC010000713.1:0-2603 GCA_964437195.1 uncultured Myxococcales bacterium | reverse complement strand
TGCCGGAGCTTGGCGGCGAGCACTGTATTTTGCAGCAGCATCGCGATCGTGAGCGGTCCGACACCACCGGGAACCGGAGTGATCGCAGCTGCTCGCGTAACAGCAACGGAAAATTCGACATCACCGACCAGACGTCCATCTGGCAGGCGATTGATCCCGACGTCGATCACCGTCGCCCCGGGTTTGACATATCGTCCTGGGATGGCTAGCGGTTTGCCGATTGCTGCGACGAGGACGTCGGCTTCCGCGACTCGATCGAGGAGGTCGCGACTCTTCGAGTGGCAGATCGTCACCGAGGCATCTGCGCCAAGCAGCAGCGCCGCCATTGGTCGTCCCACCAAGATCGAGCGACCGACCACCAGCGCCCGGGCTCCAGAAAGCGGGGTGCCAGCTTCGGCCAAAATCCGCATCACTCCGAGCGGCGTACAGGGCACAAACCGGGGTCGCCCGAGCCAGAGCCGTCCGACGTTGGACTCGAGCAGACCATCGACATCCTTCTGCGGGTCGATCGCATCGAGGATTTCTCCGACGGGAAGAGAGGCCGGGATCGGCAACTGGAGCAGGATTCCGTGTACTTTGGGGTCGTCGTTCAGCGAGCGAATCACCGCCACAAGCTCGTCCTTGGTCGTCGAGTGCGGCAAGTGATGATCGAACACCGCGATGCCGACCTCGTGGCACGCGCGGCCCTTGTTGCGGACGTAGACCTGCGACGCCGGATCATCTCCGACGAGAATCACCGCCAAGCCGGGCGCGATGCCCTGCTGCGCAAGCTGTTGCACCTCACCCGCTACTTCGGTGCGGACCTTATGGGCGATGGACTTTCCGTCGAGAATGCGCGCGTTCTGCTCACTCATAAGCGAAGATCTCGTTTCCCGTTAGCGGTGTTGTGCAAGCGCCCCCGTGACGAGCAGGCGCGGCTCGGTCATGTCGACAATCGCGGTGCGGATGCCTTCGCGGCCCAGTCCCGAGTCCTTGACGCCGCCGTATGGCATGTGGTCGACGCGGAAGCTCGGCGCTTCGTTGAGGATGACTGCGCCAACTTCCAGGGCTTCGTGCGCTGCCAAGGCATGCCCTAGATCGTTGGTGAAGACCGCCGCCTGAAGACCGAACCGCGAGTCGTTCACCGCGGCAAGCGCTGCCTCAAAGCTTGGAACCCGATCGATGCTGGCGACCGGGCCGAAGACTTCCTCTCGAATGACTTTGGCTTGAGCCGGGACATCACAGAGCAGGGTGGGTGGTACGAACGTGCCCTGTCGCTTGTTCCCATGCAGCTTCCTGGCTCCAAGCTGCTGGGCTTCTTCCACCCAGGACTCGACGCGGCGTGCGTTGTTTTCATCGATCATTGGACCGACAAGCACCGCCGGATCACGAGGATCGCCACATCGAATCGCTCGTGTGGCTTCTGCCATCTCGTCACAAAGCGAACGATACAGACGGTCGTCGCTGCGACCCACCACGTAGATCCGCTGGATGCTGATGCATTTTTGCCCCGAATACGAATAGGCGCCGTAGATCAGCTTGGGAATGATCGCGGACAGATCGCGCTCGCTCACCGTGTCATCCAGGATCACCGCCGCATTGCCACCGAGTTCGAGCGTTACTTTCTTTTTGCCAGCGCGAGCCTTCATGTCCCAGCCCACCGGCGCTGAACCGGTGAAGGTCAGCAGCTTGCATCGATCGTCAGTGACCAGTAGATCGGCAGCAGTCCGCGAAGCGGGTATGACCTGGAATGCGCCGCTTGGCCAACCGGCTCGGTCGACGATGTCTGCCAGCAACAGTGCCACGGTTGGTGTCTGCGAAGCTGGCTTGAGCACGATCGGGCAACCGGCGGCAATCGCGGGCGCGACTTTGTGCACAGCGAGGTTCAGCGGAAAGTTGAACGGACTGATCGCAGCGATGGGGCCTATCGGAAAGCGTCGCAAGATGCCGGTGCGTCCGTAGCCGATCGGGGCGAGATCCATGGGCAGCACTTGGCCTTCTCCCGACGTCGTCAGTACTTCAGCGGCGGCGAGTTCAAAACAGAGCGCGGCTCTTTGCACCTCTGCCCGCGCGTCTGCGATCGGCTTGCCTGCATCGTCACAGATTGCGAGCGCGAACCTTTCGACATCAGCCGTCAGCGCGCGAGAAATGCTCTGACAGATCGCTGCCCGCCTGTCCGTTGTGAGTCGGCGTGTCTCATGGAATGCGTTGGCGGCGTGGCTTAGCGCACTGTCCACTTCGCGCGGGCCGCACTCATGTACGCGAGCGAGCAGATGTCCATCGTACGGGGCGTGCAACTCACGAACAGAGCCTGTGTCGACGAAGCGACCACCGATGAACGGCCTGAGCAAGGGGACCGAAGACGGCGCGACTGACATGCGAACAAGATGCGATAACTTGGAAGCGGAGTCACGGCTTGGAAAAAGAAAAAGCCCAAGAGGCAAAACCTCCTGGGCTCTTTCAAGATCGGGCTTGCGCTGGGTCTATCGAGAGATCTTCGCGCCAGGTGGGAGCATCAGTGTCAAACCCACTCCGAAGTAGAGGTGGTTGACCAAATACTCATCCTGGTTCGACAGAACGCCCGAGCCATCGCTGTTGCTGTCGGTAGTCTTCACGTCGAGGCC
>CAYTGC010000712.1:0-2604 GCA_964437195.1 uncultured Myxococcales bacterium | reverse complement strand
TCGGCTGGCCGTAGTTCGAGTTGAACGTCGGCAGCGTGCCGTTGTTCGCCTTGAGATGGCGGAGGTCGGTCAGCTGGCCGTTGACGATCGGCGACACCGTGGTGGCGGTGAACTCATCGTCGACGTTGGTGACTTCCTGCTGGTTGAACAGGTTGACGACGTCAACAAACAGGTTCATGCCCACCGTCTGGGTCAGCTTGTGATCGTAGCCAACGTGCAAGTCGAACTGCGTCACCGTCGGAGTACGGCCACCCGATCCACGCGGCAGGATGTAGACTTCGCGACGTCCGTAGTATGGGTGCCGACCGAGGACTTCGATCGGACGACCGCTGGTCGCCGTGAAGGTCACACCGATGGTCAGCTTGCCCTTGTCGCCAAACAGCGGCTGGTCGTAGAACGCCGTCGCCTTGAAGTTGTGCGGACGGTCGGTGGGCAGCGGACCGTTGCGGTTCGCCAGAAGGTCGATCAAGTCGAACTGCGACGAGATGTTCGGGTCAAGCTGGCCGTTCGACGACGAGAACGTGCCGGGGTAGTTGCCGATCGTACGCGAGTAGGTGTAGCTCGAGATGATCGAGAACCGGTTCGACAGCCGCTTGTTGAGCGTCAGCACCAGTGCGTCGTAGTTGCGGCGGGCCTTCGGGAACACCGAGCCAACCAGCTTGTACGCACCGAGCAGCGCCACCGCATCCTGATACGCGAGCTGGTCTTCGACCTTCGCGTTCATGGCCGTCCCCGGACCCTTCAAGCGGTCGACTTCCGACTGAAGCTGCGCGATCACGTTCGGATCAGCAGCAATGCCGGGGTTCGCAAGAAGGTAGGTCGTGCCACCGTCTGGCGACATGTCTTCGACGATGTTGCCGAGGTCGCGGTGGATGTAGCTTACGCCGAGGACGATATCGAGGCCGACGTCGTAGTTCACGCCGAGCGTGATTTCGTTGATGTACTGGCCTTTGATGCCCGGAGCGATCAGCGGCGCGCGACCGCCGTTCACAACACCCGGGTCATCCGGCGTGATGAACTTGCAGCCTGCCGACGGAACCGGAACAGCCCGTCCACCCGGTTGCAGCGTGACACGGTCACAGTTGGTGCCCGGCACGAATGCCGACGAGTACATACCTTCGGCGGTCAGCTGACGGTCGTTGATGTCGAGCGGAATCGACTGATAGAAGCGACCGTAGTTGAAGAAGATCTTCGACCGACCGGGCCGCGACGTAAGCTGCGTGAAGTCATAGACGGCACCGATACGAGGTGCCCAGTTGTCCTTGATGTCCACGTAGCGCTTGCCGTCGGAGCCGTACAGCTCCTGGCCTTCCCAGCGCACACCGGCGTTGAGCACCAGACCAGGCGCCCAGCCGATGTTCCACGAGTCACGCAGGTACGCAGCGAAGTTCTGCGTATACGAGCGACCGACGAAGTTGTTCAGGTGCTCGATCTGCTTCGTCTCGAGGTTCTGCTTGGCGTACTCGCGAGCGATCTGGATCGTGCCGTCGGGCTGCTGGCTGTACGCGCGGTGACCGCTCGTCGGATCGTTCGGATCGAGATCGGTGCCCGTATAGGTCCGGTTGTTGTAGCTGTCGAGATACTCGAACTCGAAGCCAACCTTGAGCGCGTGAATACCACGCAGCGGGTTCCACGCCGACGTCATGTGCAGGAAGTACGTCGCCGAGGCAATCAGCTGGTGGCGCTGCAGCAAGCTGTCGCTGTACTGGCCGTAACCGCGGGTGTAGCCAGTGAGCGGGCACGGGTTGAACAGCACCGAGCGGCCCATCGCATCCGTCCGCATCTGGCGACGGCAAGCACCCACGTCTTCGAAGTCCGCGAGCGTGAACGGATCGGTCTGCGCTGCCGCCCACGAGATGCTCGGGATCGTCGGCTGCTCAGGATTGGTCCGGCTGCCCTGGTAGTGGTAGCCGTACAGGACGTCGAGCTGCAGCTTGCGATCAAACAGCTTGCCGATGTAGTGGAAGATGCCGTCGTGAACCTGATCGGTGTTCGACGCACGCAGCGACGACAAATCGACCGCGCGGGTGGCTCCGTAGAAGTTGCCGGTCCGCGGCGACGCGATATACGTCAGCTGGATGTTGTGATCCGGGTTCAGGTTGAACTGGAGCTTGGCAATGCCGTTGAACAGCCGGTTGATGCTGTTCACTTCCTGGGAGTAGTTGATCTCGTCGGTGCGCAGCGCGAGAGTCTTCGGGCCATCGCAGAGCAGCGAGTTCGCCAGGTACGACGGGCACTGGAAGTCCGGATCGACAGACGCCCGTCCAGTCGCCATATCGAAGGACAGTGCACGCGCTTGACGCTGCGTCACGTTCTCGGTGAACGTCGGTGCAAAGCCGAGGTAGAACCAAATCCGATCCTTGACGATCGGTCCACCGAGCTCGAAGCCAAAGTCATACAGCAGGTTGGTTCGACCGCGGGTGATGAGCGCTTCGCCCAGACGAGCAACGCCTTGCGGACGCAGCTGGAATGGCTGGAACGAGCCGAACACCGAGCCCTTGAACTCGTTGCCACCGCTCTTGGTTGCGATGTTGACGACACCACCGGTAGCGCGACCGTATTCGGCCTGATAACCGCCGGTGATGACGTTGACTTCTTGAATGA
>CAYTGC010000711.1:0-2607 GCA_964437195.1 uncultured Myxococcales bacterium | reverse complement strand
GGAAGCGGATGTTCCCATGGACTATGCCGTCACAGCGACGGTGTACCCCAAAGCGGGGTAGGGCCGTGGTCCAAATGTGGTCCATGGCGCAGGGCGCTCGACGGGCCGGGGAGCGCAGGGGAGGGCAGGGCCACCCCATTCTGAGGCGCTGGTTGTGGGCTTGCCGCGGCGGGGCCCGGTCATTGCGATGCCGCCCCTTTCGCTGCCGGGCTCGGTCCAAACCGCACCTCGTTTCTTCAACACCGCGGGTCCCTACCGCGCCGCGGATCATTACATGTTGCGGCCGCCGGCCCGTCTGCCGGGCGTGCTGCGCCCAGCTCGTTTGACGTCCAGGTCGAGTTGCTGACCCTGCGCAACTTCACCGCCGAGGAGACCGCGCAGCTTCTGTCACAGCACACAACAGAGACCGGCCAGCGCTTCGAGCCGGCCTTGCGCCGCGGGTCTCTGCGCAGGGCATCGTGCCGATGCCAGGCGCTTGGACAAGGGGCGCGGGCTACCGCCAGCCAGCGACCGGGCACGGTGGACTCCGCCGACTTGGTTCTACAAGCCATCTCACAAACCGTAGCGAGGAGCCCAAGGCGGACGGATCCCCGCCCGGAGCGGCCTTGGGGCCGTGAGGACAGACAGCCGGCTGGATTGGGCCCGCAGTAGGTTTGTGAGATGGCTTCTAGTCTCGGGGACCCTAGCGGGTCTGAAGCAGTGGACTGCGCAACAGGGTGTAGATCTGACCCGGAGTTAGCCGGTCGCCGTGCTCCATCAGGTTCGTGCCGTTGGGCTCGGTATCGTCGATGCCGTCGGTCATGATCTGACCCGATGGAGTGACGGTGCGCACGTGGCGTAGCCCGAGAAAATGCGCGACCTCGTGGGCCAGCGAACGACCTAGTACCGACGGCGCGGCGCTCCGCACCACGACGCCCCAATAGGGGCCGCGTGGCTGCGGCGGTCCCGGCAATCCCAGGCTGACGCCATCCCGTCCCGTGGGCAGGTCATCCACAACATAGACCGGTAACCCTGTGCCCTCGTGCTGGGCCTGTCCAAGCTGGGCCAGTCGCGCCAGGGGCCCCGACGGTGACTCCCATGGCTCGGCCAGGCCGGGCAGCGACGAAAGACCCGTTCCGCGCAGCCGCATCACCGAATCGATCTGCAGCACAATTCCCGCCTGTGCAAAGATCGCCTGCGCCGGCTGCGCGAGGGCGTGTGCGGAAGACGAATCGAGGCTCGCTTGCTCGCTGACCCGCACTAGCTGGATGTGAAGGACGTTTGCGCCATCCTCCTCCGGCATCAGGACCGCGATCTGCGCATCGCTGGACACGCGACTGGCGGCAATTCGGAACTGCAGCGGACCCGCCGGCAGCGGCTGACCGGGCGCATAGGGATAGACGAAGTTGAAACAGCCAAGCCGCGCAAACTGCAGGGGAACGCGGGATGGCTGTGCGGTTCCCTCCTCGAAGTAGGCTGCTTGCAGCCGGTCGGCCAGCGCTTCTGGGGGAATGTCGACAAGCTCGCTTCCACCAACCTGGAACGAGGCGAGCGCGTATAGAACATCCGGCTCGCCGCGGACCACAATCGCGATGGAACGGGAATGCACCGGCACAGCGACCTGGAACCGATCCGAGACGCGGCTTCGACTCAGCTGGGCCCCAAACACCCGCTGGCGCTGGTCGTCGCGCTGCGTGCAGCCGACGCTTCCCAAGCCCATCAGGCACAGCGCAAGCCAAAGCGGAATGCAGAGTCGCAGCATGACAACCAGCCGCGGAAGGCTACTTGACCGACTTCACCGGCACGAACGTGTATCCTCCCTGCAGAGCCCCGGCTTTGACTTTCACGCCGCCGGCCCAGCCCAGATAGAAGCCTGGGATGCCCGCCGACGCGCCTTTCATGCCTTCGGATACGCTCCACTGCACGCCGAGCGTGCCGCCAGCCCCACCGGCCGCGGCTTCTATGCCCACGCCGATCGAACCCCCTTCGGCTTCGTTGACACCACCCGGCTGCCAAAAGAACGTGATGTCGACCGAACCGCCAAACGCGGCTCCCAGCACACCCCCCAGCGATAGCGCCAGACCGGCCCCGTAGCGCTGATCCGCTTCCTTGTAGCAGTTGGCGACGAAGCCCACGGAACCTTCGGCCCCCGCGACATAGGCTCCGCCGCCAGCGACCATCAGGCCCCAGGAAGACTTCGCGGCGCCGCCCGAGCTACCCGGCACGATCGAGTTAGGCTTCCATTCCAAGAGTCCCAGGCGCTCACCGATCCACAGCAGGTCAGCGCGTGCCTGGTCATCCAGCCGCTTCTCGGAGGCGGCCTTGGCCAAGCGATCGACAATCGCCACCGCAGTGTCATCACCAGCCAGCGCATCAAGGTTGCTGCGGAACTTCTTCAGGAAGCCGCTGTATTTTTTGATCCACGCATCGGCTGCGGCCTTCAGCGCCGCCTCTTTTGCGGCATCGATCCCCGCTTGCACCGTCGTCAGCGTCTTGCGATAGGCCGCTTCCCCCTCTTTGATGGTCGTCGCGTAGCTCTTCTTGGCTGTCTCCGTCAGCGCCTTGGTTTCATCGACGCCGATCTCTGTGACCTCTTCCGCCTCTTTGATGACCGCGGTGGTCGCTTTT
>CAYTGC010000710.1:0-2609 GCA_964437195.1 uncultured Myxococcales bacterium | reverse complement strand
CACACTCCTTGAGTGGGCCGAGCGCTTCTTGATGAGTCAGGTAACTGAGATTGACATCAAGGGGGTAACAGTGAACCTGGCGATGGGTACAGGTTGCTAGTTTCGGTCACGCCTCGTCGAAGGTGTCGCGGGTGCGCTGGTACAGCAGCAAGAGCCTCGGGTGGTACTCTTCCGCGTAAACCCAGTCGCCAGGTCGCTGGCGTTCCATGGGTGGTTAAAGCTCGAAGCGGTAGCTCCGCTAGCTGATCAGGAGCTGCTTCACCTGCTGGTCAATGCAGTTCGTGAAGCGCTGGGCATGGTTCCCAAGCTGAGGCTGTGGCCTGACCCGATCCCCGACACGGCAGTGATCCAACGCTCTGCGGAATATCGTCGTCCGACGTGGCTCATTCCGAATGGTAAGAACACTGCCGGTGATGTCGCGATGCGGAAGTTCTGTGCTGGTGTGCTGAGCCTCGTCGGTCTCGGGGCCAAAGGACGGTAGGCATGCAGAAAGCGGGCAAAAAGCTGTCCTACCTGCCAACGCCAAACATGGCGGGACTGTTTGATGAGCCGATTCCACAAGCTCCGGCCCCGGACGCGACTGCACCTGGGATTTCCAATCTCGGAACCGCGTCTGTCCCGTCTCCGCTACCGACGAACGAACTGCCAGCGAAGCAGGGTGCTTCGGATGTCCCAGCGCGTCGCCCAGCCATGCCCGCGCCGGGACCAGAAAGTGTCATCGTACCCCAGATTGACCGGCCTGCGACAGTGTCCGTCGAGCCGCGTGTGCGAGTGCCTGCGCCCACGCAGAGCAGTCCGAGCAAGCCGCCACCCGCTCAGCCAAGAAGCCCAGCGGTCCCACTCTCTGTCAGTGCTCCCGAGTTTGCCAAGCAAGCGAAGGCGATCCGACCGACTCCCACCACTGCGCAGTCTGTCGAGATTCCCGAGTACGCAGCGCCGGTTCCCCAGCGGGCAGCGCCAGCCCCTCGCAAAAGCCGTGCGCCCAAGCCCGCGCCAGCCACGGCTACTGTTCGGCCCAAGTCAGTTGTCAGCATGGACGAGCGCATCCGTCGGACGCTCCGTATCCCGAAACACTTCGACAAGATGCTGCGCGACATCGCCAAGCAGCTCGGCGTGAACCTCAACAGCGCCATCCTGTCCGTCATCGAAGCAGAGTGGCATCGTCGAGTGGCGGCGAAAGGGCGGGGGTAGGAATCGAACGACTCGCATCTTTCGGGAAAGCGACCCCATGGAGTTGCTACATCGACGCTGAAAACAAGAGCACATCGTCATGCAGACACCATGGTGGTGTCTCTTCAGCACATCCAGCGACGGAATCTACTTTCAACTTGACCAGCCGGTAGGCAAAGGTATGGTGCCGCCATTGGCAGCCCATGCCTGCCTGCGCTCCCACGTCGCGAAGCCGCTGTCGGCAAGCATTCGAGTCGATCTAGCCTGACGATTTCCTGAAGCCGTTAGGTGGGTTCTTGTGGGAGAGGGCCGTCACTCACGGCTAAATATGGAGATTGGTCATGGGTAGAATCATCAGCCAGGGGTTCGTCGATAGTCTCAAGCGGAGAGCCAAGCGTCTGGAGCGTGAGCGCCGGGAACTTACACGTAGCCAGGCACTTGATCTTGTCGCTCAGCAGGAAGGCTATAAGAATTGGTCCCTGCTGGCGCGAGATGTGGAACAGAGCGCAGGCCCGAAACGAATCAGTGAACGGTATCCGTATACGCTGCATCTATGCGGTATCGCGCTCGATACCAAGACGGAGCTGACCACGCGGCTACGCTCAAAGCATCCTGCGACCCACTATGGGAAGCAGAAGGGGGTCTACTGGGAACTCCAAGCTAGGCGTAGTCAGTCCAAGCACGAAGCAACGTTGGTGATGATGGACCGTGGCGAACGGAATTTGCGGAACCGATTGGCCATTGCGCAACGGATGGTGTCCTTTATGGATGCGACCGACCTTCGAGCGTCCCGAGCCGATATGGCGGTCTATGGTGCCTCTTCTGCTCCTGGGTCTTTCGACCATGCCCTCCTCTGGATAGACGCAGCAGGTCGATACATCGTGACCGCAGAGCCCAATATGCGCTGGGGGCGCCCCGATGAGCTTCGGATCCTGTGCGATAGTAACGAGTGGCAGTATGAGCTACTGCCCAAAGGCTACGGGATTGAGTATCCCTGCGATACCTCATGCCCCCCCGAATGCGTAAGCCACACTCGGATGTTCGTCATCACCCCGAAGCGTCGAGGTGGCGATTTGCAGGCGACGGTGCGGGCGATTCTCTCGATGCCTCGTGTGATGCCAGAGTTTGTCAATCGAACAGCGGAAAACCACGCCGTCTAACCCGCCATTATCGCCTGGGCTGCTCTACCCGCGTTCCTGGATCGTTTCATCCGGCATTCTGGCCGGACCAATCCTCGTCTTAGTCCGATCGCCGATTCATCCTGAAGCACAAGGCTTGGTACTCAGAAATGTACTAAGTAGCACTATATTTCCCTACGATGTGTCATGAATTTTGAGCCTGTAATTGACAATTCACCGACGGAAATAAAGAAAATGTGTTGACAGACTTGAAGCCAGCCAACGTGCTGCTCGCGGAGTCGGCGGACGGCGTGTCGGTGA
>CAYTGC010000709.1:0-2611 GCA_964437195.1 uncultured Myxococcales bacterium | reverse complement strand
CACAAACGACTCCACCCCAAGCTCCACCTAAGCCCCCAAGAGGAATTCCTGCGGGTTTGAACCTCACCTCAGACTCAGACAGTCGACGAGCCGTGCTCATCGAGGGCGGCGAGCAGGGGAAGATCGCGAGCGGTGGGAACCTCATCGGAACGCCGCAGTACATGGCCCCTGAGCGCCTGCTCGGTAGGCCGACGAATGGTCGCGCCGATATCTATAGCGTCCGGGCGACGCTCTACTTGTGCCAGACCGGCAGCCTGCCGTTCGGACCGAATGAGGAAAGCGTGGTGTCGCAAGCGGTCAAGCAGATCAATAGCTCTGCGCTCTTCGGGCAGCGTCTGCGCGCCAATATTCCTGACGGGTTGGCCGACCTGGTGATGCGCATGCTGGCGCAGCGTCAGAGGGAAGGGGCAGCGTCGTGCGCATGCGCTTTATCAACTTGCGCACTTCGTGGACCGCTTCGGCAGGGTCGACCTCGATGTTCTCCATCTGGCCGATCGGGCCGTCCAGTTGCTCGAGCTGCACGCGCCGTAGTCCCTGCGGTAGAGTTTCATCAGGATGGAGTGCGAACGAAACGAGAACCTCGATGCCCTATTTTTACCGACGGGCGCTGACGCGCATGCGCATCCCGTACTTTGGGCGCAAAGTGAGCTGGGCGACCGGCTCGACCCGCTGGCCGGGGAGCAACCGAAACTGGAAGCGCTGGAGCAGCGTCGAGAGCAGCAGCACCCCCTCCATCCAGGCGAAGTGCTCGCCGACGCAGTTGCGCGGGCCGTGGGAAAAGGGAAGGTACGTATAGCGCGGGCGGGCAGCGCGCGTTTCGGCGGTGAAGCGATCGGGGTCGAAGCGCAGGGGCTCGGGGTAGTATCGCGGGTGGCGGTGAATCGCCCAGATCGGGACCACAGCGAGCGCCCCTGGCTCCATCGTGTAGCCGTCGAGCTCGACCGGTTCGACGATGAGCCGCGGCAACGTATAAACGGGCGGGTAGAGGCGCAGCGCCTCGGCGAAGACCTGCTCGACGTAGCCGAGCCGAGGTAGGTCGGCCACCGTTGGCAGACGCTCCCCGAGCACCTCATCGAGCACCGAAAGCAATCGGCTCTCGACGGCCGGGTGCTGCGACAAGAGGTAGAGCGTCCAGGTCAGCGCGTTGGCCGTCGTCTCGTGCCCGGCCAGGAGCAGAGTGATGCACTCGTCGCGCAACTGGGCGTCGCTCATCTTTCCGCCATCGGACTCGGTCTCGGTATCGGTCGCGGCCATCAGCATCGATAACAGATCGCCGTGGTCACGACCGCTCTGCCGCCGCTCAGCGATCAGGCGGTAGATGACCGCTTCGAGGCTCTTTCGCGCGCTGGCGATCCGGCGCACCGGTGGTAGCGGCAGCTTCTCAAGGAGGTTGAAGCCGGGCAGGACCAGGAACAAGAACGAGCCGACGAAGGCGTCGAGCGCCCGCCCGACCTCCGCCGAGTCTCTTTCGACGTCGCTGTCGAACAGCGTCTTGCCGACGATGCCGAGCGTCAACCGCATCAGCTCGCGATGCATGTCGCGCTCGTCGCCATCGCGCAGGCCGTCGCGGTAGCGGGCCGCGAGCTCGACCATGGAGCGGCCGCAGCCAAGGAGCCGCTGGCGAGCAAAGGCCGGCTGGACGAGGCGACGCTGGCGCTGGTGCATCTCGCCCTCGCTGGTGAGCAGCCCCTCACCAAGGGCCCGACGGGCACGCTGCAGCGCCAGGCCCTTTTCGACCTTGCGCGCTTGGGTGACAAGCAGCTCCTTGATGAGCTCGGGGGCAAGCAGGTAGTAGATGACCGAGGGGCCGATCTCAACTCGGACGAAGTCGCCGGCGCGCGCCATCTCCTCGAGAAAACGCAGGCGATTGCGACGCGAATGTACCCACAGCGCCCAGCGAGCAAGCGACGGAGGAAGACCATGGTCCACGGTGACGGGCTGCATGACGGCACTCTAGCAAATCCGATTACCTTGGCCCTAAATGCGCGCTAAGAAATTCCGGCTCTTCACGATCCAGCGTAGGTCAGATGCATGGCCATCTGTCCGTTGATGACAGACTGCCCTGCTTACAGTCTCAGCCGCGCCCAGGTCTGCTGCGCCAGCCAGCCGGCTATCATCGGAAAAAGCAGACTGACGAAAACGCGCACGGCGACGACTTTGGGGCCGAGGAACGGCAGCTCCCACATCAGAATTCTTTGCAGACTGAGCAGCGACCAAGCCGACAGATAAGCAACCAGAGGACCGACTCCGACCCCTGCTTTGTAGAGTGCAGTAACGAGCGGAAAATGTGTGATCGGGCCGCCGGGCGTCACCGTTCCCAATCCTGCTCCAATCAAAATTCCGCGCAGTCCGGAATCTTGCCCTATCCAGCG
Organism: uncultured Myxococcales bacterium; assembly: GCA_964437195.1. Lineage (GTDB taxonomy): Bacteria > Myxococcota_A > Polyangia > Palsa-1104 > JAEUJZ01 > JAEUKA01. The sequence continues at coordinate 239 of CAYTGC010000709.1, read as the reverse complement.
AGCCAGCGTGTCCTGCGGAATGATGACCTGCATGAGCCCAACCAGAAGCAGCGCAGCGACGATCCGCGGACCTACTTCGATCAGCAGAAGGCCGGTGTTCCTAAGCCCTTGAGCAGCCGAAGCCGGTGACTTCCAGTACAGCAGGAACAGAAGGAGGAGCGACAAGCTCAAGAGGACGAGGGTCGAAGTATCCATGGCTCTTCGGAGGAGGGAGACGGTGTCTTTTCGCAGTGACATGC
>CAYTGC010000708.1:0-2617 GCA_964437195.1 uncultured Myxococcales bacterium | reverse complement strand
CCTTGACATCAAGTCACTTGATGCAAAGATAAGTGCTGTGAGCGCGAACTCTCCACCCAAGGCGGCTGATAGCTCGGGGACGCACCTGTGGCTGATCCTGATGAAGGCTCACCGCACGCTGGCCCGGCATGCCCGGCAGAGCATCGAAGCGCTCAATATGTGTTTTTCGGACTTTGCGATCATGGAGCTACTGCTCCATCGCGGGGAACAGTCGGTGAGTGCCATTGGTCGGCGCATCGAGCTGACCAGTGGCGCGATTACCACCGCAGTCGATCGGCTCGAGGCGCGTGGCTTTGTCTGTCGCAGCTCGGATTCTGAGGATCGGCGCAGTCGCCTGGTCTCTTTGACCAAGCTAGGGAAGGCGCAGATAAGTGAAGTGTTTGCGCACCACAAGCTCGCCATGGATCGCGCCGCCAGCGGTCTCTCGAAAGAGGAACGGGAGACGCTGATCGTGCTGATGAAGAAGCTCGGTCTGACTGCGGAGCAGCAGCTGAGCGAATCGGTAGACGAAACCTAGGACTGTCGTCCGCAGGACGATGCGTCGCAGACTCCACTGCTTGCGTAGGTGGAGCGAAGGACTCACTATGCCTTCACTTTGCGGGGAAGGCTCGTGGGCCAGAAGGGAAAAGGACATGTCCCAGCGTCAGGTTAAAAAGCTTGTGACTTCTCACCGGCAGAGCGAAGGAGGGGGCTTCATCGTACGGCGTCCCTTCCCTACGCGCGGATTCCCACAGGCCGATCCGTTCCTCTTGCTCGATGAGATGGGGCCCATCGACTACGAGGCTGGTAAGGCGGTTGGCGCTCCTGATCATCCACACCGGGGCTTTGAGACCGTCACCTATGTGCTCGCGGGGGAAGCGGAGCATGAAGACTCGGCGGGACATCGTGGGCGACTGGGTCCGGGGGATGTGCAGTGGATGACCGCTGGTCGCGGAATCGTACACTCCGAGATGCCCTCCCGAGAGCTTCAGCAGCGGGGCGGACGGATGCACGGGTTCCAGATCTGGGTGAATCTGCCGGCGCGTGACAAGATGATCGCGCCGCGTTACCAAGAGATCCCGCGCACTCGCATTCCCGAGGCGCAGACTGCCGACGGACTGGCCAAGGTCAAGGTGGTGGCCGGGGAAGCGCTGGGCGTGCGGGCGGTGATCGAGACGCGGACTCCGATCAGCTATCAGCACTGGACGTTCTTGGCGGGAGCGACGGTCTCTGTGCCTCTGCCGCGCGAGCATGCGGCCTATGTCTATGTGTTTGAAGGCGCAGTGCGGGTTGGTGATCGTGAGGTTGCAGATGGTCAGCTGGCCGTGCTGGGAGACGGCGATGCCGTTGACTTTTCCGCCGCAGGACACGCCCAGGCCCTGCTCCTTTCCGGAGTGCCGCTGCGCGAGCCGGTGGTGCAGTACGGACCGTTTGTGATGAATACCACCGCTGAAATTCAGCAAGCCATTGACGACTACCGCAGCGGCCGCATGGGCTCGATTGCGCGCTAGCAAAAAGCACGCTCACAGCGACGGCACAGAGTGCTCCGCTATTCAGCGAAAGAGAGAATCCTATGAAGCTCCTTGAATCATTTCAGATCGGCTCCTTGAAGCTTGCGAACCGGGTGGTGATGGCGCCGATGACGCGCAGTCGTGCCGATCAGCAGGGCCGTGTTGGGCCGCTGCATGTGCGGTACTACACCCAGCGAGCCTCGGCGGGACTGATTGTTACGGAAGCGACCAATGTCTCGCGCGATGCGATTGGGAGTCCGCTTACGCCCGGTCTGTTCGATGAAGAGCAAGTCGCAACCTGGCGCAGTGTGACCGATGCTGTTCATGCCGCAGGTGGCCGAATCTTTGCGCAGCTGTGGCACACCGGTCGCGTCGGACACTCGCTGGTGCGTGGTGGCGTGCTGCCGGTCGCCCCATCAGCGATCCGCATCGAAGGCCAGCTGCACTTTACCGCGAGCGGAATGAAGGAATATGAAACGCCGCGAGCGCTCTCAACCGAGGAAGTCCGGGCCACGGTCGGAGACTTCCGCAGTGCCGCGCGTCATGCCAAGCAGGCCGGCTTCGACGGCGTGGAGCTTCACGGAGCGTTTGGCTATCTACCGAATCAGTTCTTGGTCGATGGCGCCAATCAGCGGACTGACGAGTACGGAGGCTCGGTCGAAAATCGCTGCCGCTTCGTACTGGAAGTTATGGAAGGTCTGGTCGCGGAGTGGGGTTCCGAGCGGGTCGGAATCAAGCTGTCTCCAACGATTCCCTTTAACGGAATGATGGACTCCGATCCGCGGGCGCTGTTCGGACATCTGATCACGCGACTCAATGAGCTGCCGCTGGCGTATCTGCACCTGATGCAAGGGCTGTTTCCGCTCGACAAGTTTCCGAGCTGGCCCAAGGATGCACTGGCGACGTTTGGACCGCTGTATCGAGGTACGCTGATCACCAACGGCGGCTACGATCGCGACCGCGCCGAGCAAGTGCTGAAAGAGGGGCGCGCGCAGCTGGTGTCCTTTGGTGCGCCGTATGTCGCCAATCCTGATCTGGTGACGCGCTTTGCCAAGGGGGCGGCACTCGCGCAGCCCGATCGGGCGACCATGTACGGCGGCGGTGAGAAGGGCTTCACCGACTACCCG
>CAYTGC010000707.1:0-2623 GCA_964437195.1 uncultured Myxococcales bacterium | reverse complement strand
GATCTCATCGAAAACCTTCTCCTCGAACTGCATGAGACAGACGAGATTCTGGCCAAGCTGCGCGAGCACGATGAAGCGCGCGTGAAGCGCTATGAATCACTCCTAAAGTACGTGGACTCGGCCAGCGGCACCGCTTCATGATGACCACAAGCGACAGGGCCGGGGCGATCTAGGACCTGTACAGCTTCACCCAACCCTGGACGTGGGGAGTCCTGGTGTCCATGGTTTGATTCCCATCGGAAGCGCGTCCGCTGCCCCCGATCCTTGTGCGTGCGCAGTCGCTGGATGCACAAACGGTCGTTGGCTTGACCATGCGTTGACGAATCGAGACATCAAACAGGCTGGTTGGTATCACGCGGAACCGTCGTGCCTGCCCGTTGGTCCGCAGCATTGCCATTGCAAGGACGAGTGCGGTCAAATTCGATATTCCGCCACGGGTCGTGGGGGGACGACCCGCGACTCCTCTCAATAGCCAACACTGCCCACGTTTCTTGGGCTAACATGTAGTTGATTGTCTATGTTGCAGTCTCCACCGTCAGATACCAAGAAGGCGATGGAAAAACAGAGACGGACTCCACCGAGTCACTCTGGGTCTCATCGAATCGCTGGTGCGCACATGGTGTTCGGCTCCGACCGCAACATGAGCCAGAGCGAGCCCCTTCGACAGCTCCTTCACTTTCGGATGCGAGTCGGCGCCCTCATCGGAGTGGTTGGGTTCGCAACCTTTTCACTCCGTCACTTCATCGACCCAATTGCAAGAGCCAAAGGCTCCCTGCTCCTGCAGGGATTCTTGCTCTGTTCGATGCTGCTGTTCATGGCGACTTTTGCGTTGCTTCATCGCCATCCAAAGACATCGATGTCGCGACTTCGACAAGTCGAGACAGTCCTTCTCGGTGTGGTCATCTCCGTGCTGATGCTCATCGGTTTTGACTGGTTTGATCGTGGGGTTGCACTCGCCGGACCACTGCCACAAAGCACAGAGGATGCACTGGCACAAAAAATCTGGGCGCTGTCTCCGTCCGGTCAACTGGTGATGGACCGCGCCTACCGTGGCCTCGGAGGAATGCTGTATGTCAGCTTTGGAATCGCGGCCGTTGGATACGGTGTCTTGATTCCCAATACCTGGCGTCGTTGTCTTTTTGTGCAGCTCGTCATCCTTCTTTCCGCCGAAAGTTGTCTGGTCCGCGCAGGCCTTCTGTTTCCGGCACTGCGTCCTCAACTGCCCAACTTCATGTTCATCGTTTTCTACAATCTAGGAGTGTTTGCCGCGATAGGACTGTACGGCTGCTACAAGCTGACGGTCTTGCGGGAACAAGCCCAAGAAGCACGAGAAGTCGGTCCCTACGTTCTCAAGCAGCAGCTAGGAAAGGGAGGAATGGGAGAGGTCTACCTGGCCCAGCATCGGTTGCTGCGTAGGCCTTGTGCGGTGAAGATCATCCGAGCGAGCCGGGTTGGGAGCCCTGTGACGTTGGCTCGATTCGAGCGCGAGGTTCAGGCAACTGCACAGCTGAGTCATCCCAACACCATCGAGATCTATGACTTCGGACGTACAGAGGAAGGTACGTTGTACTATGCGATGGAGTACCTGCCGGGGTCGAGCCTGGATACGCTCGTCCGTCGGCATGGTCCACTCCCTCCAGGACGCGTAATCTATCTGCTGCGCCAGGTCTGTCGGGCTCTTCGCGAAGCGCATGGACGAGGGCTGATCCACCGTGACATCAAGCCGGCCAATATCTACGTGACTGAGCGAGGAGGAGAATATGACGTAGTGAAGCTCCTCGACTTTGGACTGGTCGCATACCATGGTCGAGCCGCCAAGCAGTCCGGAGACATAGAGCCAGTGCTCACTGCCGAAGAACCAGAAACGGACGATGCGCACATCACCATGGCGGGGCACGTCCTCGGAACACCAGCGTATATGTCTCCAGAACAGGCCCGTGGTGCTGCGGTGGATGCCCGCTGTGACATCTACTGCTTGGGGGCTGTGGCGTTCTTTGCACTCACTGGACGACCGCCGTATGACGCCGGAAGCTTCGCTGCGATGCTCAATGCCCACAAGAATTCCAAGCCACGGCGCCCATCAAAAGAACTCGGCACGATTCCGCCCGATCTCGATGACGTGGTCCTGCGCTGCTTGTCCAAAAAACCCGACGAACGCTACGACAGTGCGAGTGAGTTGGATGCGGCCTTGGGACGCTGCCGCAGTGCGTCCGAATGGAATGCCCGCTGCGGCGAACAGTGGTGGCAAACCGTCGTCGCTGCCAAACAATCGCAACAGCCAGATGCTGCTCCGGATCGATCGGGACAGAACGTTACCGATAGCGCAGATGTGCCAACCGCGCTCGATCAAACCGCAGAGCGCGCAGCCGACAGACAGCGCTGAGCACGCGCGAAGCGGTCTCTGCGAGGGGACACACTTTCGTCGATCTCGCCTCTGATTGCAGGCAGCTTGGGACTCCGTTGAATCGGACTCTGTCCCCTGGACTGACCGGATCACGCGGTCTGGAGGTTGACTGGGTCGGTAGGAGTATGCTCTGTTCTGCCGCCAATTCCGACCACAACACGCCATGAAACAGATTACGAATAGCTGGACCCTCCCCTGCACTCCGGACCGATACTGGGA
>CAYTGC010000706.1:0-2637 GCA_964437195.1 uncultured Myxococcales bacterium | reverse complement strand
AACCTGAACCACCCAAGGTAGGTCCATCGTTGCACTGTCGTGCATACGTACCCTTCCCGGCAATTCCAACACACGCCGCGCTTGCGTTTTTTCTGCGATGTGCTCGCCTCCGGGCACGATGGTTGACAGTCCGCGCTGAACGGTGCGTCGCCACAGATCGTCAGCCTATATCCGATTCATAAAGGGCCCAAGTATTAAGGACCGAAGAGATGAAGGTGGTTGGGACGTCGATGCCAGGCGGTGACAGCGCGATGGCGGCAGTGGATGATGAGCCGGACCCCGTCCGGTGGAAGCTGCTTGGTGGCTTTCTAGTGGACAACGCGGGGAATGAAGACGTGCGTCTGGCGGCGATCGGCCTTGCGGAAGTCGGAAGGCCGGAGCTGAACTGGGGCAACTACTACGTCTGGACGAGCATGTATCCCGACGGGCGAGTGGTGATTGAAGAGATGGAGCCGCTGAATGCGGAGCAGAACCCGGACCAGCTGCCGCTGCCGCAGATTGTGATTACGATTGCGGAGGCGCGGAAGCTGATCCTCGATTGGATCGACGCGCGGGACAAGTGGTACGCGGAGCGGGAAGCGCAGCAGACGGCGACGGGACCGTCGAAATAGACTGCGCAAACATCGATCGACCTCGCCCAGATTTCGTGTATGGTCCGCCGATGGTTCACAGTAGATCAGCGCACACCACCCCACCGAGCTCATCAAGGAACAAGCGAACATCTGGTAGGTCTGCCGAGGCTGGCTTGCTCGTGCAGGCGAAGTCGGAGCGGCTGGCGGCGCTGCTCAAGGCCAATCAATACTTGCTCGGCAAGATCAAGTCGAAGCGCCAGAATCTCGCGCGATTCGTCGAGAAACTTCAGACCACGGCAACCACTGCACTCGGACGGCTTCAGCCCCTGTTTGATGAGATGGAGCAGCTTGATCAGCAAGGCCACGCGCTGTTCGCAGAGCTGCTCTCGCGCAAGCGGCAGCCTCGGGGTGTTGTGCGGGACATCAGGGACATCTACCAGGAACTGCAGCGCACGGGGGTTTTGTCGTTTCGGAGTCCGGCGCGGGTGAACAGAAAGTCGGATGCGGAGAGTGGCGACCCGATTCCTGAGTTCGGTTGGGATGACCAGCCTCCGCGCTCACCAAACGACGAAGGGGGTGTCTCGGCCCGTCGACCAGATGACGGAGTGATCGGTCAGTCGGTGCGCGGCCTGTTCCGCAAACTGGCGGCGGCCCTGCATCCGGACAAAGTCCAGGTCGAGGAAGAAAAGGAGCGCCGTACTGAGGTGATGAAGGAGGTCACGCGCGCCTACCAAGACGGCGATTTGGCCCGTCTGATGGAGCTGGAGCGGGCGTGGATGGTCGGTGGGCAGATGTCTTTTGCGCGGGATGAAGTCGACGAGTTCGAGCGGCGCTTGGCGACGCAGGAACGAACCAATGAAGCGTTACGGGCGCAGCTCGACCAGCTGACGTGGGAACTCAAGGAGCTGCGCCGGTCGCCTCAAGCGGCGCTGTTTTCCCATGCAGAGAGAGCCGCGAAGGGAACGGGAATGACTCCGGTGGACTGGATGGTAGAGGACGCCAGCGCCCAGCTCGAGGATCTGCGAAAGCACATCGACTTCGTCACATCCTTTCGGGACGGACAAATCGGTCTCGACGAGTTTCTCGCTGGCCCCTCCTTCCTACATGATCAGGAGGTCTCCGAAGAGGATCTTCTGATGAATATGCTGATTGATCTTGTCCAGCCCCGTCGCCGCGGCAAAAAAAGAGGACGTGCTGGCGCGACTCCCAAAGACTGTCCCTTTTAGCAGGGCTTCCGTGAGCGTTTCTCTTCGCTTTGCATTCGGCACGCTGGAATTGCGCGGGCTCGGTTCGGAGGCTTCTTCGCTGCCCGGCGTCCTGTGGGATGAGCGCACGGCCTGTCACCGCGCGCCGGCGCTGGCCTATGCGGACCTTGTGCGGGGGCTCACCCGTGCCAAGATCGACTTTACCGACGAGGCTCGAAAGTATCCGACGCTCACGAGCGGCGCGTGCATCCATCGGGAGCCGCGTCCGTATCAGACCGAAGCGCTTGCGGCATGGCAGGCCCAGCGCAGCCGGGGCCTGGTGGTGCTGCCGACGGGGGCAGGCAAGTCGCAGGTGGCGTGCATGGCCATCGACGCCAAGCGGCGCGGCACGCTCGTCGTCGCGCCAACGCTCGACCTCGTCCGGCAGTGGTACGATTTGCTGCGAACCACGTTCGCCATTCCCATTGGTGTCATCGGCGGCGGAGAGTATGCGGTCGAAGCGATCACTGTCTCCACCTACGACTCGGCGTACCTGCACATGGAGCACCTCGGAGCGCGCTTCGGGCTGCTTGTCTTCGACGAATGCCATCATCTTCCCGGTGCGGCGTACGCGCTGGCCGCACGCCAGAGCCTCGCTCCCTTCCGACTGGGCTTGACTGCCACCCCCGAGCGCACCGATGGACGCGACGCGGAGCTTGCTGAGCTTGTCGGGCCGATCCTGTATCGCAAGGACATTGTCGATCTGGCTGGCGACTACCTGGCCGAGTATGACACTGAGCGCATCGCCGTCGAGCTGTCGCAAAAGGAGCGCGCCGAGTACGAAGCCGAGCGGGCCATCTACCGCAGCTTTGTGGAGTCGA
>CAYTGC010000705.1:0-2639 GCA_964437195.1 uncultured Myxococcales bacterium | reverse complement strand
GATGTGCTGGACTGGCAGGGCCAGAAGCGCGTGACCGCAGCTTAGGATGAGGGTCCCGTGCTTCATGTCCGCACAAGATTCCTCGTCACGGCATTTTTCAGCTGCGTGCGGTCGAGTGGCTTGCGTAGAAAGTCGGCACAGCCCAGCGCGATGCAGCGCTCGCGTTTGTGTGGCTCGGTTTCCGACGTCAAAATGATGACAGGAATGGCGCGTGTCATCGGGTCGCGCTTGAGGTCGGCGAGCCCTTCGATGCCATCTTTGACCGGCATGTTAAGGTCCATCACGATGAGGTCGGGACGACGCTGCTTGGCGACGTGGTTGGCCTCGGCTCCGTTTTCCGCCTCGAGGTAGTCAAAGTCCGTTCCGAGCATGGCCCGCGCGAGCTTGCGGATCGTCATCGCATCGTCGACAAGCAGGATGGTTTTGCGGCGTTCACTCATGCTTCCTCGCTAAAAGCTCTGCTTGATGGCGAAGTGAAGGCTCGGTCCAATGACCGGCAGATCGAAACCCGCGTGACCTGGCTCGGCCCAGCGCTTTGGACCGAGGTTCCGCGCCGTCAAAAGCAATCGAGTGTCCGCCGTCGGTCCGAGCGGATGCAGCGCCTGTGTCGATATCGTCACGTCGAGAACACCATAGCCGGGCAGTGTGTACGGCTCGTCGTTGTTGATGAGCGTATTGCTCGGCGAAGACCCTCGCGGCCCAACCAGACGCGCTTGCGCATTCAAGTGCAGATACGCCTCGGGAACATCGAGATCGATCCCAAGGATTCCCTGCAAGCTCGGAAACAGCGGCAGCGGGTTGCTGCCAGTGGTGGCGCCGAGGAGCGGCACACTGTACACGCCGCTTAACCAACCGTACGCGGTGAAGCGCCCAAACAGAACCCGCGACAAGAGCTCGAAACCGACCACGCTCTGCGGGGTGCGGTTCTTGGCAACAAAGTCACCACCGACGGAAACGAACTCGACTTTGTCCACGAGAGACTGCTCAAAGACGGAAGCTTCAATCGCCCAGTGCTTGAGGACGACCGCCGACAGAGATAGCTCGACGTTGTAAATGTGCTGAGGCTGGAGCGGCCGGTTCGAGTTGAACTCGAATGCGCCGACGATGTTGTTGCGATTGCCAAAGCCGGCTTCCGAAAACAGCAGCGTTCCCGACGGCATCTGGAACGCCCGCCCGCTCACCAGCTTGGCCGATATGCGCGGCGTGAAGCGATAAGCGACGGCGGCGCGGAAGCTCCACTGGGGGTCGTAGGTGATCGGCCCGAACTGGATCTTGTCGATCCGAAGGTCGGCGCTGAGTCGCAACCCTTTGAGCCGCTTGGTAAATGGCGCGCTGGTCACGGACAAAAATCCCGCTCCGCCGACGTAGTCGCGGTCGCGGTCGTGGCCCTCGATGAGATCGATCGTGTCGCCCGGTTGACTGCTGCCCTCTTGGCGACGGAAAATCTGGGTGTAGTAGGCGATTCGCTCGCGTGCGAATTCGAACTCACCACCGACGCGCAGCGATAGCTTCTGTCCGAGTGGACTAACGCTTACCTCGACAGCGCTCGTCGAAGAGGTGTAGTCGTAGTTCGGCTTGAAGCTGTAGTTGTGGTTGCCGGCGAGAAACAGCTCATACTCACGCAGCGGCTCACCATGGTTGAGCGACGTCGACAGGTTGAGGGCGGCCTTGGACCATTTCTTTTCGTACCGCAGTCCGCTCCAGACGTTGGCGAGTGCAATGCGATTTCCGTCGGCCAGTAAGCTGTTGATGCGGAAGAAACCGTTCGAGTCGAGCCGCTGTACGCCAGCTTGCAGCGAGAGTTCGCCCATCGTTTCGCCGCGGATCCCGGCGCTCATCGCCATCGAAACCGGCTGCGAGATGTCGTTTGGCGTGGCTTTCCCGTAGTCGATGCCGCTACCGACGGCGGACGCAGGCAGCGTCTGTGGTACCGTGAGCCCCGAGCGATCGAGCCGCCCACCGCCGATGGAGGCCATGACATAGCCGCGACGGCTGCCGTAGCTGAGCAGCGCCGAGCCACTCACTCCCGGGCTGCGCAGATACGTGAAGTTGGCGGTCAGCGCGCCGATCGTGCCCTCGCTGCTGCGCCTCGTGATGACGTTGATGGTTGCGAGGAAGGCGTTGGCACCGTAGACGGCAGACAGCGGCCCTTTGGCGACTTCAATGCGCTCGATGGCGTCTATCGGGATAAACTCAAGGCCGATGAACGCGGACTGCTCGGGACGGAAGGCGACGGTGTTGCCGTCGATCATGAGCTTGACGAGGCGGGTGCCCGCATAGAGACCGCCGTTTATGCCGCGCACCGACAGCGACGGCATGACCAAGTCATCAATCACGTACAGACCCGGCACCGTCGCCAGCGCATCTGCGACCGTCGTGTAGCCGCGCTGGAGAATCTCTTCACGCGAGATCGTGTAAATCGTCGCTGCCGCCGTGGCGCGGTCTTCTTCCTCACCACCCGACGAGGTCACGACCGCGGCATTCACGATCGAGTCGAGCTTGAACAGATCCAGCTCGCTACCCTCCGCCGGCATTGCCTGATCCAGCGGCTGAGCCACGGCTTGACCCATAAAGAGCCAACCGACAGTCACAGCGCCCAGCCAAGGCATTGCCGATTTTGTGACTTTCATTGCATATTA
>CAYTGC010000704.1:0-2640 GCA_964437195.1 uncultured Myxococcales bacterium | reverse complement strand
GCGTGCCTCAAACCCAAACAGCGGATGATCTGGCTGGCGCAGAAGGCGTGACAGGGTTTCGTACAGGTCGCGGAAAAACGGATTCTGTTTGCCCGCGCTTCGCGAAGGGAGCGATTCACCTCGACGGAAAGTTACGCAGCCATCATTGAGCTTCCACCCGGTGACTTCGCCAAACGGAGTGGGTTCCTCGCTGACCAGGCCATGCGACAGCGCGGCCTTTAGGAGCGCCATCACCAACTCATCGAACGCGGCGGGCTTGAGGTCTTTGATGGCGGCCGTCTTCCACAGATCCACACTGCGGAGCTTCTTGCCAAGCGCACTGCGTGAGCTGCCGCGAACGATCAAGTCTTCATCACGCACATGAATGTCACGGCGCGAAGGCGGAGCGATGATCAGCCAGCGGGCACGACGCGGCTTTTCATCAAAGGCAAAGCCCCACGGGGCACGCAAGCGACCGTGCGAGCGCGCAAGCATCTGCTCGATCATCGTCGGTTCGAGCACCTGACTGCGCACCGCCATCCACTGCCGCAGATGGTCAAGCAGCTTCACATAGACCGCCTCGCGGACTTCGGGTCGCGCGTGTTTCAGAATCGGCGGCGCGGTGGCAAACTCTGCTTCGTCCACCACCAGTTCGTCTAGGCTGCGATACTTCACTTGCAGCAGCTTTAGGTCTTCCAGACTGGGGTTTGTGTAGCGCCATCCCCGTCGCTGATCGAACCATACGCGGTAGGACAAAATCTGCCGCAGTGTGGTCTCTGCTTCTGTCAGATTGAGCCCTTTGAGCCCCGGTTCTTGCAACCACTCCGCACGAATGGCGGGACTTGTCCGGTCAAAGCCCAGCGCTTTCTGCTGCGCAATTCCGAGCGCGTCACTGGTCAGTCCAGAATCCCCCGCAGCGTCGAGCGCCCCCAGAAATCCGGCCCGCACCAGACTGACAAACAGAAAGTCGTTAAAGTGACCCGCTTGCAGCGCTGCGTCTTGCCGGTTGTCGGTGAAACCGAGCAGCTTCCGCGTCTCGGGTAGCATGGCTGAGTCGATTCCGTGCATCCAACGCAGCGCGCTCGAAACCAGCACGGTCGTCGCAGAGCTTCTGCCTTCGGCAGACAGAGAAGCCAGGCGGTTGCGGTCACGGGTCGCGCCGCTCTGGGTATCACCACAGCGCATGCAGAATCGGTAGCGACCGGGAATGAAAAAGGCGCGGGTGCCGGTTCCTACTTTTCCGTTTGGCTCGACGTGAATCGACTGCGGACGAACGGCGCGATAGGTCTTCTTGATGCGCGGATTCCCTGCTGCATCGTATTCGACCCAGGCTTCGGGATAATCCTCTACCTGATCATCAAAGGTAAATTCCGCATCGCTTGGATGGATGGTCACAAAGCCGGGCGTCTCGTGGGTTTCGGAGTCTTCCGCTGCGTCGGTCGTGCTGTCGTCATCGCTGCGCGTCAAAATGGCGTCGTCAATGTCGCGCGCGAGCAGCACCCGGTCTGCACCGTCTTGCGCCATCCGCACCGGGTGATATTCCTGCCCGCAGCCGCGACAGAAATGAACCGGATACAGTCTTTTGCTGGGGTCACCCGGCAGATACTGCTGGCCTTCGACCGTGACTTTCCGCCGGCCTGGAGCCTCCAGCGTCGCAAACGCATGTCCGGCCCCGGATATAAACTGGTGCAGCTTGAACGCGAAAAAGGCGCGCTTGCTGGCCCCCGGCTGTCCGGTCCGTTCGATCTCTGGAATGCTGGAAACGAGCAGCAGATCACGCAGCGCTCTGCGGCACGCCGCCGCGTCCCGTCCAGACTCCTTTTCGAGCATTGCAACCGCTTCGGTGACAGTCTGTGGACGCGCGCGAAGCCACTTCTGTTCGGGCTCCGAAAAGGTGATTCCCAACTTGGTTTCGACCCACACCGCAAGCGGATGCACCCGTAGCTCCGCATCGGAGATACGACGCGAAAGCTCCGCATCGATCGCGGGTCCGAGCGTCTTCTTCAGCTTCTTGTCGACCGCGCTGCTGGTGACGCGCTCCAGGGTTTCGACGATGACGTTGGTTTCGGGAATCGTCACCGCAAACAGCTTCGATGCGACTTTTGCAACGGTCCGGTTCTTTTCTTCCTGCGCACCTTCGCTCGCCATCGTAGCGGACGTTCCGATGCACTGAAGTCTGTCTGGTGCCAGTCGTTCACGCACGCGACGGACCAGCAGCGCCACATCGGCCCCTTGTCGACCGCGATAGGTATGCAGCTCGTCCAGCACCAGGAAGCGCAGTCCGGCGCAGTTTCCAATCACCCGTCGATCCAAGTCATCCTGACGGGTCATCAGGAGTTCGAGCATCATGAAGTTGGTCAGCAGAATGTCGGGCGGACTGTCGGCAATCGCCTTGCGCTGCTCGGCGGTTTCCTGTCCGGTGTAGCGCGCAAATGTAATCGGATCGCCAGGGACGTTCTCGACGTACTTCGCCAGTTCATCCCGCTGACTGTTCGCGAGCGCATTCATCGGATAAATCACGATGGCGCGCGTCCGCTGCGGACCTCCCTGGCGCTTTTCCGTCAGTACAGCATGGACGATGGGAATGAAGAAACAGAGCGATTTTCCCGATCCAGTTCCGGTGGTGACAACGTAGCTTTCACCGTCAGCCGCGAGTGACAG
>CAYTGC010000703.1:0-2647 GCA_964437195.1 uncultured Myxococcales bacterium | reverse complement strand
CAAGACGACGGCGAAAGTGCTCGCCGAGTTTGCCGATCCGAAGTCGATCAAGTCGATGGTGCGCGGGCTGTGGATGACGGGCCGTGGCAACGACATGTTCCAAGAGTGCCGACTCGGCCTGGTCCGTATCGGCGAACCAGCGGTTGAGAAGCTCGTCGAGACGCTCCAGCGCAAGAACACCGATGTCGAGGCTGACGCCAAGAAGTACAAGTTCGTCCCCGGCATCGTGGTGCAGAAGGCGGCCATTCTGCTCGGTGACCTGCGGAGCAAGAAGGCGGTTCCGGCGCTCCTCGCTGAGCTTCAGAAGAAGGACGACGGCCTGGGCACAGGTCCCGATGGCATGCCGGGTGTTTCTGGGCACCAAGCGGTCCTCCAGTCTCTCGGTCAGATTGGCGATCCGTCGGCGACCAAGGCCGTGCTGGCTGTTCTGAGCGATGGCAAGCGAGATCCGAAGCACCGCGCCGCAGCAGCAGAAGGCCTAAACATGCTCGGCGACATGAGCGCGCTGCCAATCCTGCTCGGGATTGCGAAGCAGCCGTTCCTCACGCCGGCCAAGAACAAAGACGAGATGCCCGAGCTTGACACCAACAAGGCCACGCTGGTCGCTTATGCGGTCACGCAGGCCAGCCGACTCACCGACAAGGACGAGTCCGCGGTGCTCGAGCCGATCTACAAGACGATTCCGGCGGACATCGTCGACATCAAGAAGTACTTCGAGACAGCGATTGCGCGCACCAAGGTGGCGGCCGAGTGCAAGAAGGATGTCGCCTGCTACGACAAGTACCTGGGCCTTCCAGCGGACGCCGAAGCAAAGGTCGAAAACAGCCCGAAGGCAGAGCGTGCAGCATTCTCGCTGGCTCGACTTGGGCATGACGCGGTTCCTGTGCTCAAGAAGTACGTGGGGCACAAGGACACGGCAGTTCGCTCGGCGATTAACTTCGCGCTGACGAAGACGGCGACGAAGGCGGATGCCGATGTGCTCAAGGCACTGGCCGAGCAGATCGACAAAGACAAGACCCGCGACAAGACGGGCCAGGCGCTCGCCGAAGAAGCCCGCATTATCTCCGCCATCATCACGAACCGATCGTAGCCCCCACGCTTGTCTGGCCCCGATTCGGGGCCCAGCCGCTAGCCCCAGCCCATCCTCTTCGACAAGATCTCCTTCATCACTTCGCTCGTACCGCCACCAATGGTGATGAGCCGCACGTCGCGGTAGTAGCGAGCAATCGGGAACTCCTCGGCATAGCCGTAGCCACCGTGCGCCTGGACGCAGCGATCGGCGACCTTGATCGCCAGCTCGCCGGCAAACAGCTTGGCCATCGTGATTTCCTTTACCGCCTCTTCCTTGCGGTTAAAAAGGTCGACGGCGCGATAGGAAAGCCAGCGTGCGGCCTCGATCTGCGTCGCCAGCTCGGCGAAGGTGTGACGCCAGACCTGGAACTTCAAGATCGGACGACCAAAGGCGGTGCGATCCTGGGTGTACTGGATCGTCTCGTCGAGGCACTGCTGCGCCCCAGCGACCGCACTGACGGCAGCGATCAGCCGCTCGCCCTGGAAGTTCATCATGATGTAGTAGAAGCCGTGGTTTTCCTCGCCGAGGAGATAACGCGCCGGAATCTTGCAGTCCTCGAACGACAGCTCGGCGGTGTCCGAGGCGTGATTGCCCATCTTCTTGATCTTGCGCGTGACCTTGAAGCCCTTCACATCCGTCGGAAAGGTCACAAGCGAGATACCGCCGAAGCCTGAACCTTCCGGACCGGTGCGAACGGCCAAGGTGATAAAGTCGGCGCGGGTTCCGTTGGTGATCCAGCACTTGGCGCCATTGATAATGTAGTCGCCGTCGACGCGCCGCGCTGTGGTGCGAATGGAGGCGACATCGCTCCCGGCGTTAGGCTCCGAGATACCCAGGGCCGCGATCTTCTCGCCGCGCAGCGCCGGAGCCAAAAACTCGTCCTTCTGCTCGCGGGTGCCAATCTCGGCGATGATCGGCGTCGCCATGTCGGTCTGCACCATCAGCGCCATCGCCAGACCTGCACAGCGGCTCTTTACCAGCGACTCGCCCCACGCCGCGGCGTACCACCAGTCTCCACCGGCGCCGCCCACGTCTTCTGGATAGTGCGCCCCCAGAAAACCCAGCTCGCCGCAGCGCTTAAAGACCTCGCGCGGAAACAGCTCGGCTTTTTCCCATTCCTCGACGTGGGGAACGATCTCTTTTTCGAGATACTGGGTGACCGACTTGCGAAATAGCTCGTGTTCCTCTCGGAAGAATGTCGTCAGCATAGGGCCATCAAAGCAAAACCCCCGCCAGCGAGCAAGCCCAGTCATCGCAGCTTACTCCAATACCAGACCATCCACCCACGATGGCCGGGATGCGCCCGACAGACTCGGCAACCAGGGAATGCGCAGGCACAGTGTTCTCGTCGGAGCCTCCGGTAAGCCGGGTTCTGTGCGTCCCTTGCGGGCCGTTGCGGTCATTCATCTAGGCCCACCTTTGCAGATGGGCTCGAGCGACCTACCTGAGGCTCTTCTTGCGAAGCGAGACGGGCCGCCTCGGAAGCTCTCGCCTCCACCTCTATGCGGTCTTGCTTTGGATGGGGTTTTCCCTGCGACCCCTGTCACCAGGAGCCCGGTGCGCTCTTACCGCACC
>CAYTGC010000702.1:0-2651 GCA_964437195.1 uncultured Myxococcales bacterium | reverse complement strand
GCATCATCTATGACTAGCGGTTGGTGTTGCGAAAAAATACAATACTTCAAAAGGTTTCCGTCGCTGTGGGCAATTGCGTACACGCACCTCATGCTGCGCTGTGTTGACGAAATTCTCTGCGGCTGTGGACCACCAAAGGACCACGGGACATGGGAGAGGTATTAAAGAAGGAAAAAGACGGTCGTTTTGTTGGCTGGTATCTGCGCTTCATCGATGTAGATGGGAAGCGCAAACAGAGAGCCAGCGGCCAGCCGACCTATGCCGAGGCAAAGCGTGCTCTCATCGAGATCGAAGCGCGGATCGCACGCGGCAAGCTTGGCGTACCCGAACGTGCGCCCGAGCTGACGGACATGACGATCGCCGAGCTCTCCGAGCGATTCCTAACCGAGTACGACTCGCCCAAGATCCGTAGTCATGGCCGGTGGAAAACGAAGGCTCAGACACACCTGCGACCGGTTCTGCTCCTTATCGGGAATCTACTTGCCGGGCGCTTTGGTTCCGCACAGGCAGAGAAGCTTCGGAACGCGCTGGTCCGGAGTGGCGCCGCCAATACTGCTGCCGTTCGTTTGTCGCAGATCAGCTGCGTCTTCGCCTGGGCCTGCAAGCAGCGGCTTGTATCTGAGAATCCGTTTGTGGGACTCCGCAAGCCGCGCAGAGAGGCACGACTGGAATTCCTAACCGTTGCAGAGGCCAGGCGACTCATCGATGTTGCGGATGCGCAGGCCCAATCAGACTTGCGTGGGGCTGTCTTCTCCGTTGCTGTCCGACTTGGTTTGTTGGCTGGCCTCCGCGCCGGGGAGATCTTTGGATTGCGATGGCGTGACTGCGATCTTTCGCGAGGTATGATCACTGTGAGCAAGTCGTACCGTGGCGTGACCAAGAGCGGCAAGCCGCGCACCATTCCCATGACGGACGAGCTTGTCACGGAGCTGCGGAAGTGGCGGAGTCGCTGCCCAACGACAAAGGAGGATGTGATCTGTCCTCTCAATCCGAAGAAGCGGAACTTCGACGACTCGCCATGGCACCAGGCGTACCGCGCACCAAACCCTGCAGCGCTTTATCAAGCGGCCGGACTCCGTCTTCCTCAGGCTCCGTGGCACTGTCTGCGCCACTCCTTTGCCTCTCTGTTCGTGCAGTCTGGGGGGTCTCTTCCCACGCTGCAAAAACTACTGGGTCACGCTGACATTCAGATGACCATGGTCTATGCGCACCTAAGCGACAGCTTTGTCGCGTCGGAGATCAAGCGCCTGAAGCTCTGATGCGTGCTGTGCTGCCCGCGTGAACGAGGCGGACGCTTTTTCCGGATTGCGAACACGACACGGCGTCGAGGAGGGAAGTCTCGTTCACGTCAGGATGTCATGGAAGTGAAACGGAGTCCGCTTCACAAGAAGCTCACTCGCAATGCGAAGTCGAACGGTGGTTGGCTGCATGTTTCGCGCTACGCCAAAGTCGAGATGAAGCAACTGTGTTCGGCGAGGACTCCCATCCACAGTCGATTCCACCAGCTTCTGGTGCGACATGGCCGCGAGTGCCTCCCTGCCGGTTGAGTCGATTCCCAAAGCAGCCCATGACACAAGGTTTTGAACGACCTCCGGCGGCGCGTCCTGTGGGATCTGCGTGCAGTGCGTTCCCAACGTGAATCCATGTTTGGTGATTTTCTCGATCCAGATCTCCACGTTCCCAGCGGTACAGCGCGTCCCGACGGTCAGCTCGTTCAGTTCCACCGTCTGATGTGACGCTGCAAAGCAAGCGTAGATGCGCCCTTTTAGCGTGGCAATTTTGGGGATGAGCATTTCGGGTTCCACGGAGAGCGTGAACACAGAGAGAGGGCGACTCCCTTCCTGCGTTGTTACGCTCATGGGCCAGTCGTTTCCTGCGCCATCTATCAAGGAGACCAGTCGAAGCGAAGGAGGCGACAGCGGCAATAGGAAATCGTGGAGCGCCTCAATTCGAAGCATCAGCTGAATGTGGCGCGACACAAAGTCAGTTCGGGACTCCTGAGAAATCGACGTCACGGCAAGCCGGAGCGTGTCCTGATAGTAATGCGGGCGGGCTGCCGGACGTTTGGCGAGAAGGGCGAACTGTCCACCTGCGTTGCGTTCCCAGTCACAGCCAGCCGCAACACAAAGTGCATCGAGCGCCTGCAGAAGGCACGCATCGTGAATTTCCCAGCGGAGATGTGTTTCGGGCGGCAATTCTCCCTTGTCTACTCTGGCTCCCGTCAGCTCCCGCAGCAGATCGAGTGCATCCGCAAGTGAACCTGTAAACTCGATTGAAAAACGACGTGCGCCTGATGCAACAATCGCCGATTCTTGGCGCAGCCGCAGACCCGATAGCGTGAAGATGCACCTGGCGCGCAGGCTGGGATCTTCGACTCGCTTGCAGTAATCGGCAAGCTCATTGGCGACCGTGGCGCCCAGCCCGATGATCCTGTCAGATGCGTCATCGCGAACAGCAAGCTGGTCCGAGCCGAGCTGCAAAAACAGGGGATGCATCAGACCAGTGTACCAGAGTGGCCGAATAGAAAGGTATTGCGGAGCACTCGCGGCTTCCCGAGCATTTCAAGTGCAGGAGTGGACACGTCCAGCAGCGTTCGAGTGCCGAGCCGTTTGAAGAAAGCGGAAGCTTGCCCGAGGATCACGATGGCACGC
>CAYTGC010000701.1:0-2659 GCA_964437195.1 uncultured Myxococcales bacterium | reverse complement strand
CGGGTGTTGATCTGGTGCATCAGGTCATAGCGCCGCATCGGCGTCTGAAGCGTGCCGGTCAGGCTGATTGCCGAGGCGTTGTTGACCAGGATGTCGATGCCGCCAAACTTCTGAACGGCCTGATTGACCGCGGCCAGGATCTGGTCTTCGTTGCGGATGTCGACGACGCAGGGCAGGGCTTGGCCACCGGCCTTTTCAATCTCCTCGGCGGCGCTGTAAATCGTGCCGGGCAGCTTGGGGTTTGGCTCGGCGGTCTTGGCGGCGATGACGATGTTGGCGCCATCGCGGGCAGCGCGGAGTGCAATCGCAAGGCCAATGCCTCGGCTGGCACCAGAGATAAACAGGGTCTTGCCGGAAAGGGAGCGCGTCTGTGTCATGCCTTCTTTGGTATCACGCCTCGTCCTGGCCCGCATAGGCCGATTGACTCGGCGCCTGTGTGGGGGGAGATTCGGGGGATGCGAGCGCTGGGAATCGTTGGGTTTAGTGGCTCTGGGAAGACGACGCTCCTCGAGCGGCTTATCGCCGAGCTTTCGGCGCGCGGGCTGCGGATTGGGGCGGTCAAGCACGCGCACCATGGGTTTGAACCCGACGTAAAGGGCAAAGACAGCGACCGGATGAGACGGGCAGGCGCGGTGCAGACGCTGGTGTTTTCCGCCGAGCGCTGGGCGCTTATCACCGAGCAGAAGCCACCTTTGCCGCCGACCATTCCGGCGCTCTTAGCGGTGATCGATCCGCAGCGGGTCGATCTGGTGCTGATCGAAGGGCTGCGCAGTGCCGACTATCCCAAGATCGAGGTGCATCGGCCCACGCTCGGTCATCCGCTCTTGGCCAAGACCGATCCGCGGGTGATTGCGGTGGCCACCGACGCGCCGGACGCACTGCGTACGCAGGGGCTCACCTGTCCTTTGCTGGACCTAAATGACCCAATCCAGGTGGCCGATTTTGTGGGAAGCTTACTAGCCGGAGGGAACAGCGAAATGAGCGAGAACACGACGCCAGGAAGCGATGCCAAGAACCAGTTTGAAGAGCTGCGCGGCAAGTTTGAGGAGCGGCTCAATCACCTGGGCAAGCAGATCGACGAGCTTTCGGACCGTTTCCAGAAGAGCGCCACCGATGCCAAGTCCAGCGTGGAAGCGGATCTCCAGAAGCTGAAGGCCGAGCACCAGGCCGAGTACGAGCAGTTCCAGAAGCTCCAGAAGGTCGCTGAGGAGAGCTGGGGCATGCTGCAAAAGCGGCTCGATACCATCGCCACCGAGATGCGCAGCGTGGTCGGTCAAGCGGTTGGCCAGGCTGCCAGTGCCTTGGGAATTTCCCACACCGAAGGGACCAAGCCCGCTGATGCGGCCCCGAATGCGGCCCAGCAGGAACCTGCTGCCAAAGCCGACGACGCACCCGCTGCCAAAGAGTAGTCTTTTGCCCCAAGGGCACAATCTCGACCAGACCCAGCTTGAATGACGGCTGGCGTGCACGATAAAACCCTCATCCATCGTTTCTTTTCGAGGAGAGTCATGTCGGTTTCCCGCATTGTCCGCTTCCCCGTTACCGCGGCGCTTGTCCTTGGACTTTTTTCTGGCTGTGTCGAGCAGAGTGACGATGCTCCGAGTGCAGAGGCCTTGCAAGCCGCCAAAGAGCACATCCTGACCGCGGCTCCGGCGCCCCGTTTTCCAAGTGGCGCGGTGCTCGAAAATGCCAAAGGCGGACGTGTCGTGTACCTCGGGGCCGATGTCGATGTGGACGAGGTTGCGCCCGGACAGACCTTCACGGTCACGCACTACTTCAAAGTCGAGAAAGCGCTCGGCGAAGGCTGGAAGCTGTTCGTCCACATCGCGACGCCCGACAAGCGCCTTCACCACAACGCCGACCACGTCCCCATCGGGGGCAAGTATCCGGTCGCGATGTGGAAGGACGGCGAGATCATCCGCGACATCCAGAAGATCCCGCTGCCGCAGGCCTTCACCAACGACAAGATGTCGATGTTCGTCGGCTTCTTCAAAAAGAACGAGCGCCTGCAGGTCAAGACCGGGCGTCACGACGGCAAAAACCGGGTAATTGCCTTCGAGCTTCCGGTCAAGGGCGGCACACCGCTGTCTTCGCAGCGCAAGCTGCAAGTGCGACGGCTCGCGCAAGGACAGGCGATCAAGGTGGACGGCAAGCTCGACGATCCAGCTTGGCAAAATGCCGTGTCTTCGGGACTGTTCGTCAACACCATGACCGGACTGCCGGTCGAGCTGGGCGCGCAGGCCAAGCTCTTGTGGGACGACCAGAACCTGTACGTCGGCTTCGAGTTTGTCGATAGCGATGTCTGGGGCACGCTCGAAAAACACGATGACAAGCTGTGGACCCAAGAAGTCGCCGAGGTCTTTTTGGACCCGGACGGCGACGGCAAGACCTACGTCGAGCTGCAGGTCAGCCCGCGCAACGTGACGTTCGACTCGTGGCTGCCCGCCTACCGCCAGAACGACAACGCCTGGGACTCGGGGATGGAAACGGCGGTCTTTGTCAGCGGCACCTTGAACCAGCGAGAGGATCGCGACACCGGCTGGTCGGCGGAGCTTCGGATTCCGCTCGCCGCGGTCAAAGGTCGCCTCGAGTCGGTGAAGGGCGTGCCGCCGCAGGTCGGGACCGAGTGGCGCGCGAACTTCTTCCGCATGGATCAGGC
>CAYTGC010000700.1:0-2661 GCA_964437195.1 uncultured Myxococcales bacterium | reverse complement strand
CGCAACTCCGCACAGCTGCGTCGCTGTATCGATCGCCAAGATCTTCACGTCCGGCCTTCTACCATGCGCGGCGTGGCCTTTCTAGGTTGCTGCAGCGACCTCTGTCCCGCCCGATCCAACGACTTGGTCGGCTGAGTCAGCAATGACCCGCCCATCTTTCAGACTCACCCGTCTCGTCGCACGCTCTGCAAACATCGGGTCGTGCGTCACCATCACCAGCGTCGTGCCCTGCTCTCGATTCAGCTTCTCGAAGAGCTGAATCACAATTTCACCATTTTTGCTGTCGAGATTTCCGGTTGGCTCATCGGCGAGCAAGATCGTCGGCCGTCCCGCCAAGGCCCGAGCAATCGACACCCGCTGCTGCTGCCCCCCCGAGAGCTCGTTGGGACGACGACGAGACAGCTCGCCCAGCCCAAGGTACTCGAGCGTCGAAATCGCCTGCTTTTGCGCCAGCGCACTTGGGAAGCCCCGTCGCAGCATCGGCACCATCACGTTTTCGATCACCGTGAACTCGGGCAAAAGAAAGTGAAACTGGAACACAAAACCCAGCTTGTCGTTGCGAAGCGCGGCCCGCTGATCGTCGTCGAGCGCACTGGTGTCCAGACCATCGACGAGGACCTGGCCTGTCGTCGGCTTGTCGAGCACGCCGAGCAGATAAAGCAGCGTACTTTTCCCCGAGCCGCTGTGTCCCGTGAGCGCGACAAACTCACCACGCCGAACCCGAAGCGAGATCCGATCCAAGATGACCTGTTTGACCTTGTCACCGAGGGTGCGGACCAGCTCGCGGGTTTCCAAAACGATATCGCTCATCCGACCTGCCCTCGCAGCACATCGACCGGCTCGACGCGGCTCGCGCGCAACGCAGGCAGAAGGCTCGCCGAAATGCCTGTCACCAGCGCAAACACCGTCCCATACAGGTAGAACATCGGGTCTTTGTGGACGAGGAACGTGCTCGTCTTCACCAGCGCCTCGGTCTTCACCTTCAGTGTCCCCAAAAACTCGACGAGCTGCCAGCCGCCCAGGTCTCCGAGCAGCGCCCCAAACAGCGCCACGATGATGCCCTGGATGAGAAAGATGAGCAGAATGTCCCGTCGCCGCAGCCCGACCGATCGCAGAATCGCGATGTCACGCGTCTTCTGCAAAACGATCATGATCTGCACCGCCAAGATTCCGAAGCCACCGACGACCAGGATCGCGGCGATCACCATGTTGATGATCATGTTTTGCATATCAAACAGCGCCAGAAAGTTCGCGTTGGCCTCCTGCCAGCTCTCGACGTCGTAGCCAGTGATGCGCTCGAGCCGCAGCGCCAGCTTCTGACTCTCGAAGGGATTCCACAGCCGCAGCTCGATCCGCCCGACGACATCGGCGCGTCTAAGCACTGCTTGGGCCGTTGTCAAGTTGACATACACCCGCGTCTTGTCGATTGGCGGCACACCCGCCTCGTAGATCGCAACGACTTTGAGGTTTTGGGGCAACCCACCTGGTGCGACGATCCGCGCTTGGTCCCCGACGCGTACGCCGAGCTTTTCGGCGACCCCTGATCCCATCGCGATTCCGTCGGGCGTAATCCCGAGCGTCCGCCACGAACCCGATTGCACGTAGCGGCCAAGAGGTGTACACGCTTCCTGCTCCAAGGGCACCACGCCGCGCATGTCGACGCCGAGATCGACCGTTCCAGCCGACACGATCGCTTGTCCGGTCAGCGACGTACACGCAGCCTCCACCTGCGGCATCTCCTGCAGCGCGCGGCGAAGATCCCGAGGCCGCTTCACCCGTGTCACACGATCTGAAGGCTGCTGGTGATGAACCAATGTGGCCAGCGTCGCGTGAGGAAGCAGCGTCGCCAAAACGCTTTTCTGCGACCCAAGCTCCTTGTCGTACATCGTGACGTGGGGCGAGACCTTCAGGATTTCGCCTTTGAACTTCTGCTGAAAGCCCTGCATGACCGCGTTCATGGTGATGAGCACGAGCACACCAAGAGCCACTCCACCGAGAGCAATGCTGTTGAGCAGCTTGCGGTCCCAGAGCTGACGCAAGGCGATAAACATGATGAGTCGCATCGGCTGTCACTCTTCCTCGGGAAGCAACCGGCTATGGCGATGGCGGGCGAGACAACGACTTGAGCTGCGGGCTGACTCGCTTGCCGTCGCTAAGCAGATCTTCGTCTTCGAGCGCCACCACCTGGCCTTCTTGCAGTCCTTCGGTCACTTCGACTTGGACCAGATCGCGAATCCCGACACGCACTGGTCTCCGCCGGACACGGCCATCGGTATCGACGACCCACACATGGGTCCCCCCCTTCTCGCGCACGGCATCGGTGGCGACGAGAAGAACACCTTCGTGTTTGCGCACAATGATGTTGATCTCGGCAGTCATCCCCGGCAGAAGACCCGCCACCGGCTCGTCGAGCTCGACGTCAACCTCGAACGACTTGCGATCGCGATCGGCGTCGGGAAGGATGCGTGCAACATGGGCAGCAAAGACCTTGCCTTCGAAGGCATACAACCGCACCGCCGCCGCCATCTTGTCGCGCACCCGGCCAATGTCGCTCTCGTCGACGCGAGACTCGATCCACAGCCGCGTCAGGTCGCCAATCCGAAACAGGTTTTGATTCATCGCGACGACCTCGCCCTTTTCGACGCGACGCTTGAGCACCAC
>CAYTGC010000699.1:0-2663 GCA_964437195.1 uncultured Myxococcales bacterium | reverse complement strand
CCGATCGTCAAAGACAAGATCTGGTTCTATGTCGGTTTTGCGCCGACCTTTACCATCAACCGCACGGATCGCGTGGTGCGGACGCAGGTGAAGTCGCGCAACATGCGGCCCGACGGTTCGTGGAAGGCGGAGGTCGATCCCGATTACCGCGATCCGGACTATCTGGCGTCGGACATCTTGTATGCGCCGCTGCGTCAGCTTGCGCTGCGAACCGAGGAAGTGCCCGAGGATACGCGCCAGCTCGACGAGTACTATCGGCTCTACAACTGGATCGCGAAGCTGCAGTTTAACCTCAGCCCCGATCACAACATCACGCTCGGCTACATCGGCGCGCCCGAGTTCCGCAGCGAATACGACAGCTATACGAACGACACCGACGCGACCAAGATGGACCGCTCGCGGCAGATTCACGACGCGACGGTGCACTACGTTGGCAAGCTGTTCGACCGCAAGCTCCAGATCGATGTGATCTACGGCTACCACTACCAGGGGCTGCAAGAGCTTCCCGGCACCGAGAACAAGCAGTATTTCCGCTATCGCTCGCCGGCCAATGACGACCTGCGCGGCGATCTTGCATTTTCGCTCGGTGACTTCGAGAACATCAGCCGCTGCCGCGTCGAGCTGGACCCGACGACGCGCAAGACGCTGTGGAATCCCTGCCCGGTTACCTCGTACATCAAAAACGGCTACGGACAGTTCAAGCCAAACCAAGTGCTCCAGCGGCATGCGGTCCAGGCGTCAGGGACGTTCTACGGCAAGCTGCTCGGCACGCACGGCATCAAGCTCGGCTTCGACTTCGAAGACAACCTGAGCGACAACACCCGCAAGTACACCGGCGTCGACTTTGACCCAAGCGATCCGCAGTCGGGGACCTTTAGTGGTCGACTGGCCTACGAGACGGACGCGGCTGGCACGGGCGTCCGCATCCGTCGCGGCTTTGGCACGTTCGACCCCTTCAATCGCGATGGTGATGCTGGCGTCCGGTGTGGGGTAAACAAGGACCGCTTCTGCTACAACTACTTCCGCGCCGTCACCGAGACGCGCAACTACGCGCTGTATCTTCGTGACCAGTGGAGCGTATCGGACATCGGTCTGGTGATAAACGCGGGCCTGCGCTGGGAAGTCCAAGAGATCTTCGGCGCGGACGGCAGCAAGCAGATTGCACTGTACGACAACATCGCACCCCGTGTCGGCGCGACCTGGGACCCGACACGCAAAGGTCGATCGAAGATCTATGCGCAGTACGGGCGCTTCTATCAGTCGATTCCGATGACGATCAACGACCGCTCGTTTAGCGGCGAAGGTCTGCTCGTCGGAACATCCTTTACCAAGGACTGCCCCAAAGAAGCGCTGTCACCGAGTGGATCGGCCGTGGTGGTTGCCAAAGCCGCGCCAGGTTCGCCGTGTTCGCTGTCTGACCCGCGTGTTGCGGGCGGCGGTGTGTTTGCTCCGGTGGCTCCGCAGCTCAAAGGACAGTTCGTCGATGAGGTCGTCGGCGGGGCGCAGTATGACCTCGGGCTCGATATTGTCGTCGGTGCGTACTACACCTATCGCTGGCTCGGTAGCGTCGTCGAAGACTTGTCGGTAAACGGCGGCAACACCTACTTCATCGCCAACCCTGGGGCCGAGTCCGATCCGAAGGTGGCAGCCGACCTTCAGACCGAAGCCGACAAGCTGAAGCGCGAGGCTGCATTGGCTCCGACCGATGCCAAGCTGCAGCGCGATGCCCAGATGGCGCAGAACAAGGTCGACGTGTACAAAGCGCAGTCGCTGTTCCCGAAGGCGACGCGCGACTATCACGCGGTGACGCTGACGGTGCAGAAGCGGCTGTCCAATCGGTTCTCGATCCTGGCCAACTACACCTACTCGCGGCTGCTCGGAAACTATCCGGGGCCGTACAGTCCGTACAACAACCAGCTCGACCCGAACATCAGCGTTCAGTACGACATCATCGACCTGACGGTGAACCGCAACGGTCCGCTCAACAACGATCGTCCGCACAACTTCAAGGCGACGGGATTTTTCCAGCAGCCGGTGTTTGGTGGCGCGGGCACGATCGTCGCCAGCTTGACGTTTACGGCGATCTCGGGGCGTCCGATACAGGTGCTCGGGCAGCACAACGCCTACGGGGCGCGCAACACGTTCATTCTGCCGTCGGGAAGCGCAGGTCGGACTCCGACCATCACGCAGCTCGATGCGCACCTGGCGTACGAGCATCAGCTTACCCAGGCGGTCAAGCTGTCGGTCTACGGCGACGTGATCAACCTGGCCAACCAGCGCGGCGTCGTAAACGTCGATGATGAGTACACCTACTCGGTGGTCAATCCAGTTGCCGGTGGCAAGGTCGAAGATCTGACGGCGCTGCGAACGCTCGATGGCCAGAAGCCAATTCTCAACTCGAACTACGGTCAGCCGACCGCCTACCAGTCGCCGCTCTATCTCCGCTTCGGCGCGAGACTCTCTTTCTAATGAACATCAGGCTTGGCACCGTCATTGCGCTCGGCGCGGTGACGGTGGTGTGCAAGGTTGCGGTTGCCCAGACGCAGGTGGTGGCGTTTTCACCCGCGAGTCTGACCCCGTACTTTACGTCGGGGCCACTGTCCAAAGCGAGTGAGCGTCTGCGCATGGGGGATGCGACGGGCGCACGCGGACTGGTGACCGAC
>CAYTGC010000698.1:0-2672 GCA_964437195.1 uncultured Myxococcales bacterium | reverse complement strand
GCTTCGATGACTTCGTCGGAAAATGGCTCTACCACTGCCACATCCTCGAACACGCGGAAAACGGAATGATGGGCGAGCTAGACGTTGCTCCGTAAGACCGCGGCGCCCATGTCATACACAGCCGTTCCTGCCCAGGTTGGATGCGGCGCTTGGTGCTCGCAGAATGCGCGCCTGATATCATAAGCTCAGGTATACCCATGGGCATTCGATGTGGCGCGGCGGTCTTGGTGGTCGCTCTGCTCGCAGCGGGCGATGGCAATGGTGCTGCGACGGGAAATCCTGCGGCCCACCGTCCATCTCAGCCGCCGAAACGACCACCCGCATCGCACCAACAGGAGCAAGAGGAAGAGCTGCGGCTGTCGCTCAGCGGTATGGGTGTTGCCACACGAATGGCGTTTCCCGTTGTAGGACCCGCGCTGGCGGTGTTTGCCGAAGGTGTCGTGGTCACACTGGACGCGCTGCACGTCGCGGAAGAGGCGGGCGAAGAACGGATGAAAGCGCGGCTGATCGTCATCACCCGTCGGCAAGAGAGCTTTCGCAAGCTTGGGAAGGTGCACCGCTTCAACGCCAACGACGTGGCGTACAAGGCGGTTGTGCAGCAAATGACGGACGACGTCACCGAGCTAAACGGTCAAAATGCACGCAAGTTTCTGGTCTGGTCGCTGACCCACGGAGACGGCTTCTTGCAGGCAGCGCGTGCGCCGGTGAGCGCGGTCTTTGCCCACTATTTGGGCAAGCGGCTCACTGCGCTGTTGCCGCTGGGATCCCGGGTGTCGCAGGATGCCATCCGCTTGGCCCCCGTCCGCCGTGACATGACGCGCGCGACCTGGAAGCAGTCGTACCACCTGACACGTTTGTTCGCACGGAGCGCCCCCTTGGTTCGCAAGCTCAGTGATGCGCTACTCGCCGAGTCGCTGTACGAGCACGCGCGCTCGCGTGACTTCTGGCTGGCGAAAAAGAGTCCCCACGGTATAGCGCCCCAGACTCCCGATTCCGCAACGACTGCCAGTGGGGGAGGTTCCGCCTACTGCACCTCCAGTTCGTCTCTGTCGACCGGAGGACTGTCACTCGGTTCAACACTATGTATTCCGAGAGCCCCTCGCATTGACGTGAAGAAAAATCGGCCGGTGTTTGCTGCGCCGCCTCCGCATCCAACCGCGGTTGTCCCATCGACGACCCCAATCCCATCGCCCGTTGGCACAGGGATCGCCGCCACACCACCCGTGCTCGCGCCCCCAGCAATTGCACCGATACCAGCCCCGAATCCCGAAACAGTCGTGTCCCCTGGGCTTTCACCCAGCGCAGATCCACGACCAACGATTGCGGAAGACGAGCCCGACCAGCAGAGGCCGACTCCTCATCGGGACGAGCCCCTGCGCTTCGGTGACAGCCCGGCAGAACGGCAGGCACGTCGCATCTCGATCACGGGGAACTGGCCATGAAACATCGCGCCTTCTTGATCTATGGCGTGATGCTCGCGATCGCATGGCTGTGCGTGGGCACCTTCCGAGCCTGCACGGCACCACCGCGCTTCGACACGCTGGCCGGAACTCGCGTCGTGTATCTGATCTCACCAGATGACGATGTTCTTCGCGGTGCGCTGCCGACCTTCGAAGTGACCAACGACTCACTGCTGCTTGCGCACGGCGGTCGTCTGCTGCAGTTCAAGCGGACGCAGCCCCATGGCCCAGGCCTTCGTGGCGCACTGCAGACCACTGTGATGGCCCCCGAGTTTGCTGGCGTGACGAGCTTCACCATCGACGCGGCCGGAGCAGTGCTGGCGGTCCGGGAGCGAGATCTATTGCAGGCAATGGGTGACGGGTCTCTCTCCAACGTAGCCGAGCTTCCGTTTGCTGGTTTTCTGCTGAGCCCAAGCATCGAAGCAAGCGACGTCCTTTTGTCAAGCGGATCAGTGCTCTTGCGCGCGGGTCAGTCACGCGATCCTGCAAAACGCGCGGCAGAAGGAAGCGATGCGGACCAGGCTGCCGCGCATGTCGACGTGGTGGCAACGCTCAGCGAACCGATCGTCGCTGTGGCTGACGCGATTGATGGAACCTATCTGGCAGGCCGGTCGAGTATCTATCAGGTTGTGGGACAAAGAACGCGGCTGGTCATGACGCTGCCGCTCGTGGCGCAGGCATCCCTGGGTAACTTTCATCGCGAGCCGCTGCGCTCGCTTGCCGTCAGCGAAGATGGACGGATGCTGTTCTTTTCGACAGAAGAGACGGTCTATGCACTTTCCGGCGTGATGGCCGTGAGGCTTACCGACGGTTTGGGAGGAATCCTACGTTACCGTGACGGAGTGCTGTTTGTGCTGGACCCCTGGCGTGGCTGGCTGGTGGGAATCGAAAACGTGCCACAAGTCTTGGGTCTCTGAACCTCTTCTGGCGGACCGAAATTCCAACCACCGGGGGGCTCCGTGACACGCCCTTGATTCATTCCCATCCCCACTGCGAAGCTTCTGCTGCCGACTCCTTCCGAGCTCCCTGAGTCACCGCCATGGATCCGGCCTTCCACGACGCACATTGCCCGACAAATCGACATCGGCCATCGTCAACGTAGGTGCTCCTCGCGCGCGGTACGTCGAAGGATGCCATTTGTTGTGGCGAAAGTTGACGGACCGATCACCCGGTCGGAGTTGACCTGGACGCCCAAGCGCTCAAAGGGTCGCA
>CAYTGC010000697.1:0-2678 GCA_964437195.1 uncultured Myxococcales bacterium | reverse complement strand
ATCGACCTTAAGTGTTCATGTTCTGCTTGCAGTAGTTTGTGCTTTTCCGTCGCTGCATTTCGATCTGTGGACACCTCGTTGAGCAGCTGATTCAGCTCCTCTTCCTTTTTTCGAAACTCCTCTTCCTTTTTCCGAAACTCCTCCTCCTTCTTCCGAAAGACTTCCTCCTTCTTCCGAAAGTCTTCTTCTCGCCGTCTGAACTCGTCTTCCCGCTTTCTTCCTTCCTCTTCCTTGCTGCGAAGCTCGTCTTCCCTTTTTCGCCAGCGCTCCTCTCTCCTCGTTGACTCTGCTCGCACCTGAGTCAGCTCGTTTTCGAGAAGACGACATCGTTCGCTGCTCGCCGCAGAGCGTCTCTCCACGGACTCCTTTTCATTCTGCAACTGACTCAGCTTCTGCGCATGCTCCTTGTTCACATCTCCGAGGAATCGTTCTACAGAAACCAGCAGATCTTGCGGGTCGAGCTGGGAAAGGAGTCGTCCCCGCAGCATCTCAACACTCCGCCGAAATTCCAGCTCTTCGGCATCGACGCGGCGGAGCAGCCCCCATAGCTCGTCACAGACGCTGCGCACACTGCCACGCACGGCGCCCAGCAGCGCGAAGTCCTTCTCCAGTCCGAGCGGCCAGAAAGGTGGGAGCCCGTCCGGCCTGGTTCGGCCATTGACCTTACCTCGCTCTTCGCTCGCCCGGTTGCAGCAGCTCTTGGAGCAATACTCCCGGCTGCGCCGCCGCTTGGCGGGAAGCGGGTCGTTGCAGTAACCGCACAGCTCCTTTTTGGTCCGAAGACTCGCAGGTCGAAATCCCGTAGACACCGTGGTCATGTCCGCACTCCTGATAGCCCCGTAGTCAGAATACGCCAGATAGCACCCAATTGAAACCAAATAGCGCCCGGAATTTGCTGCCTCCACAGCTCGCAAACCATGCCACCAGACCGTTGCAGAGCGCTGTCTTTGGGAACTTGGGACGCGGCGCGAGAGGTGCGCTCGTTCAGACATATCGCAGGGGTGTCGCCAAAGCTCCGTTCGGACTCCCAAAGAGACTCCCAAACGGGATCAGGAGATCCAACCAGTGGGCATGGGAGTGGCATGGGAGTCAAAACGGGTGTACCTCCTGCCGAACCTGATCACATGTCAGAAGTCCAATCGTGAACCGGAGGCCAAGACAAGCCTACTCAGGCTGCGAGGCTGAATTCATGAATGGTGCGGATTCGATGATGGACGTGCTACGATGCCAAAAAGAGGAGTCTGGGGGTCATCACATGCTCAAGCCCAAGGTCCGCGCAACGCACTGTCTGCACTGTGGGGAGGAGTTTGAGAGACAAGGTCGGATAGACCGCACCTACTGCGGAGAGAGCTGTCGCGTCTTGGCCTATAGGGAACGCCGCCAGCTCAAGGACCAAGCGAACGGGAGGCCGGTTCCGAAGTGGAGCGAGACGCGGCAGCCGCTGCTCCACCAGACGCTCGCGGCGCTGGCGAACTTGCAGTCCCAGATCGTCGACATCGGTCACTCGCTACAGGCCGAGGAGAAGGCGGAGCGGCAGCGGAGGGACGCGGTGGTGACACCGCTGGCCGATGCGGAAAAGGAGAGCCTGCGGAAAGAACTTAACGAGGTGAGAAAGCTGCTCGCCAATGCGGAGACGAGAATTGCAGAGTTAGAGGGAGTTGTTGCGCAGCAGAGCCAAACGATTCGCGATCTGGAAGGACGAAGGCCGGAACAGAGTAGACCACCGACGACGGGAATACAGCATGCGCTGCACGCCTTGGCACAGGAAATCACTCGCGATGAGGAGCGATGGCTCATCGAGGTGGGTGAATCCATTCGAAGTGGCTACGATCCGAAGACTGATCGATTGCTCGATCTCAAGTTCGACGAGCTGCGGGCAGAGCAGGATCTGGCGGACGCAGAGGAGCGGGCCGGAGGAGTCCCGAGTATCCGTCTTCACAGACGCGGATTGCTGCTGTGGCCCATGGCGATGTGGGCTGCGCTTGCAGCGCGGCAGGAGGAAGCATCAAGGCAGCACACGGGTCTATTTTCGAGCAAACCACAGATCCGGTGGGGTCAGTCGCTGCGGCCTGGCGATGAAGGACATCTGTGTGAGCTGAGCGCGGCACGGACGCGCGATCTGAGGAGGAAGTTATCGGCGTCTTATCGACGGTAACTGTCGACACCACGAGGTCCGTTCACGAAGTCGATACGGCTCAGATCGCTTGATCGGGTGGCTTCGCCCCCCGAGCCCCCCATGATTTCTCACCGCACCCAGCTTCCTCCTGAGTGGTTCCATCGAAAGTTGGCCAACTCCCTCTTGGCAGAGGGTAAGAGGGTTAAAGGGTTTTAGGGTAAGACCTCGCTAGACGAAACCCCAGGTTCCGGTAGCGGAGGCCGGGCGCGCCCCCGTCGCGGTCCGCGACGCGGACCCCCCCCGCGTCGCCGCGCCAGGACCCGCCACGACCCACACGCAGGGAGCCGTCTCCTAGGGGGCCGGTTGGATCCTTCTGCGCGCTTGCTCGGTAGTTTCCCCACTCGTCCCAGACCCACTCATAGACGTTCCCACTCAGGTCATGCAGTCCCCACTGATTCGCATTCTTCCCTTTCACTGCGTGCGTGGCCCCTTTCTGCAGATCCTCCCCAAACCACGCCACCTCTTTGGGCTCGTTGCTTCCCGAATAGATCGTTCCTTCGTC
>CAYTGC010000696.1:0-2684 GCA_964437195.1 uncultured Myxococcales bacterium | reverse complement strand
CCGACTCTTCCCCGCCAGCCAACAGGACGTTATCTGGCTTAAGGTCGCGGTGGACGATGCCGGCTGCGTGGATGGCGGCGAGGGCTTCGGCGATCTGGCGAAGCACACACATGGCCCAGCGGACTTCGCCAAAACGACGACGCGCCGACTTGAGGGAGCCACCGACGACGAGGTCCATGATCATAAACAGGATACCGCCCGCAGTCATGTCGACGTCGGTGATGCCGATCAAGTTGGGGTGGCGTAGTCGGGCCAAGATCTGGGCCTCGCGCATGAAGCGCAGCAGGGATTTCTTGTCGGAGAGCTGGGGCACAAACTTCGCCGCCAGATGTCGCCCGTCGGAAATGCGCTCGACCTCATGAACGACGCCCATCGCGCCCTCACCAATCTTGCGCACGACTTTGTAGCGACCAACGACGACTTTGCCGGGCGAAAGATCAGGCAGCGGCGTGGTCTTGCCTGCTTTGCTGCGATAGATGACTGACATCAGACGGCGCGAGCGTTCAGCAATCTGCCGTCGCAGTTCCTCGTTTAGGGTCTGGACCTCGCGCCCCTTGTTCTCCATCTCGAGCACTTTGGCGAGAAGGTCTGTTCGCATCGACTCGAGCGCCTCCGCCAAGTGCGTCATCGCGCTCCCTGCTGGAACCGTCACGGGCGTGCTCAGGTCACCTGCGG
The DNA here is from genome assembly GCA_964437195.1 of uncultured Myxococcales bacterium. Classification (GTDB taxonomy): domain Bacteria; phylum Myxococcota_A; class Polyangia; order Palsa-1104; family JAEUJZ01; genus JAEUKA01. The sequence goes on along the minus strand of CAYTGC010000696.1, from coordinate 2,009 downwards.
CCATCCGAACCGCCGCATCGAGAAGAGTCTGCTGCTCTTGCATGCGCTTTTGCGCCATCGCGGCGTCGATCTCGATCCGCAGCGTCCGCGCCGACAGAATGCTGATAGCAACCTGGTGCGCAAGCCCAATGAGTACGTCAAGATCCTCCTCGCTGAGCCCTTGGCGCTTGTTGTCGCTCTCGATGTAGAGCACGCCGAGCTTCTGTCCCCGAGCCGTGAGCGGCGCGACCATCTGCACGATCTTCTTGCCAGCAGTTCGCCGCACCGCCGGCTTCTGGGTCAGCAGCGATTGCTGGACAAATGCCGCGTCGCAGTTGTCGGCCTGCGCAAGACTCTGCCCATCGCTGCTGCGCCCCGTCGCAAACTCGAGCTGCTCCGTCTTTTCGCCCAGCAGAAAGAGGAGCGCCCGTCGTGCGGCCAGCAGCCTCACCAGTTCCGACAGTGCGACCTGGGCTCGCTCGTCGGGAACCAAGACCCGCGATGACGCCAGACTGAGATTGAGGATCGACGTGTAGTTCTGCAGACGCTGACTTGCGCGAAGGACTCGACGGGCCAGTATCGCGCCCAACGTCACGAAGAACAGCGCATAGCCAATGTGACCAAGCTTGGCATGCGCGCGTGACAGGACACCGACGGCCACCAAGACATCGTAGACGGCAATCACTCCAGCGCCGAGGAAGCCCGTCGCGAAGATGCGCCCCTCGACGTTTCCACGGAAGGAGTAGTAGAGTGGAAGCGCCATCGCCATCGCAAAGTCCGCGAGCAACATCACCTGCACCGGCAGCAGTGTCTTGAGGACCGGCACCCAGCCCAGCGCCACGACAATCGCCGATCCAAACAGATAAACCCACTGAACCTGCCGCAGGTAATAGAGCACACGGAGCGGTCCCGCGCCGAACATGGCCTCGACGAAGTGGCACAGTGCAAGCGTGGTGATCTGCAGCGACCACAGCTCGACGTAGGTAAAGACGAGCGGGTAGTCGAACAACAACTGCCGTGCCGGCGACTGCACCAAGATGTAAATTCCGCCGCTCCCGGCGAGGACGCCGTAGAACAGAAACACGCGCTCCTCTTTTCGCAGCCAGAACAGCACAAAGCCCATCGTCGCCAAAAAGATCTGAAGCCCTCCGACGAAGATCCGCGGCAGTTCACTCCGAAACAAGTGCTCGAGGATGGCGTGGTGTTCGCCAAAGCGAATTGGACCAGCGGGCCCGATGTTCACATGTTCCGAATAAATCCGCATCGCAAGCCGCTGACCAGAGCAGCTTGGCGGCAGCCGGACGATGTGGCCGCGATAGCCAAGAAACGGCTGCGCATCCCGCGAGAAGTCGCCCCACTCGTAGACCAGCTTCCCCTCGACGAAAACTTGTAGCTCTTGGTCGAGATGCGACAGTTGAAGCACCGGATCTTTGTAGTTACCGACGGGAAGCTCGGTTCTTAACCACAGCCAGCGACGACCGTTTCGGCCCTTGGGCAGATCGTAGCGACCAACCGGCGTCCAGTCTTTCGACGGCGACTCGGCCAGCGAATAGACCAAGCGCCCGAGAGCGTCTCGGGGTGAATCGCCCCAGTTGTATTCCCACATCCCGGAATACTCGAGATCTGACAGATCGCGCAGCGGAGGCCAGTGTTCACCGAGCGGGGCTGGTTCACCCATGCGCTCGTTGGCAGCGGGCGTGGACTGGGCAAAGACACGTCCAAGCGACAGAGCGAGCACGAGCAGACAGCCGCAGCAAAGCCACGCAACAAGAAGACGACTGTGCAACGCACGGACAGTGTCTCGCCCCAAACCGGTCCCCGCAGCCAAGCTGGCGCCACGACATCGTATCAGCCCACCCATACCGAGGAAACCCCCGTCGCACATTTGTCACCGAAGCGTTCACGAGACACCTGTGTGATCGGTTCCGTTTGTTATGCTCCGCCAATGAGCCAAGGATTGCCGATGCGCCCAACTTTTCCCGAGACCTTCAACATGGCCGACTATTTCCTCGACCAGCGGATTCGAGACG
>CAYTGC010000695.1:0-2691 GCA_964437195.1 uncultured Myxococcales bacterium | reverse complement strand
GATGGAAGCAAGCTCCTGACCGCCAGCTATGACAACACCGCGCGACTCTGGGATACTTCTTCGGGAAGACTCCTAAGCGTCCTGTCCGGCCATGCGGAAGCGGTGAGCAGCGCCCGCTTTTCTGCCACCGAGGATTCGATTCTCACAGCCAGCACGGACGGCTCTGCTCGTGTCTGGTTTCCCTTGTCCGGACAGCACCGCTTGCGGCTCGATGGACACCACAACATCGTTGTGGGTGTCGCGTATTCCCAGGATGGCCGGTATGTAGCTACCAGTTCCTTGGACCGAACGGCCCGAGTCTTTGATGCCCAGACTGGAAAACAGCTCGCCGAGCTTGTTCATAGCAACTACGTCGTGTCTGTGGTCTTCTCTCCCTCTGGTGATCTCCTCGCTACATCCACAGACAACACAGAGCACACAGCGCGTGTCTGGGACTGGCGGAATCAGCGGGTCCTGGCCGCAATGAGCGATCACAGCGCTGGGATGTTGGAGATGGCGTTCTTGCCAAACACCGACGAGATCGTCACAGCCAGCAAAGATCGTTCTTGTCGGATCTGGCAGTGGAAGAAGGGAACCACGCGACTCGCCTGCATTGGTCACCGCAGCTTCATCACCAGCGTCTCTGTGTCCCACGACGGTCGGATCATGTCGACGGCAGACTACGTTGGTGCGGTGTATGTCTGGGATGTGCAGAGTCAGAAGATTCTTCTTCAGACAGAAGACCCACGGGGTCGCCCGCTCACCTCCAGTCTGGCCCCCGATGGCACAAAGCTGGTCGTCGGTGGCGTTTCCCCCCGAATCGTTGATGTGAAGTCTGGACAGACCCTCATCGAACTCAAGGGCCACTTGGATGCGGTCTATCGGGTCCGCTTCACACCAAGTGGAAAACAGGTGATCACCATCGCGCGCGACCGCACCCTGCGTAGCTTCGATGCGACCACGGGACAGCAGCTCCTCATCCTGCATGTGGCGCTCGGTGACAGCTTGGATGTCTCTCCCGATGGGCGCTATGTGATCGCCCCCTCAGATGGAGAACACGAGACCTCCGCCAAGGTCCTTCCCATCACGGTCGAGGCACTGTTTCGATCTGCCTGTGAGCTGCTGCGAGATCAGCCAGAGTATGCGCAGGTTGGTATGTATTGCCAGCCAACTGCGCTCGCGGTAGGTTCGCCCTAAACAGAAGCTCTCGCACCGCGCAACAACGAGGCTCCAAAGGAGTCCCCGCATGCCTTCCAAGTTCGTGTCCTGTCGTCCAAGTCTTGCCCGTCGTGTCGTATCGTCCGCGGGGCTGTCCGCTGCACTCTCTGTCGCCCTGTTCACTGTCATGGGCTGCAGCATGAAAGATCAGTCGACACTTCCGCAGGTTCTCGATGTCCCTCCGTTCACCGGAACGTGGGATCTGCAAAAGCTGACTGACAAGAATCCGGATCCCAACATCGTGGAAGTTGACATAGAAGCGAAGGAGACAGAGGTCGAGTATCTGCCAGGGAAAAGAACCCCTGTCTGGGCGTACAACGGCAGTGTTCCTGGTCCTCTCATCGAAGCCAAAGTCGGGGACAAAGTCATTGTTCACTTTCGCAACAACCTGCCCGAACCAACGACGATTCACTGGCACGGCGTGCGCGTTCCGAACGACATGGACGGACACACACTGATGATGAATCCGGTCGCGACAAGCGGAAGCTTCGACTACAGCTTCCAAGTCCGCGACGCCGGCACCTTCTGGTATCATCCCCACGTACGTTCCGATTCCCAAGTGGAAAAGGGGCTGTATGGAGCACTGGTGGTACGCGCCGCAAACGAACCGACGACGAGTGGCGAGCGGATCGTGATGCTCGATGATGTGTATCTGGATTCCGATGGCAGACCGATGCCCGCTGGCGACATGCTGGAGCTGATGATCGGCAGACAAGGGAATCTGCTCCTTGCCAACGGGAAAGCTCGACCGATCTTGAAACTGCGCGCGGGCGAGCGGCACCGCCTGCGTTTCATCAACGCCGCCAATGCACGCTACTTCCGCTTGTTTCTGCCAGGTCACAAGCTCACGCTAATCGGAACCGATGGTGGTTTTATCGAGGCGCCGCGTGATGTCGATGAGCTACTACTGGTCCCTGGCGAGCGAGCTGATGTGGTGATCACCGCAGTCGGCAATCCAGCCACTGCGCTGGATGCTGTGACGCTTCCGTACGAGCGCGGACACGACACTGGAACGCAGGCACAAGCGAACGTACTTCATGTGCAGTACAGTGCAGATTCCATGGTCGCATCCCCTTCTTTGCCAGCGACGCTTGCGACGATCGCTCCTCTGCCGACTCCGGTTCGGACGCGCAGCTTCATGCTGAGCGAAAAGATGATGCCCATGCAGAGCGGCCACGCTGGACACGGAAGCAGTACGACCACGATGATGCCGATGTTTACGATCAATGGACAAGTCTATCCGAACGTCCCGGTTCTCAGCGCGAAGCAAGGAGAAGTCGAGCAGTGGGAAGTGATGAGTGACGAGGCCATCGATCATCCGTTCCATCTTCACGGCTTTTCCTTCCAAGTGCTATCACGGGACGGAATTGTCGAGCCCGTGCGAGCATGGAAAGACACTGTGAACATCAAAGGAAAACAAACGCTCCGGCTCGCGGTCCGCTTCGATGACTTCGTCGGAAAATGGCTCTACCACTGCCACATCCTCGAACACGC
>CAYTGC010000694.1:0-2694 GCA_964437195.1 uncultured Myxococcales bacterium | reverse complement strand
CGACCCACCCGCGGATCGGGCCAGGCCAAGCCGCCGGTCCAGTCGTCCCACAGCGCAATCGGCGCAAGCTTGGCTGCCGTGCCATCCAGGCTTAGCTGTTCGCCGGTGTGGACAACGCCCCGACCTGTCCCCACATAGGCAACCTCGCCGCGAATCACCGCCAGATGCGCCGACGCGCCGCTCGCCGTGACTTCAAAGCCCGCTGCCGAAGCCAGGAGGCTGGTTTCGCCCACCGTGACCTCGATGCGACCGCCGCCCTTGGCATCGACCCAGATGCGGCCTTTGGTCAGCTTTATGCCGGTCTCGCTGACCACTGCCTCGCTGCCGCCGTCGAGGAGAAGCCGCGCCCCGACATCATGATGCAGGAGCGCTTGGGCTTTTTCGGCCACCGCAATCGTCTGTCCGGCGGTGGCTCGTTCTTCGCCGCTTATCGCGTGGTGCGAAGAGGCTGTCGCCAAATCGACCGGAGTTCTGACGACCTCGACGCTGGCGACCGAGCTTATCGCTGACAGCTTGGGCCCGCACCCCGGTAGACCGACAGTGAGCGCGGAACAGAGCAGCGCAGCAAGCGGAGCGGCCAGACTCAGCCTCGAGAGCCAAGGTGAAGCCGGAAAGCGTTGGGCATACCGCATAGGACCTGCCTCCCCCTTTGGTTTTGCGAGGGGAAGTCGGTATTTTACTCTGGCCTGCCAGGTAAGCCAACGTGATTTGGTTCATACTCGCCAAGCTTTTGGGAGGTTACAGATGACCGGGAATTCGGGTGCGGCTGACAGCGGACGGGCATTTTTGGACTGCTTTGCCCAGACCGTCGACTATGCGGCGCGGGGTGCGGTGTACTTTGGGACTAGGACTGCTGTCGTTGACGTGGAGCGAGGCGAAGCAGGTCGTTTTGACTATCGCGCGCTGCAAGCAAGGGCCGCTCGGCTGGCTCAGTTTCTCGTCGGAATCGGCGTAAAAAAGGGCGATCGGATCGGTCTGCTTTCGCAAAACGGAATCGAGTACATCGATCTCCTGCTGGCCTGCGCCAAGCTCGGTGCCATCTTTGCTCCGTACAACCATCGGATGCACCCGCGGGAGCTGTTTGAGGTCGTCGAAAAAACCCGGCCACGGGTCTTTGTGTACGGTCCCGAATACCAGCAGCACGCGGATTTTCTGCGCAGTGAGCTGGCCAACATTCCGTCGCTGGGCGCATTCCTTCTGACCGGAATAAGTCCTACGCTTCCCGGCGATACGCTGTCGTTTGAAAAAGTCGTTACAGAGACTCCCAATCGCGTCGCTTCTCTGTTTCCTGCGGGGGATGGACCGAGCGGAGAAGACACGCTCTGTCTCTTGGGTACGGGCGGAACGACCGGGCTTCCCAAGTCAGCGATGATCTCGCACCGGATGTGTGCACACAACGCGCTGACGACGATGATTCACGAGCTTCAACCGGGCGACGTGACGGTGATTCACACCCCGATGTTTCATACCGGCGGACTCCTTGTCTACGCGCTACCGCTCCTCCTTTCGGGGGGAAAAGTCGTCATCATGCGGAAGTGGGATGCAGAGCAGCTTCTGTCGCTGATTCCGCGTGAACAGGTGACGATGTTCTTCTGTGTTCCGACGCAGTATCAGATGCTCCTCGATTCCCAGAGCATTGCGAAGACCTCGTTTGCGTCGGTGCGCTTTGTCACAAGTGGCGGGGCTCCGCTTCCGGTTCCGCTCATCGCAGCGTTTCGGAAGGTCCACGACATTCCGTTCAAGCAGGGATTCGGAATGACCGAGTTTGGTCCGGGCTGCTTTAGCATGGGCGCAGAGTTTGCGCAGAGCAAAGCCGGTTCAATCGGTCGTCCCAATGCCTTTGTCGGCGCGCGGATTGTCGATGATGACGGTCGTGATGTGGCGGTGGGAGAAGCGGGCGAGCTGCTCCTCAAAGGACCAGCCATGTTTTCCGGATACTTCGAGGACGAGAGCGCAACCCGTGGCGCGATCGATGCCCAAGGATGGTTTCATACCGGTGATGTGGCGCGAAGTGACGAAGACGGATTTTTCTACATCGTCGATCGCAAAAAAGACATGTTCATCTCCGGTGGAGAGAACGTCTATCCGGTCGAGATCGAGCGGGCGCTGTACGAACATCCGGCGGTCAAGCAGTGCGCAGTGATCGGAATTCCCGATGAAAAATGGGGACAGGTTGGACGTGCCTTCGTCGTGCTGCACGCCGATTCATTGCTGACTCCACCGAGTGAAGATCTGCTGCTCGAGTTTCTGCGCAGCAAGCTGGCACGCTACAAGGTTCCCAAAGCGGTACGTTTTCTGTCCGAGCTGCCGCTCTCTCCCGCCGGGAAGATCCTAAAAAGAGAACTTTCAAAAATGTAATATCTGTACGCTAGCTGTTGCGGTTCCACTTGGCGATGTTCGGTAGCGAGGACAGCGCCGAGTGCAGCCGTTCTGCCGTCGGGCGCATGAGTGGATCGTGGTGTAGGCAGCGATCCAGAAGCGCAATGAGGGTGTCCGGCAGCGGCAGCTTGAGTGCTTTGAACGGAACCGCGACCCGCACATCGCTTGGACGCCGGGCCCAGACCACTGGCGAAGGAAATGGCATCTCTCCGGTCAGCAGTTCATACGCGATGACGCCAAGTGCAAACAGATCCGCTGCAGGCCGCGCATACTTAGACCCACTCGCCAGTTCCGGTGCCATGTACATGGGCGTCC
>CAYTGC010000693.1:0-2699 GCA_964437195.1 uncultured Myxococcales bacterium | reverse complement strand
TTACGCACTGCCGCTTTTCTTGCACCGTCGCGCCGAGTACCGAGTCCATCCAGCCGCCAAAGATCCCGCCCAGCACCACAAGAAGCGTCCGAAGGAGCGTCCCCTGCCCTGGCTCTAGCCACGTCAAAAAGCCGATGAACACCGCACCTGCAACCATCCCGAGCGTGCCCGTCAGAGTGATCGCGCCGGAAGTCCCCGCCGGTACCTCTTGCATCGTGAGAATATGGCGGGGCAGCGACGGTGAACGCAGGCCAATTTCAGTGGCCCACGTATCGGCATTCGCGGCAGCCAAGCTCGCCAGTCCACCGACGAGATACATCTTCTGGCCGGTCAGCGCATAGAGCGTACAAAACACCGCAGCCGGACCGCCATTGGAAAGAACCTGGAGTCCGTCGCGACAGTCCCCTTTTTCGATCACGGCGTCCGCGTCTGAGGATTCCGCTGTCTCCCCGCGGCGAAGCTTGCCAAGCCACGTGCTCGACAGGAAGAAACCAACGAGTGCGACCCCCGCGATTCCGTCGCCAAACCCAAACACCACGGTTCCGCAGATGGCCGCCCACAGCGCTCCGTTTTGCGTCAGTGAGCCTCGGCGATGCGCCCCGTAGGCAATAAACAGGGAGATGAGAAAACCGATGAGCAGCATGGAGTGGCCATTATCTCACCACCTGGGCGCCGCTGCGGCAGACGATTGAGACGGAAACTACATGTGCAGGTAGCGGAGCGCCACCAGCGGCCCCGTGTTGCCATCGTGGGTACGAAGCAGCATCACGCCATCGCCGTCAGCAAGTGGCACCAGCTCATGATCGCTCGCTGCCGGACCACTCCCGAGCAAAAGCCGCTGTGGCATCCCGGAATCGCGCGGCCCAAGCTGAAGCGACAGACCGATTCCGACAAGCTCGGTCTTCTGTGAGCCTGTCCGTTCAGCGACGACAATCTGCAATCGACTTGGCGAAGCCGCCGCGCGCAAACGCTGCACCGCACCTTCGATGTAGAAGCGCTTTTCCAGCTTCCATCCCATCGACAGGCGGTCCATCCCAATGACTCGGCCAGCGGCACCATCGACGATGAGCAAGAGATCGCCAGCGACGACCAGATCGCGTGTCTCGGCATCGCCACCGGGCGGAGGAACCGTGCCAATCACCGGCAGGCCTTGTGGCGGCACGCGCAACACCTGCCGCGCTTGGAGCAGATAGTCCGAGTCGCCGTGGTGAAGGAACAGCTCAACCGAACCAGCACCGTCAACCGTCCGCGCCGCCCGCACCGCAAGTGCATCGTCGAGGCGCAGGATCATCGCCAGATCTTCGACTGCGCAGCGCGCGAGGACAAACAGCTCATGCCCATCGCTCGCAATCAGTGCCCGCTCGCGCATGGTGCAAAAGCCCGGCAGCGTCAGAGCCTGAAGCTGCGCAGTCTTGACGTCGCGATCATAGACGAGCAGCTGCAGCGTCGCCAGGGCCTTGGCCGGTGAGGTCGGCAGTGGAGCTTCGACCATTCGCTCGCCGACAAAGGCCAGTTCCCCGGCCCGGGACATCGTGCCGACCAATGCCTTCTGATCCGTCTTGCCCAGGGGCCGAAACACCGCGGGGAGACCGGGCCGCTCGCTGCCCCAGATCACGTAGCTGGCATCGCTGCCTCCAGACGGAAACACCCGCAAACGAGACGGACCGTAGTTCGCAACCACCTGCTCTGCCGAGACCTCCTGCGCGGTCGGAACCCGAGCCGGTGGCGGTGCTTTTTGACAGGCAAGCAGTGAGAGGGCGAAAGCAGCGGAAAGAAAAGAGCGCATCAGTGAAATTGGCTTGGACTTGTCCGACCGTGCTGCGTCGGTAGATGAGTCTCTAACAGGCGCAGCCGTTCGGCGGCAAGCTGTAATCGCGCCACATCGCCATGTCGCAGGTAAATGTTGCGAAGGTTGCCAAGCAGCCGCGCGAGGATCGTGTGCTTGGCAGCCGGGGCGATGTCGCTCTTGCTGATTTGGCGCTGCTTCCCCGTGGCCCGCACAAGCAGTGCGTGCAGATCTGCATGCTCGAGCGCTTCGCCGGTCGTCGGGTCAAATAGCAGCGGCGGCGCGCCTTTCTCACTCTCGCCTCGGAGCAAAAAGTGGCCCGGGAAGGACACCCCATAAAGAGGAACCGCGCAGCGCAGCGCCACCTCGATGGCAACCACCGCAAGCAAGATCGGCAGACCGTGCCGTTCGTCGAGAACGAAGTTCAGAAAGCTCGCTTGCGGATCGTCGTAGTCACCCGGTTCGCAGCAGAATCCTTCTTCGCAGAGCCGCTCGATAAGCTGCTGGGCACGCTCTCCATCCGTCGCTGAAGTCGACAGATGCCCACGAACTCTGTGCGCAAGCTCATCAAGCTTACCGAGATAGTACGCAACGTCGAGCTCGGGATACTCTGGCTCGGCGATCACGAGGGCAGCCTGACCAAGATCCACCTCGGAGTCAGGCCGACACACGACGTGCGAAAACAGGAGCAGTCGAAGATCGCCCGCAGGCGCAGGCACTGCCATCTGTTAGCGCTGGCGTGCCGACGGGCCTTCCGTCTGGCGATAGTTCACAAGAACCGATGGCACCACGACCATTTCGCGATGCCGCTCGATGACGTCGCCAGCGTCATTGCTGACTTCGACATGCGACAGGACGATGGTCAGAACTTCGCCCTCGGCAGGACGAACCGTGGCGACGTAACCAGAGATGT
>CAYTGC010000692.1:0-2720 GCA_964437195.1 uncultured Myxococcales bacterium | reverse complement strand
TCACGTACAAACGCAGAAACTCACCTTCCGATCCGTGTCTCAAAAATCAGACGTAGAGGCCGTGGACTCTGTTCCCAACGCGCCCATCCCATCCCCAACCGATTCCCCATCAACCATCCAACCAAACCACTCTGACGAGGCGGAGGCTCCCGGCAGTCACCTCGTCAACACCGACGGCATCCTGAAGATCCTTTCTAGCGGTACGCATCCGCTGGGGATGAAGGCGACCGAGATCATCGAGCGCAGCGGCGCTGATAGTAAGACGCGCCATCGCGTCCGCCGATTGCTTGCAGAACTACTGGAAGCCGGACAAATCGAGCGCGGGCCCGCCAAGCGCTATTGCATTGCCGGGACTGTGGCGGTTTCAGAAAGCCCGCTGCCGGGCCGCGTACTGCCGCCTCCCAGCACGAAGAGTCCGGGGGTTTCCCGGGCGGTGGTCGCCAAGCCCAATGCCGGATCTGATCAAAGTGCAGCTACAAAAGACGCGGTAATCGGGCGAATTTTGGTTCACCCAGGCGGCTTCGGGTTTGTCCAGCGCGACGATGGAGAGGACAATGTCTTTGTCGCGGCTCGCTACCGTGGCGTCGCCATGGATCGGGACAAAGTCGCGCTCAAAGTGTGGCAGGGCTACCGCGGTCCAGAAGGCAGAGTTGTTGCGATCATCGAGCGCGGGCGTGCAAGGCTCACTGGCACCATCGAGATTCGTGACCACCAGGCGCTGCTCCGGCCCGATGATCCACGCATCTCGAACCGGGTGTTCCTAGACGGTGAGATACCGCGGACCATTGTCGGCAAGGCTGTCGTTGCGGAGATCACTGAGTATCCGCGCACCGAGCAGGAACCCATGTCGGCGCGACTCCTTTCGGTGCTCGGTGCGCCTGACGATCCACGTACGGAGATTGAGAAGATTCTCGCCTGTGAAGAGGTCGAGGAGACGTTTCCCAAAGCCGTTGAGACGGAGTCGCTCACGGTTCCCGATCGTGTCTCTGAAGAAGATCTGGTGGACCGCGAAGACCTTCGCCACGTTCCTTTTGTGACCATCGATCCTGAGACTGCGCGCGACTTTGACGATGCAGTCTGTGTCGAGCCCGGGCCGGAAAGAGGAATCCTAAGGCTTTGGGTCGCAGTCGCCGATGTGTCCTACTATGTCCGACCGGGGACCGCGACCGATCGCGAAGCAGAGCGCCGTGGCGTGTCGGTCTATCTGCCGGACCGCGTGGTGCCGATGTTGCCGCTGCCGTTGTCTGCGGGAATCTGTTCGCTGAATCCCCAGGTCGAGCGGCTAGCGATGGTGGCGCGGCTCGACATCGACCGACATGGCTTTGTCAAAGATCGCAAGCTGATGGCGGCGGTGATTCGATCGCGTGCGCGCTTTGACTACGCCGGGGTTGCACAGGTGCTCTTCGGCGAGCCGACCGGAAAACACGCACATTACGAGCCTCATATTGAACAGCTGAAGCTGCTCGTCGATGTAGCTGGGCGACTGCGGGCAGAGCGGACCCGACGGGGCGGACTCGACTTCGATCTTCCCGAAGCGAAAGTCATTCTTGCTGCCGACGATCCTCGGCTTGTGGTGACGGTGAAGCGTTCGCGTGCCGATGAACTGGTGCGTCGGGCCTATCAAATGATCGAAGACGCCATGCTCGCGGCGAACGAAGCGATTGCCGAGTTTTTTGCCGAGCGCGGGCTCGATGTGCTTTGGCGCGTGCACGCCCCGCCGCGGCGCGAACCGCTGGAGCGTCTGGCGGAGCTTGCGACGAGCTTCGGATTTCCGCTCGATCCCGAGGCGGCGAGCGATCCGCTGGCCCTGCGTACGTTCCTCGAGCGGATCAAAGGTCAGTCGTGCGAGCGCTCGCTGTCGTATCTGGTGCTTCGGTCACTAAACCAAGCGGCGTATGCGATTCAAAATGTCGGGCACTTCGGGCTGGGCGCGCGACGGTATCTCCACTTTACGTCGCCGATTCGTCGCTATCCCGACCTTGTCGTACATCGGCTGCTGAAGCTGATTCTTCGCCAGGAAAACCAACCGGCCGGCAAGGTCTTCGGTGCGTGGCCGCCGCGCGAAGAGATGAAAGAGTGGGCCGATGACTCGTCTTTGCGCGAGCGCAAGGCGATGGAGGTCGAGCGGCAGGTCGTCGATCTGTATCGGGCGCTGCTCATGCGAGAGCGAATCGGTGAAGAGTTTGACGGCAGCATCTCGGGCGTGACGACGGCTGGTCTGTTTGTCGAAATCGACGAGCCATATGTCGAGGGGCTGGTTCGCAGCGAGCGGCTCGACGAGGAGTACGAGCTAAACGACAAGACGTTGCGCTACGAGTCGGATCGAACCGGACATGGAATCGGACTGGGGGACCGTGTGCGGGTGCGAATCGACTCGGTGTCGATGCCGCAGCGACGGATCGAGCTGTCGCTTGTCGATGCGGAAGACGCACCCACCAAGCGATCGCCGAAGCGAACGATTGATCCGAAAAAACGCCATAGCAGGCCTTCCAGCGAGCCGAGGTCGAGCAAGGGCAAATCGGGCGAAAAACCGACAAAAGCGAAGTCATCGTCGCGGGAGAAGATGTCGGGAAAGGTCGGCAACGCGAAGAAGCCGATGAAAAAGCCAAACCGCAAGACGCGCAGCTAAACCCGCTTTACAGAATCGCCGCCGCCGACTATGAAGGCCGACCATGGCGTCCCGCCCATCCAAACAGCTTGAGACGTTCGCGAATCCCAGC
>CAYTGC010000691.1:0-2723 GCA_964437195.1 uncultured Myxococcales bacterium | reverse complement strand
ACGGCAGCCAGCCGACAGAGGGCTTGCGCTGCGAAGGGGTGGCCTCACGACTTCGACAGACTCGCGCCGCTCGCGGGCTGACCATGCGCGCACTGGCTCGTGCCGCTGGGCTGACCGATACCGCCGTGAGATCCACCGAGGCGGGGACCAGCATGCCCAGCATTGCGACTGTCGAAGCGTTTGCGACAGCCCTCGGTGTGTCGCCAGGGTGGCTCGGCTACGGAATCGGGCCGATGGAACTACCAGGACGAAGGCGTGCGGCAGCGACGCCTGCGCCAAGTCCCTGATGGGAATCTACGGAGTCGCTTTGGTTGGCATTAGGCGCGCGAGCCGCTGCTCCGTCGCTTGAGCGGCGGCGTGATGTTTGTTAATGGCAAAGGCGCGGTCAAGGGCCGCGCGGGCTTGGGCTAGATGTGGAGCGCGGGCTGGCAGTGGCTTGGCCTGGGCCAAGCGGACATGCGTCTCGGCAAGGGTCTGCCATGCGTCGGGATACTTCTCGGGGCTCTCCGTTGCCTGCTGGGCCTTGATCCGTGCGTCTTCCAGCGCGGCCACGGTCGCAGGGCCAGTTTGAACCGCAGCTTGAGCCACCACCCACATCGCCTGCGCCCCCAGCGTCAAACACATGGCGTCGGTCTTCGACAGCGCCAGACAGTCCTTCTGGGCCACATGCAGCTCGGCGAGCGCGGGAGCGGGATCCTGCTGCTTGTTCACAAGCTCGCGAGCCTGCACCAGATAAAGCAGCATCGCCAGCTGCTCGGCATCCAGAAGCTTGCCCCCTAGCCTGCGTGAGGCCTGAAGGTGTGGCAGCGCCTTCGCTACATAGCGCGTAGGATCCCGTCCGGCCAGTGACTCCCGCTGCGCCGCTTGTGCATATATCTGAAAGTAGTTGTTGAAGCACTGAGCGTTTTGGCTGTTTACAACCATGCAGCGCGCAAAGTAGTCCTCGGCACGACCCAGAAGAGAAATCAGTTCCTCCGTCTGAGATTCAGGCACAAGCAACGAGACTGCAAAAAGGACGTTCGCGGGCCCGTGCCGATAAGTCGGGTCTAGACTGCATACTGAGAGATAGCCTCCCAGCCCGGCACTCAGTGTGTCATGTGCGCTCGGGTGCCCGATACGTCGCTGATACTGTCCCAGTATGATCCGTACGGATGCCAGGTCATTTCGACCCCATACGAACTGTGGGTGCTGTGTCACTGCGGACTCCAGCAGCTCGATCGCCCGGAACCAGGCTGGCTGAGGATCCACCCCTTGTGCTTGCTGCAGTGCAGCAACGAGACTCAGGCAGTTCGCAGCCGCATCTTGGGCATATGGGTTGCGCGTGTGCATGCTCATGATGGCTTGCGCGTGTACCTGGCATGCACGCTGAATCTCGGGGGTAAGCACGCCATATGCCAACACAAAGTACGCTGCAACTGCCTGCTTAATGAATGCCTCCACGCTCGTCGGATCGGCCAGAGCAAGCTTCTTTCCTGCCGCGACCGCTTGCTGATAGGCACTGGCGGTCGAAAGACCACGATTCATGGCCATCTCCACCTGCCGGACCCAGGCCTCTGCAAGCCCTTCGTAGACCTCGCTGTCGCTCTGGCCGATGCGTGCGGCGGCTTCATACGCCTTCACGGTAGCAGCAAACGAGCCCTCCGCCTCTGTGTACTGACCCGCATCGCGCTGCTTAAGCGCCTCCTCCAGGTACACGTCTCCTTGCAGCTTCCAGGCCTCGTACAGCCAAGGCTCCGCTACCAGCGCGGCCTGCGCATGACGGAGTGCTCCCGCATGGTCTTGCTGATAGTACGCAATCACTCCATCGAGGTATTCCGACACTACCGTTTCGCTTGCCCGACTCCTACGGAGCGAGTCCAGCGCCGGCACAAGGTAGGTTGCGGCCAGTTCCTTCCGTTTCTTCTGCGCCCAGTCCCCACCACCAGCGAGCCGGGCTTCATACATCGCCTGGTCAAAGTGCTTACCGAGCACCAGCCCCAGCGCATAGTGCAGGTCGGGCCGCTCCACTCCCAACCTCTGCGCGGCTCGTAGCTCTGCCAGTGCCTGTGGATACTCTTGCAGCGCCAGGTGACCGCGTCCCAGCGCAAAATGTCCGAGCCCTTCGCCCACCTTCCCATTCTGCTGGATCTGCGACTGAAGCTTCTGCATCCGCTGCCGCATGATGGCTTTTTCGTGACTCAGATCATGGAGCGGAAGCTGCCGCGCACTGCGGAGCAGCCACTCCATGTCTTTCATCTCTGAACCAAGCCGCTGCGCCAGCTCTGCTTGTCGCTGCGACCGGACCCTCTCTCGAATCCCGAGTCCTGCCAGCAGTGTCGAGAGCAACGCCGCAAGGATTCCAATAGTGAACAGTGCCTTGTGCTTTCGGTAGTGCCTGCGCAGCCGCAGCAAGAGACTGGCTCGCTTCCCAAGGATCGGCTCCCCATCAATGTAACGTTGCAAGTCCTCCGCCAACGCACGCGCAGAGTCGTAACGCTGTCCCGCATCCTTCGCGAGACACTTGAGCACAATCGTTTCCAGATCTCTCGGAACCCCCGATGCAATCGCGCTCGGTGGCTTCGGCTCCTCGTTCCTGACCGCAAGCAGTACGTCCACAACCTCTGTTCCGCCAAAAGGAGTCTTCCCTGTCAGCAGCTCATAGAGCGTGGCCCCGAGTGAATACACATCTGCTCGCCGATCTACCGTACGGCTTCCGCCGCGCGCTTGTTCTGGTGACATATACG
>CAYTGC010000690.1:0-2727 GCA_964437195.1 uncultured Myxococcales bacterium | reverse complement strand
GAAGGGGAAAGCCATGGGGGCGAGAGTGCGGCTGTGCGACCGACGGTGATCGTCGATCACGAGCTGGCCCGGATGGCGCAAGAAGCGGTGCTGTCGCTAGAGCTGCGATCGGACCTGTATCAGCGGGGCGGCGCGCTGGTGAGGTTTCGCGAAGACAAAGGGACCAAGCTGCAAGGGCTCATTCGTCCGAAAGGGGAGCCGGTGATCGAGCCGCTGCCGCTGTCGCAGCTGCACCTTGTGCTATCGAGCACAGCGGATTGGCAGAAGTGGGACATGCGGCGGAAAGAGCCGCGACTTATACCGACGACTCCGCCGGACAAAGTGGTCAAGGGAGTGCTGGAGCTGGGCGAGTATCCCGAGCAGATCCGCGAGCTGCAAGCGCTGGTAGAAGCGCCCATGCTGAGACTCGATCACCAAGTGGTGCAAGAGCCCGGATATGACGAGTTCAGCGGGCTGTATTACTTGCAGCCGCCGTGCTTGCGAGGGCACTCCGTGCCAGAGCATCCGAACGCAGCGGACGTAGAGGAAGCGCGGGATCTGCTGCTCGATCTGGTGGCGGATTTTCCGTTCCGAAGTGAGTCGCACCGCTCGGCCTATCTGGCGTGGCTGCTGACGTGCTTTGCGAGATTTGCCTACGTGGGAAACACGCCGTTTTTCCTGATCAACGCCAACAGCCCGAGGACGGGAAAGACACTGCTATCTGAAATCACCAGTCACATTGTCGTCGGACGTGATTTTACAAAGATGTCTCAGCACGTAGAGGAGGAAGCCGAGCGGAAGGTGATCACCAGCCTGGCGCTGTCTGGCTGTCTGTACGTGCTGATAGACAACATCAACAGACCTTTTGGATCGGGTGCGCTCGACATGGCGCTGACCACAGCGACGGTAAGCGATCGAGGAATGCACACGCACGCGATGGCCAGCGGTGCCTTTATGGCGGTGATGGCTGGCAACGGAAACAACGTGCAGTTCAAGCAGGGAGTAGACACCGCGCCGCGCACGATGGAGATCGCGCTAGAGACGAGTCTGGACCGACCCGAAACCAGAGAGGGGTTCCGGCACTGGCCGCTGATGGACTACGTGAAGAAGAACCGGGCTGAGCTGGTGATGGCGGTGCTGACGCTGCTGCGCGGATACTGCGCGGCAGGAATGCCCGATCAGAAGCTGAAAAACTGGGGAGGGTTTGAAGCGTGGTCGAGGCTGATTCGGCACTGCATCGTATGGGCGGGAATGCCCGATCCTTACGAAGCGCATGCGGAGCTACTGGAGTCCGCCGACAGTGATAGAGAGCTGCGGGAAGAGCTGGTCTACGGACTGAAGGAGCTGACGGAGGAGCTACGGGTGGACTCGATCACGATGGCGGAAGCGCTCGCAGAGATCGAGTGCGACATCGAGTACCGCAAGCACAACGCGACGCACCGGATGCGGTTTCCGCGCTTTCACCAGGCGATCCTTCAGCTCTGCGGGGTGCGCGATGGACGGCTTCCGTCGTCGAACATTCTAGGTCACAGGCTGAAGAAGTACCGGAAGACGCCGGTGCGTGGTGGCTTCGCGCTGGTTCCGTTTGAGCGTTCCGAGTCGGGAATGCGCTGGGGAGTGATGAAGACTAGATGAGCCTCCTATCACCGGATGAAGTGGCGAGAATTCTACGAGTGACCGACGGGCAAGCGCGGTCGCTGATGCGAAAAATGGAGCATGTAGACCTTGGGGGAGGTCTTGTGCGAGTGTCCCAGGTTTCATTGGAGCGATTTATCGAGGCTGCGACATGCAAAACAGACTCTACCGAAAGACCGGATCACTGCTGTACTGGTGCAGCTACACCGATGAAAGAGGATTCCCCGTCGAGCACTGCACCGGAAGCGCAAATCTCGGCGAAGCTCAGAGCATCGCTGCTCACCTTGGCATCTCCCCCGCAGGTAAGGCCCGTGGAGCCGAAGACCCAGAGCCGAGCCAAAAAGCAACGCTCGGGCAAGCGCTCGCCCACTTCCTAAGCTTCTGTCGGTTGGATCGAAGCGCAGCGACGGTAGAGTGCTACGAGCAGAAGGCCGGGCACTTGGTGCGGCTGCTCGGGGAAGTGGCGCTAACGGCTCTGCACGTCGATCACGTACACGCGTACGCGCACAAGAGACTCGCGGAAGGAGCGGCGAGGGAGACGGTGCGCAAAGATCTGGTGGTGCTGAGAAGCGCGCTCCAGCTGGCCAGGGACCGAGGAGTGATCGATCGGTCCCCCGATGCGATGATCCCGAGGTTCCGGGCGAGCTACAAGCCGCGTCAGAGGTGGCTGAAAGTAGAGGAGCTGTGTGCGCTGCTGCGGAACCTGGAAGCACATAGGCAGAGGTGGGTGATGGTGGCGGTGTTCACCGGGGGGCGTCTAAGCGAAGTGGAGTCGCTGAAGTGGAGTGATGTGGACTTTGACAGAGGACAGATCCACATCCGAGGAACCAAGACAGCGAAGGCGGACCGAAAGATCCCGCTACACAAAGAGCTAGGCGAGCTGCTGAAGGAGCACCAAGGGGAAGGAGCGGAAGAGGTGGCGGGAAGGTGGCACAACGTGCGCCGAGATCTGCGGCTGGCCTGCGAGAAAGCGAGAATCGAGCCGGTGACACCGAACGATCTACGGAGGACGTTCGCGAGCTGGCTGAAGCAGGCCGGGCAAGACAGCTTGGCGGTAGGAAGGCTGCTGGGTCACACCAGCTCGCGGATGGTGGAGCTTGTCTATGGGCACCT
>CAYTGC010000689.1:0-2737 GCA_964437195.1 uncultured Myxococcales bacterium | reverse complement strand
TGGTCTTCCGCACCTTCCCGCTCCGCTGGCACGTAGTCCGCCAGTCGTCGCCGCACTTCGTCGGCCATCGGCCCTTGTGAAAGCTCCGTGAGCGCTTCTGTCGCCTCATTCGGTCGGTCCCACAGATCAAGCAGCGCTCTCTGGAGCCGCAGATGCGCCGCTCCCTCGGTTCCTACAAACGGCACCTCGGCATCGCGCCTGCTTCTCTCGGCTTGTTCTTCTTCGATCCGCTGCCGAAGAAGCCGCAGCGTCTTTCCCAGCAGCGCCCGTCGAACTCTCTCTGCCAGCTTGTCGATGTCGCCTTCATATCGGCTGAGCGGTCCAAGCTGCGCCGCCCACAGCCGGGCTCTGTCTTTGCACGCAAAGCGCAGCGGTCCACTTCGGCTTCCGCTCATCGCTCGGACTTGCGAAAGCGCCTCGGGTCGCAGCGGCAGCGCCAGTTCCTTGTGCAGCCACAGCGCCAGCGCCTCACTCACGGGCTCGCTCGGTAGCGCACAGGCTGCCGCCCACGCCAGGACCTCGCTTGGTCTTTCTCCGCGCCGTCGCTTTCTTTCCTTCTCTCCGCCCAGGAACGTCGGCAGCTCACTTTGCGAAATCACCGGCAGCTCGTACTTTCGGAGCCGCTCTGCCAGCCCAGAGCCCGCCACCGCTTCCACAAAGCACACGCCCGGATGATGCGAGAGCGTCCGCAGCAGCCCGCGCACCTTCTGCCGCTGGTCTTCGCTTTCGAGCTGCCGTTGCAACAGCGTTCCGCCGGTCACAATCGCCGTCAGCGCCTGCCCCATCCGATCGTCGAGGTCACTGGGCCTCATCCGGCCCACGGCGCGTCCCCGCGCATCTTGCAGCGTCAGCTCATCTGGGATGCCGTAGAACACAGCCCGCTCGACCGGCAGTCCGTTTTTCCGCAGCGCCTGTTCAATCTCGTCCAGCAGTCGCTGGCAATGAGTCCACGCCGCGGGTTCCAGCACCTGCATCGACTCATCCAGCCACAGCCACACCTCGCGCTGGTGTCTGGCCTGCTGAAAGTGCAGCACCGGCAGGGGCATCGACCGGGCACTCGCTTCCACCGTCTTCCGAACATCGACCCGCCGCGTTGGCTCCGCAGACAGATACTTGTCGATTCCCCACACCAGCGCTTCTTCGGTCTTCCGATCCAGAAGCCGCGTCCACGCTCCTGGCGCATTCCGGCTCGCGTCCAGGAACACCCGCGCGGCGCCAGCTCGGAGCGAACTTCCCGATGTCGCCGTGACTTTGCGCGCCTGCTTTCGTCGATTCTGAACGTACGCAAGGCCCAGCAGTCCACCCCACAGCCCCAGCCAGCCGATTCCGTACCACAGCGTCCGTGGCATCTGTTTCGGCAGGACAGTCAACGCTGGAATCCATCGCTTCTCGCGCTGCTTCGGTGGTGTTGGCGGTGGCAAGTTCGGAGTCGGCTGCGGCACCGGATCTGGCGGGGCGACAGGCTGCATCAGTCCGAGTGGTGTCAAAGGACGAGGCAGAAACAGCCAATGCAGAAGCCCTGCGGTCTCCATTCCGAAGCCGAGAAGGAGTACCAGTATTCCAATCATCCACCGTCGGGATGCAGGCTTCCTCCGAATGGTCCTTCTTGGCTCGGGCCGCGGTGTCTGTGGGGGTCGATAGGAATCGGAAGGAGCAAGCCGCAGCGGGTTCGAGTCGCTCGCGCCATCTTGTTCCTTGGTCGTCTGTTCCCGTTGTCGAAGGGCCGATTCCCATCGTGCGAACAGATGATCGAACGCTGCGAGCTGTTCGGTGGACTTGGGAACAAGCGCACGCAGCGCCAGACGAAGCGGGGCCGGATCCTCTGTCAGCCTGCCCAGCAAAAACTCCATCGCCAGCGTCTCTTCGACGCCAGCGCGAAGTCCCGCGCCGCGCAGCGCGTACAGCAGGCTTTCTAGGTCCGACCGAGTGATCATCTGCGAAGGTCTTGTAAGTCGTCTCGGTCTTTGACCAGCACGCACAGGTGCGGCAAGTCAAAAAGCGCCACGTCTGCCACGTCTCGCGCCGTTACGCTGCCTTGCACAGACAGCACCAAAAGCCACGCCAGAAACTCTGCTGTCGCAGGCTTTTTCCGCGTCAGCTTGTCCCGGATGTCCATGAAGCGACGCACCGTCGCATCGATCGTCTTGTCATCAAGGCCCGGAAACTCTTCACGCCGCGACTCCACTGCCTTGCGGAGCAGCTCCTCTGTGAACTCGATCTGGTGAAAGATGCAGCGGCGCAGAAATGCTTCGGGCAGTCGCCGTTCGCTGTTCGACGTGATCACCACAATCGGTGGCAGCTTTCCTTGCGGACGCTGCACGCGATACGGCTTCTGCCTCGCGAGGTCCTCTGGTTTGTCCCACTCCGGCACCTCAAACTCAGACTGATCGAGCGCCCCCAAGATGTCGTTCGGAAAGTCGCGCGGCGCTTTGTCCACCTCATCAATCAGCACCACAGACGGCCTATCCGCTGCCATGTCTTCTATCGCCCGCCACAGCGCTTTCTTGTGAACATAGGGCCAGCGCGGAAGCTCTTTCCCATCCCCTTGCGGACGGTGGGCCGCGTGAAAGTAGGCCACAGAGTCGAACTCATACAGCAGATCCTGCGCGCTGGTTGTCGAACGAACATCGAGCACATGAACTTTGGGAATCCCAAAGTAGTGCGCAATGTAGTACGCAACCTGGGTCTTTCCGGTTCCGGGCTCGCCCGTCAGAAGCAGCGGCATTCCCAGCGCCAG
>CAYTGC010000688.1:0-2742 GCA_964437195.1 uncultured Myxococcales bacterium | reverse complement strand
GTGGAAGGCTTCGCTGACAGCGACCCGGAACTCGACTTCGAAGACTCCCCCTCCACCGAGGATTGGAAACAAGGAGAGCAGCTGTTCAGCCACCTGCGTGGCCTCGCTGGCGCGGCCGAGGCCAATGAGCGCGCGAATTTGAACGGAGCCAATCGGAAGAAACCAGGCCGGTCCAGATGAAAGCGCCACAAGGGCTGTCCGAGCACGCGCTTCGGCACTTTCCAGCTGCCCGCGCTGCAGTGCCACCCTCGCCAGAATTCCATCTGCACAGCTTCGGAGCAAGGCCGGCCCATTGTCCATCGACAACAACGGAGTCACCACCTTCTCGGCCTCGGCCCAGCGATGTTCGTCGGTGGAATCAGCGAGCACCCGCGCCAAGACATGGCGAAAGTGGCCCTCGAATGCTCGATTCGGGCCCTGCAAGATCAGGGCTTCATACGCCTTCAGATGCGCTTCCATCTTCTCGCGCGCTCCCAGTTCCAGCCAGCCCCAGACGATCAAGTGGGTGTTCAGCGCCAGCTCGATCAAGTTGTCACCCACTTCTCGTGAGAGCTTGATCGCGCGTTCCGCTTCGGTGACCAAGGTCCATGGTTTCGGTTGGCGAAAAGCAACCATCTGGACCCGCACTGCATGTAGATGGCGAAAAAGGGCCGGGCTCGTTGGCGCCCAGCGCTCCACGCAGTCGGAAATTCTCTGCAGCAGTGTATCCAAAAGGGGCACCGGCGCAGCGACCGACAGCATGGCGAATAGGAGGATCAATCCAAGGAGATACACCACCTGAGCGTTGGCATCTGGCTCTGTTGACAAGAGGAGACCGAGCAGCTCCGCAGCTCTGGATCCGTCTTGACGAAGCATCGCGACCAGGTAGGCCGCCGGTGCGACCCGACACCACTCGAGGCTCCCAGGACGGACAAGAGCGATGGCCTCTTCGCAGACGCGTGCAAGGCGCTCATGCTGATGGAGGAGGAGCGCGGCAAAACACTCGAGGCAGCGCAGCTTGCCGAGTACAGACTCTTCCGGCCCACAGCGCACGCCTCGATCCACATGCCGTATCACGCCCGTGAGATCGAACTGTTCCAGACAGGCCTCCGCTGCCTTCAAGTAAAATGCGGCGGCCCGCGGAAGCTCTCGTCCCCGCTCGAGGTGATCGGCGACAAAGGCCGCGTTGGGGTGCCCGGCTTGTTCCAAGAAGTGTCCGGCGAGCCGATGGCCCCGCACGAGGTCGCTGTCGGCAAGCAGGCCGTACGCAGCATCGCGCACCAGGGCGTGGCGAAAGCCATACTCCGACTGCTTGGCCAGACGACTCTGGGAGCTCGGCTGGATCAACTCCGCTGCTACCAGCGCCGAAAGCCAGTCCTGCACTTCCGGGGCATCGGGCGGCATGCCGAGCAGCGCCGCGACACCACGCCGCCAAAAGGTCTGGCCGAAAACCGCTGCCGCCCGCACGGCCCGACGTACATTGCTGTCGAGCCGCCCAATGCGCGCTTGCAGCATGGCCACAACGGTGTCCGGCTGCGCTTCCGCGTTTCCTTCCGCGTACGAGCGGATGAGCTCCTCTAGAAACAGGGCGTTTCCACCGCACTGCTCCACAACGGAAGCAATGATCTTCGCCGACACGTCTTTTCCAAGCACCTGAACCATCAGCCGCTCGCAGGCCTTGTTGCTCAGTCCTTTGAGCGGAATCGCTTGCACTTTGTGGACGGTCCAGAGCTGCGGATAGACCTCCAGGACCTCGGGACGTGAAAAGGACAGAACGAACAGCCGCGCCTCCGCAAGCTCGCGCAGTGCCTCGTCAAGGATAGAGACCGTCAGCTCATCCGCCCACTGTAGGTCGTCCAAGATCAGGAGCGTCGTTGCGGCGGCGCACTCGGCAGCCAGAAGATCCAAGAACGCCCGCCGCACCCAGTCGCGCATGATCTTGGGATCCTGCCGCGCCGCTTGCAGCATCGGCCTTCCCTCGTCAGAGAAAGGAATGTTGCACAGCTCGCCGACAAACAGGACTACTCGCTCCAGTTCTGCTGTCGCGATGTGCTGCCCGACGCGCGCCTGCAAGCGCTGTCTCTGTATGTCGGGAGCATCACTGCTCGAAATCCCACACAGTCTGCAGATGGCTGCGCGCAACACCCCGTACGGCGCCCCGGCGCTCATCATATCGCCGCGGCCAAGCAGTATCGTGGCCGCTACACTCCGCTTCTCGATGCGCCGCAGGAACTCGTGTCTCAGGCGTGTCTTGCCAACTCCAGGTGGGGCTGTGATCAGCACCACGCGCGCCTCCGATTCCTCCATGCAGGCGGCCAGCTGTCCTTCCAAGTTGTTCAGCTCTGCCTCACGTCCAACACAGGGTGTTGGCATTCCGAGCAGGAGCCGACTTGAATCCACCTCGCGATTCTCGTGAAGAAGCAGCGCGCCCCCCGGCTGCGAGTTCAGTACAAATCGCCCCTCCAGCAGCTTCGCAGAGAGCGGATCGGTATAGACACCTGATGTTCGCTTGTGTGCGTCTGAACCATGCGCAGTCTTCAGCGACCGCGCCGCGACGTCCACCACTTCCCCGACGGCGGTGCGTCCGTGAAATACCCCTCGTCCGGTTGCCATCGCCACCTGCGACTCCGGCCAGCGCTCTTTGATAAGCAGCGCTGCTCGTGCAGCCCGAGTCGCTTGATCTTGCGCACTGCCCTGTGGTGACACGGTTGCGATCAGCGTTCCTGTGGCCAAAAACTCAGCCGTCACCCCAAGCGCAAGCAC
>CAYTGC010000687.1:0-2742 GCA_964437195.1 uncultured Myxococcales bacterium | reverse complement strand
TCGATCTGCTGGACAGAAACGCCGAGCAGCTTGCCCGTCTGACGAAAGAGCAGC
This sequence comes from uncultured Myxococcales bacterium, assembly GCA_964437195.1. Taxonomy (GTDB): domain Bacteria; phylum Myxococcota_A; class Polyangia; order Palsa-1104; family JAEUJZ01; genus JAEUKA01. The sequence goes on along the minus strand of CAYTGC010000687.1, from coordinate 2,688 downwards.
AGCGATGCCAAAAGTGATGCCAACAGTCCGTAGCGATAGTCGCCAAAGAGCGCCTTGGCAGGAATCGAGAGAAGAAGATTGAGCGGGGCGTAGGAATAGAACGCTTGGTGGCCAAAGGAATACCCACCGCGATAGATGTCTCCGACAGGCGACGTATAGGGATTCTTCCCCTGCAGCACAAAGTCCACCGCGTGCTGCTGAAGCTGCCAGACATCGATCATCGGACGACGAACGACCATCAATCCGCCAAGCAGCAGCGCGAACTTCAGCCCGCCAAGCAGATAGAGAATCCAGCGACTCTGCCGCGGCGTCCGGCTGTAGTAAAAAATCCCGCACACCGCAGCCAGAACACAGAACAGCTGAAAGCAGATCACATAGTACGGATGCGGTTCATCCATCGGGTGGTTGATGATGGCCAGGATCGGCAGCGTGAAGAGCGCATGTTTTCGGAAGTGAACCGGCCAGTTTCTCCCCCCGCCAACCGTCAGCGCGGCCAAGAGCAGCCCGAACGCGAGCGTCATCACCGCGATGATTGCCGGATGATAGCCAAGACCGCAGGCCAGGGCGATGCTCAGCACAAAGTACGCATCGACGACAAACTCGCGTGATTCGACCCGCTTTTGGCACAAAAGGCGAGCAGAATCATCAAGCGGCACAGCGCTGTCACGGATCAAGACTTCAGCCATTGCGATTGCCTTACCATCGCTCGTTGCCCCGTCACAAGAAGGAATAGCGTCCTGCACGCGACGACTTCATCCCAGTCGTACGAAGTTTGGCGTCCGGTGGCATCTCATAAGGTCAAGCGGAGCAAAATGAACCATGCCCAGCCAAGCGATTGCACTCACCAGCGCCCTCGTCCTCCTCGTGTGTGTGACGCTTCTGTGGCTTGTGAGTCTGCGCCTTCGCGACAGCAGCATCGTCGACATCTTCTGGGGATTGGGCTTTGTACTGGTGGCGTGGGTGGCATTCACACTGGGCGATGGGGCTGCGCCGCGCAAGCTGTGGGCGTCCGTTTTGACCACACTCTGGGGCGTCCGGCTCAGCGCGTATCTGGCCTGGCGCAACCTGCGAAAAGGAAAAGGCGAAGACCCGCGCTACCAGGCGATGCGACAGCGTCATGGGGACAGCTGGCCGCTGCGCAGTCTGTTCATCGTCTTTCTGTTGCAAGGTGCGCTGATCTTTGTGATCTCGCTGCCACTGCAAGTTGCGGCATCACTTCCCAATCCTTCCTCGCTGGGAATCACCGATGGAATCGGAATCGTACTGGTGATCGCTGGAACGCTGTTTGAAACGACCGCAGATTTGCAGCTTGCACGCTGGAAGAGACGGCCCGAAAACCGAGGCCAGGTGATGACAGAAGGTCTGTGGCGCTACACGCGGCATCCCAACTACTTTGGTGATTTCACAGTCTGGTGGGGACTATTCTGCTTGGCCGCATCGACGGGGACTGGCGTATGGACGATTCTGTCTCCGCTGCTCATGTCGTTTCTGCTGATGCGCGTTTCTGGCGTTCCGCTGCTAGAACAAGCCATGCAGAATCGCCCCGGATACGCCGACTACGTCCGTCGCACGAGCGGCTTTTTCCCTCGTCCACCGCGGTCCTAGGAATCGGCGGTTCCTATTCCCCCAAACTCACGCTATCTTGTGCGCATGGACTCCCCTCCCCTTCCGAATGCGACCCAGATCCCGCAGTGGATCGATTCCCATTGCCATCTCGAAGCCGCCGATTTTTCACGCCAGACCGATTCAGGAATGGTCGATGAACGGCCACAGGTGGTTGCTCGCGCCCGCCAAGCCGGGGTCACGCGATTTGTGGTCATCGGATCGGGAGGCAGCGAGCGCGAAGCACGCAACGCAGTTGCCTACGCAGCAGTCGATCCTTCGATGTTTGCAGCCGTCGGGATTCACCCGCACGATGCCTGCTCGGTCATTTCTCGCAAGCCTCCTGCCAGCGGAGTCCCCCAGCTTCTCGGTGAAGAGCTGTGGAAAGAGATCGCAAGTCTGAGCCGCCATCCGCGCGTAGTTGCCGTCGGAGAAACCGGCCTTGATTATCACTACCATCACTCATCGCCAGAAGAACAGACTGCGCTGTTGCGCCGATCCGTCCACCTCGCCCACGAAGTTCAAAAGCCGATGGTGCTCCACATTCGCGATGCACACAGCGAGGCGATGTCGATCATCATGTCCGAAGGCGGAAGTCCCAAAGGAGGCGTGGTCCACTGCTTCACCGGCGGCCCCAAGGAGGCCGAGCAGTGGCTTGCGATGGGATTTCATATTTCGCTGTCCGGAATCGTGACCTTCCGCAGCGCGGCGGCGATTCAAGAGGCGACGAAGCAAGTCCCCAAAGGGAGACTCCTGCTCGAAACAGACTGCCCCTATCTTGCGCCAGTCCCTCTGCGAGGCAAACGCAACGAACCAGCCTATTTGGTCCACACCGCCGAGTTTGTCGCACGCCTGCGCGGTGAGTCGCTTGCTCAGCTATCTTCCCATACCCAAGCCGCCACCGCCGAAGTCTTCGGGCTATAAAACCAAATCCGGCGCGTTTTTCTGATGGAACGCCTCGATTCTTCGGTTCCCTGCGAGAAAATCTGTCCTTGCGGCATCCACCATCAATGCCCACGTTGGGTGCCACATCATTTGCCCAAGGACGATCGCCATGCAGCCTCCACCAACGGCACACGGATCGGA
>CAYTGC010000686.1:0-2744 GCA_964437195.1 uncultured Myxococcales bacterium | reverse complement strand
AGAGTCTTTCAGTAGCTCAGACAACTTGAGCCCGATGTTGTTAAGCTCCCGTGCTGCATGTTCGGTCTGTGCTGTCGATGACAAGTTCTGGGTTGCGATCTGATTGATGCTGCCCATTGCAACGCCAACGTGCTCCATACCGGTGGCCTGTTGGGTCGCCGAGTTCATGATCTGGGTGGACACCGTAGCTGCCTCCGCGATGATCTCGGAAAGGCGCTTGATCGTGTCACCGGCTTGGCCTGCTGCCTGGGTTGCAGTGACCATACTGTGGATGCCTTGTTCCGTCGAGTAAACGGCTGTACTGATGGCCTTCTGGATGCTTTCCAGAATGCTGCGAACTTGTCCGGTGGCTTTCTTGGACTGTTCTGCAAGCGCCTTGACTTCGCTGGCAACGACTGTGAAACCACGACCGTGTTCGCCTGCTCGTGACGCTTCGATGGCGGCATTGAGAGACAGAAGGTTGGTCTGTTCCGCGATCTCGCTCACGGTTGCAATGATCTCTCCGATGGCCTGGGTTTTTTCTGCCAGAGCGACGATGCTCTCTGCAACTTTGTCCGATCGATCTTTGGCAATGCTCAGCACGTCGACCGTCTCTGTAACTGCCTTCCGTCCTGCCTTACCGACTTCCTCGGAACGACGAACAGAGTCCGCAACTTTGCGCGCTCGGCTCGCGGCCTGGGCTGCGGTGCGAGATACTTCATCAACGCTGGTCACTGCATCTGTTACGGCACTCGCTTGGTTGCGCGCTCCTTGTGATAGCTTCGCTGCGGCTCCCAAGATGTCAGTGCTGGTGACGCCGAGCTGCTCGACGACGTTGCGGATGGTTCCGGTCAGAAGCTCACGGTGCCGAATCTGATCGACAAGGGAGTTTCTGGACACCAGGGTGCTTCGCAGATCGGCAGTCATCTTGTTAAATGCTGTCGCAAGCTCACCAACTTCATCCTCTGTGTTGATGTTGATTTTTTCGTCCAGGTTTCCTGCCGCGATCAAGTTCGTGGTGTGCGTGAGTCTGACAATCGGATCAGAGATCGATCGCGCAACGTACAGCGCTGCACCGATGACGACCAGAACTGCGAAAAGTGCGATGACGAGCTGATCTCGACGCATGGCCGCGATCGATGCCGTTGCTTCCTCTATCTCGATCTTGGTCACCATGCCCCAGCGGAAAGACGGCAAAAAGCGCCACACGGCAAGTACCTGCTTGTGGTTGTAATCGGTCACCGTCTCTGCTTGGGGTGACGCGCGGCCTTGGGACGATTCCGAAAGCGCGCGGTATTTGGACAGATCTTTGGTCCAGATTTGTCGCCGGAAAGCCGCATCTGGATCGCGGCGAGTCGGGGCCATAAACAGCACTTTGTCATTGCGCAGAGACACCACCACGGTCTCTCCGGTTTCGCCAAGTCCCGTGTAGTCCGCGAGCAATCGATAGATCTCTTGGTTGTTGAGCTGAAGCTCGATGATTCCGACCAGCGTCTTGCCGCGCATGATCGGGGCTGCGATAAATGCCGCCGACTCATTGCTCGCTTGGTAGTAGTCGAAGTCCGAGACTTCGGAATCGAGCATCGACTTGGTGCGCTCGAACACCCTGGACAGACTGGAATCCCGGTAGGGACCGGTCATGACGTTGGTGCCCCAGACCTCGGCGCGTGTGACCGAGAACAGAACGTCCCCTTCCGGTGAGATGAGGAATAGATCAGAGTATCCGCGTGATTCCTTCACGGATGTGAGGAACGGGCGCATCCGCTGATCGATTTCTTCAAAGGCCGGGGACTTCAGACCGCCTTTGATAAAGGCTTGGTGGAAGTCTGCCATCGTGGCGACAATGTCAGGAATGCGTGACAGACCTGATGCATTGCGCTTGCGCTCGACGACGTAGTTTTCAATCTGTACGGCGCGCGCCTTTGATGTCGCTTCGAGCGACTGCTCGACTTCGCGACGGATCGCGGATGCACCACGCTCGAACGTGATGTACATGATGAGCGCAAGCGGTCCCGTGGTCAAAAGGAGGAACCAGCCGAGCAGTCGGGTTGCAAGGCGCGGCTTGCGAAGCATACGAAGAAGTTCTGAGCTCGTAGGTATCTGCATGGCGGCCTCTTAACCTCGATTCACCCACTGGCGTTTCCAACCGATGAACAGGTCGTTTAGGAATGTCTCCCAGTCGGCCTTGGTTCGATAGATTGGATACGGAACTGGACGCAGCGCTCGTCCTGAGTCCCACACCGGATCAAAAGATCCATCGATGTCGATCTTGGCGATGCGCGCCGTTCGCCAGACGTGGTTGTTTTCCGAGTCGATGTACACGATTCCTTCCGGCGCGTTGTAGCTTTGATTGGGCAGCGCACCACGCACGAGATCAGGCGAGAAGGATCGAACAGAACGGACGGCAGCAGCCCACAGATGCACGCCAAAGTAGCCCGATTCCATGGGGTCATCGACGACTGCGTCGGCACCGAAACGCGCCTTGAAGCGCTTCACAAAGGCAAGATTTTCAGGATTGACCTGGCTCTGCAGATAATTCCAGGCGACGTAATCACCCGCCAGCTCGCGGGCGTTCATGTGACCGATTTCTCTCTCGGTAAGTGAGAAGGACAGCGTCGTGGCCTTGTCCGCCGTCACCCCTGCTTTTCGCAGCTCACGGAAGAACGCCAGGTTGCTGTCACCCGTGATGCTGTTGAAGATGACGGTTGGCTTCCGTTCCACAATCTTGTCGATGACGTGTTTGACTTCCTTGCTTCCCCAGAGAA
>CAYTGC010000685.1:0-2746 GCA_964437195.1 uncultured Myxococcales bacterium | reverse complement strand
GCTGCTGACTCCGCGCAATCTCTAGCAGCAGCTCTGGATGTTGGCGCAGCTCATAGGCTGCCTGCCACAGCGTGAGTGCTTCCCGGTAGCGCTGCTGGGCAGTCAAGTCCCTTGCGCTGTTGATCCGATCGAGAAATGGATCGGTGGAGCTCGTAACGGGGGCGGCAGGGCTTGGCGCTGCGGAATCGACCGGTGGACTGGGCACCGGCGACTGGGCGTGGGCCTCTGGCTCGTCCAGTCCACAGAGTGTTCCTGAAGAGAACACCAGGGCGGCAAACAATGAATGGCGAAGCATGGCGAGCCTCCTTCGTACGTCGCAGCACTTCATCACAAGATAGCAGGATTTCCTATCCCCAGGTCAACGTGGAGTGGAAGAGGGAGTTGCCATCGACATCTATCCCAACTGCTTCAAGATTCAGACAGGGTTCTCTTGCCGAGAGCACGAATCGTCCGTACATCTAGGGAACAACAAGACCACGTCCACATCAGAACAGAGAGGAAATCCACCCACCATGAGTACACGCCCCCTGCTTCCCGTCGATCACATCCGTCCTCAGGCGCTGCGCAAAGTGACAGAGTTTCATGCAGACACCGTCCGCGAGGTCATTGATGCGGTGGCCCGTCAGGATGTCGTGGTCGTTGGGATGGCGCAGAATCCGCACGTAAAGAACGTCCGCAAAGCGCTCACCGATGCTGCAATTCCCTTTACCTATCTCGAGTACGGTAGCTACTTTTCGGGATGGCAGAAGCGCCTTGCGATCAAGCTATGGAGCGGCTGGCCGACCTTTCCTCAGGTGTTCGTTCGCGGTGTTCTCGTCGGTGGAGAGGACCTGACCAAAGAGGCGCTGAGCGATGGCTCCCTGCGGGAGCTGATGACCAAGCCGCACTAAACAGCGACACGTTCTCATATTCTTGCGCCCCGACTGAGTATCGGTATCTGACAACAGGACGCTGAGCCAGCGTGCTGCCTTCGGCACTTTCCCTCGTCTTGATGGTTGAATGCCGAAGAAATACACGCGCCTAGCTCTGCAACCGATAAAAAGCCTCCCACAAAGAAATAGATCCATGCACAGCGTACCTTCAGTCAAGATGAGCAGTGTCACGATCTCACCGCTTGAGCGCGACGCAAACGGGGCTGATCAGCGAGACTGTGGACCGCAGAGGATGCGTCTCTTTCGCTAGCGGATATACTGTGGAGACGGGGACGGACGATGCCAAGCTGGGAGTCGCTTGAAAAGGACGCTTGCTACGGGAACAGACCCGATGCGCTGGGGCACACAGGAGTCTACGCCTTCCACTACGATGACTGCGGCTGCTCGATGGGGGGACACCATTGCAACCGCGAGGGACACATCTGGAGCTGCTGCGGCCAGACCGATCGCACCACCCGCTGTACGGCGACCGTCAAGGAAGAGTCCTAAACGCACGTTGCCAGATCTGTGCTGCGGGCGTGGACATGCGACTCCTTCTGGCGACTCCTTAGACAATCCGTTCCCATGACCGCACGAGGCCTGTATTCTGTGCTCGTTCTGTCGGATAGGCAGCGGTAGACGCTCTGTCCGTCCGGTTCCTAATGCAAGGAGAGTTCTCATTGCCAGTGTTCGCGGACGTGTCATTCAAGTGCCCCAGGCAGGTGCTCCTTTCGCGCTGATCGAGCGGGAGTTTCCAGATCCAGATGCCGGTCACGTGCGAATCCGGGTCCAAGCTTGTGGCATCTGCCACAGCGAGCTGCTGGTGAAGGAAGGCTACTGGCCCGGCATCGCCTATCCTCGCGTACCCGGACACGAAGTGGCCGGCGTCATCGATGCGGTGGGGTCAGGGGTATCGGCCTGGAAAGTCGGTCAGCGGGTTGGCGTAGGCTGGTTTGGCGGCCACTGCGCGCAGTGTGATGCCTGCCGTCGCGGCCACTTCATCTTTTGCAGGAACATGCCCATCTGCGGGATCTCCTATGACGGTGGTGTGGGGACCACATGTTGGCGCCAGCGTGTGCTCTGGCTTGCATTCCCGACGGTCTGTCTGCCAATGACGCCGGGCCCCTGATGTGTGCAGGCATTACCACGTTCAATTCGCTGCGCAACAGCGGTGCCCGCGCGGGCGATGTCGTGGCCATCCTGGGCCTTGGTGGGCTGGGACACCTGGGCGTGCAGTTCGCCGCCCGATCGGGTTTTCGCACCGTTGCCATCGCTCGTGGACAGGACAAGGCCCCCCTTGCTGCCCAGCTCGGCGCGCACCACTACATTGACAGCGAGACGCAGGATCCGGCCTCCGAGCTGTCCAAGCTCGGTGGGGCACGCGTGATCTTGGCGACCGTCACCAACGCCAAGGCCATGGAAGCGGTCATCAACGGCCTAGGCCACGATGGCAAGCTCTTCATCGTCGGCGTACCTACTGAGCCCTTGCAATTACCGGTGCCCGCCATTCTCGGACGCAGATGCTCCATCCATGGCTGACCTTCGGGAAGTGCGGCGGACTCAGAAGACACGCTCAACTTCAGCGTGCTCTCTGGCACCCGCCCGATGGTCGAGATCTTCCCCTTGGATCGCGCTACCGAGGCATATGCCCGCATGCTTAGCTGCAAGGCTCGCTTCCGCGTCGTCATCGCCACCGCCACTGACGGCAAGCAAGCCTGACCTGCCCCCGCCTGTCTCGCCGTTTCCTACGTCTTGCCGCCTGAACGTCCCTTGGTTCCATCTTGAAGACACGCGCCTCTGCCAAAACGGTAGTTCTCGCTGGGGCTTGGCTCGTG
>CAYTGC010000684.1:0-2748 GCA_964437195.1 uncultured Myxococcales bacterium | reverse complement strand
TCTGGTACTTCCTGCACGGAAAGCGCCGCGCATCCGCGAACCTTCTGGGAATCATCCGCGCCGCGCTCGGTGAAGCTGGCTGGTCTTTCGCCACCGGCCAAACCGACACCTTGCGCGATGAGGGGGGCGACCATGCCCCAGCGTGAATCGGAACGGCTCGCAGATCGGATGCTCACCGCGTTGCGGCCCATGGTTGTGCAGCTGCTCGACTCGATGCCGCCCGATGGGGGGCAGACAGACGAAAGCGGACTCACCGAAGCAGATCACACGCGGATTGATCGCAGCGTGGCGAAGCTTCGGCAGCGTCAGCGCAGCACAACGAACGAACGGAGGAACAGACCCCCCAGAAACGCGAAACGCCCGACGGGCAAGGTCGAGCGCTCGCAAGGAAACGAAACAGCATGAGCACCCTACTATCGACCGCTGACACTGACAAGGCAGAGCGTGAACTTTTGGGCGCCTGTTTGGTCTGCCGCGAGGCGTTACCGCAAGCGCTGACGGTTGGACTGACAGAGGATGATTTCTTCGGCCCGCATCATCGGCAGATCTTCGCGGCGATGTTGGCGCAAAAGGCAGATGGAGAGCAGCCCGGCCTGATGAGTACGTGGGCACGGATGCAAGCGATAGGAATCGCCCACCATCTGAAAGCGCACGGTTCAGACGGCTACCTATCAGAGCTTGCGACAAATGCGCCGGTTTCCGGGTTTGCAGATCTGGCCCGCGCGGTGAAGCTGGCCGCGCACGATCGGCAGCTGGCGCTTCTGCGGACACAGCATGCTGACCGCGACATGTCGGAAGTGAAACGCAGAGAGCTGGCCGCGCAGATTCGGAGTCTGCAAGGCGAACGCGATCGGCTCGCCGCCCATGCCGACGGTTGGCCCGGTGAGCCCGGCCCGCCCCTGCCTTTTGCCGATTCCGTGCCGCCGCCATGGCCAGAGCTGGCCTTGCCGCCCGTTCTTGCAGAGTTTGTCCAAGCAGTCGCGGCTTATTCACAGGTTCCGCGCTCGATGCCCGCACTCATCGGCTTGGGCACCTTGTCGGCGGCCTTCACTGGGAAAGTAGTGGCTACACTTCCGAACGGTCACACAGAAGCGCTGTCTCTGTACTGTGTCGCTGCTGCGGACGTTTCCGAGCGGAAAAGCTCGACGTTTGCGCAGTTTGCGACGCCGATTTACGACTACCAGCGCGAGCGCAAAGAGCAGCTTGCGCCGCTGCGCTCGGAGTATGAAGCAGAGCGCGCCGGACTTCAGGCGGAGCACGATCAAGCCATCCAAGAGCGCAAGCGAGCCAAATCGGGAAGCCCGCACCACGGCGACGCATGCGACCGGGCCAAGCGTCTGCGCGAAAAGCTCGACCAACTAAAGCCCCCGCCCGCTTGGGAGTTTGTGACCAGGGACACCACAGCCGAAGGACTGGCCAAGCTCATGTCTCGGACTGGGGGCTTTGCGCTGCTCTTTTCCCCTGAGGGTGGCGGCGTGTTTGACCGCATGGCCGGACACTATGACCGCGAGCCCAACCTTGATGTGTTTCTGAAGTCCTACGATGGCGAATCGTTCGGCAGTCACCGAGCGAGTGCAGAACGCGAAGTCGCGGAAGTGCAGCGGCCCGCGCTGGCGATTGTCCTTACCACACAGCCCGCGACGCTGCAAAAGCTCACCGAGCGGCGCGAGTTAGAAGATCGCGGGCTTGTCGCTCGGTTCCTGTTCGCACTCCCTACCGATTCCCAGATTGGCAATCGGACACCAGACAGCCCAGCGATTCCTGCCCGCGTTGCCAGCGCTTACACAGAGGCGATGTTGCGGTGTCTGCGCATCGATCGGCCCGACGTTCCGCACCGGCTCTCACTGTCCCCGGATGCGGTCACAGAGTACGAGCGTTTGCACTGGCAGATCGAGCCGCAGCTAAAACCCGGCGGCAGTCTGTACGACATGCGCGGCTGGGCCGGGAAGCTCATCGGTAAGATCGTGCGAGTCGCGGCGCTGTTTCACCTGTGGGAGCTGACGATCCAAGGGAATGCCGCGCCATGGAATGCGCCGATTTCCGGTGACACGTTCCGCAGAGCGGCAGAGCTTGCGCCGTGGCTTATCGAACATGCGCGGGCTGCATTCTGTTTGATGAAGCAGTCTGCGGACACGGCCAAAGCACGACGGCTGCTCGACGGGCTGCGAAAGGAAAAAGCAGAGACATTCACAACCCGGACAGCGCAGCGGCTCATCGCAAAAAATGGAACCAAAGCGGAAGCAGAGCGCGTGCTTGATGTTCTGCATACCCACAACTACGTGGCCCCGCTTCCGACCGCTCGGAAAGACTCTCAGCGCTGGCGCGTGCATCCCGATGAAGTGCAGCGCTGGACGGAGGGCAGAAACGATGCCGCGTAAGCGCCGAAGGAATCTGCGCCATGGTGCCAACTGTCCAACTGTCCGCACTCTGTCCCAGCGGTTAGGACACTTGCGCACCGACGAAAACAGCGCCAACTGTCCCACTGTCCAGTCAAACAGAGGGTTAGGCCAATGAGCCTGCATCTAGCGCGCACGGTTGGCGGTCTGGCCGGTCTGCTGCTGCTCGGATTGCTGGCGATGTTGTGGAAGTGCTGCACGCCGCCACCCGTTGTGGGCGACTTCCCGATCGTCGCGCGGTCTAGCCGTGGTCCGATTCCTGTGTCGCTGCCGTGGCCCTTCGTCGTCGGCTTGGTTGCTCCATCGGCCCTTCCCCGAATGCGAGCCAGGCAGGTGAAACCGCGAGGACTTT
>CAYTGC010000683.1:0-2748 GCA_964437195.1 uncultured Myxococcales bacterium | reverse complement strand
TTCGATGACCGAGAAGATGCCCAAACCTGATGACGTCGTCTTCGGCTACCGCATCGTGCGGGTCATCGGCAAGGGCGGCATGGGCGCGGTCTTTGAAGGCGTCGACGAGAAAACGGGCGAGCGGGCAGCCATCAAGGTGCTCCACGCCCAGCTCTCGCAAGATCCAGAGAACATGGCTCGCTTTCTCAATGAGGGCAAAGCCATCTCGGCGCTCAATCACCCCGGCATCGTGCGACTGCTCGGCAGTGGTCAGCTCGACGGTGGTGGCTGTTTCATCGCGATGGAGTACATCGACGGTGAGACGCTCTCGGCCAAGCTCAAGCGCGAAAAACGGCTGGGTCGGAGCGGTCTGCGCTTGGCAAGTCAAATCGCCTCGGCGCTTCAGGCGGCGCACCGTCGCAACATCATTCACCGCGACCTCAAGCCGTCGAACATCCTGCTCAAAGCGACGGCGTCCGGCGAGCCCGAAATCCGCATCATCGACTTTGGCATCGCCAAGATGGCCGCCGAAGATCGCGAGCAAGACTTTCACACCCGCACCGGGACGATGATCGGCACGCCGGTCTACATGGCCCCCGAGCAGTGCCGAGGCGTCACCGTCACGGACCGCACCGACGTCTACGCACTCGGCGTCATCGTCTACCAGATGCTCACCGGCAAGCCGCCGTTTTACTCGCAGGCCGACGGTGACATCCTGGCGATGCACATCCTGGTGCCACCCAAGCCGCTGCGGGAAGTCGAGCCCGCGATTCCTGAAAATGTCGCAGCTTTCGTCGAGCGAATGCTGGCCAAAGAAGGTGCCGAGCGCCCTTCGATGGCCGAGGTCGAGCTGCAGCTTCGCGAGCTGGCCGATGATCCGGGCTGGTCCGGAAAGGCACCGACGACAGATGACACGGCGGTGTCACCCGCACCGCTTCAGCCCGACACCCAGGAATCCCTGCCAACGCAGGTGAGTCATGTGCTTGCTGCACCGACGCTGGGTGCGATAAACGGACAGGCCGCGCAGCCCACCAAAAAAGGTGGCCTCCGACTGAGCCTCGCGATCTCCGCGTCGGCGCTGGTCGTCGTCGGGTCGCTGGTGCTGGCAATGCAACTGCGCCACAAGAACGCGCCGCCCGTCGAAAACAAGCCAGTGGCACGAGTCGAAGTGACCGCTCTGCCGAAGACCGTGCACTGGCAGCTCAAAACGACGCCTGACGGCGCAACTGTTCTCGACGAAGATGGCAAAGAGCTAGGGCACACGCCGTGGCAGACGAGTCAGCCTCTCGGAAGCGGCGAGCAGCGAGTCATCATTCGCAAAGCCGGTTTTCAAGAGCTGCGGATGAGCTTTGCCAAGGACCGCGACGTCGAGCGCAGCGAAGTGCTGGTCTCGGCTCCGACGCCCGCGCAAGCGAAGAATCCGGCTGTGGCCAAGCCTCCCGCAAGCGGGGAGACGCGACCGCCAAAGCAACCAGGCATTCCCAAGGTTCGCAAAAATGACGGCCTCATCTTTGATTTCAAGACGCGCAAAAAGCTCAACTAGTGCCATCGCGGTGTCACTTCTGCTGCTCACAGCGACGCAAGCAGAAGCGGCCGATCCGTTCGCCAAGCGCGTGACCAAGGCGCAAAACTGCTACGAGCGGAAGCTCTACGACTGCGCGATAAACGAGCTGGAAGCGGCGTATCTGATTCGCCCGATGCCAGCGCTGCTTTTGAACATTGCGCACGCGTACCTCGACTACGGGCGACCGCGCGACGCGATTGTTTACTACGACCGCTACATTGCCGAGGAAAAGAACCTCGCGCCCGAGGCGAAAGCCGACGTCGAGAAGTTCAAGAAACAGGCGGAAGAAAAGCTGGCGGCAATGCAGGGGACGCCGCCGCCGCCGCCCATCGAGAAGCCGGTCGAAAAGCCCGATGACAAACCGCCTGAAGTGACGCCTCCGCCAGCCCCGCCGCCCCAAGCGGACGCCAGCGGTCAGCCCTCGGCTGCGGCCAAGTGGGCACCGATTGGCGTGATGGCCGTCGGTGGAGCGCTCCTCATCGGTGGTTTTGTGGCCGGTGGACTGGCAATGTCGACGGCAAAGTCAGCCGTGGCGACCGATGCGAAGTACGACCCAGCGATCGATGACAAGGGCAAGGCGCTCAGCAATGCCGCGATCGCACTGGATGTGATCGGCGGCGTGGCGCTCGTTGGAGGACTGATTCCGACGATCATCAGGCTGACGAAAAAATCACCAACCACCGTCGACAAGCCCGCATCTGGAGAGGGAACTGCCACGCCCGCTGCTTCGTCTCAAGTGTCGCTGTCGTTTACGGGTCGCAGCCTTGTGGTTCTGGGGAGGTTCTAATGCGTCGCACGCTCGTCTCGGCCCTCGCCTGCCTCGCTGCTTGCTATAACCCCGACTACACGCAGAAGCCGTGTGTTGATAACACCGGCTGCCCGTCGGGATACATCTGCTCCGCGGAAAAACGCTGCACGGTCGGCCCAGGAAATGGCAACCCAAACCCCGATCTCTCTCCCGATACACGTCCGACGCGCATCGAGGTCTTGGTGAACCAGAGCGGCTCGTTCTGGATGGGCACCAACAACACAGACGGCATCAACGACACGCCAAGTTACCTGCGGACGATTCCGGCGGCTTACTATCTGGACGAGCGCGAAGTCACTGTCGCCGACTATCGTGCCTGTGTGATGGCTCAGGTCTGCACCGCGCCAGCGACGGGACCGTTTGGCACGCAGGGCTGGGTCTGCACCTACGGCGCCGG
>CAYTGC010000682.1:0-2749 GCA_964437195.1 uncultured Myxococcales bacterium | reverse complement strand
TACAGCTTTCCAGTTGGCAAGTACGTCAGCGAGGTTCTGGTCAGCATGGCCAGCGAGCAGCGGATGCCGGTCTTTTCCGCGCAACTACTCGACGCTGGTCGTCCACTGCCAGTCAAAGAGGAAGCCGGCGACAACGGCTGCGCGAGTCCACCGTGTCATACCTATCGGGTGATACGGACGGCGCACGATCCAGACACCAAGGGTCGGCTGTCACTGCGGCTCGATCGGGCGACGGGACCCGTGGTGTTTGGCATCATCCTTCGCTACGACCTGATGGCTGACATCGTTACGGCACCAACCATGACCCGAGTGGGGGAAGAGTTCGATGTGGTGGCGCGGATGCTGTGGCATGGAAGGACCTTCCAAGATGCCGATTTCTTTGCTGCCGATGGCTTCTCGGCGCAGCTTGAGCTGGGCTCGGTGCATGTCCCGCTGGAGCGGCGCAGCGATGGGACGTTTGCGGCCCGCATCAAAGCCGCAGATCTGGGGGCGCAGTCGCTCGTCGCGCGGTTTAGCAATCAGTGGCTCCAGCTGACCGCGAGCACCACGCTGACGGCTGAGGGATGGCTGCCGCTCGAGCTCAAAGCGACGCCGAATCCGCTACCGTTCGGTTCTTGGATAGGTGCTCGAATGGCCAGCCGTCGCTGTGTGACGCTGAGCTTGGCTGGCTCGCAGAACGCTGACCGAGTTGCGCTCGAAGCGATTGGCAGTGACCTGCCGTCTGGAATGAAACTTGTCACGACATCGCCACTCGTCCTCAAAGACAATGCCACCGAGCTATGCCTGCAAGTCACTGGCTGCTGTAGCGACCTTCTGCCGGGGCCAACGACACGAGTTCTTTTGCGCGGTCAGCATCCGCACTATCACCCCGGAGCACTGGCGCTGGCGGTGGACTTTTCGGTGGGCAAGACGCCGTTTCTGACCTGCTGGTGGCGCGTGATCGCAGCGATCCTTGGGGTCCTGTTTCTGGTCTTCGTGCTCGTTGGCTTTCTGAGTCCGCACGACTTTGACGCAGTCGAGGTGATTCGGTTGGCCAAGACCGAGTCAGCGCTTCAGCGCACCACTGGACGACGGCTCAGCGACCTCCCCGGAGGCAAGCGCGGCTTTTATCGTCACGCTCGAATCGCGTTTGACAGCACTGGCAACAGTCCACAGCGACTCAAAGATGCGGCGATCATTGTCCGCGCGACTGCTTCTGAGCCGCTTATAATCGTTCGCAACACCGTCGAACACAAAGACCCGCGCACCCATAAGTGGGCAGCGCTCAAGGCTCCGCTTGACCCATCGGCGCTTCGTCGTGGGGTGGTCTACCGCAGTGGCGACATTTACTTCCGTCTGGGCTAGGTGAAGACATGAGTCTGCTAGGTGCCAATCGCTTCTCGCCAACCATCTTCA
This sequence comes from uncultured Myxococcales bacterium, assembly GCA_964437195.1. Classification (GTDB taxonomy): domain Bacteria; phylum Myxococcota_A; class Polyangia; order Palsa-1104; family JAEUJZ01; genus JAEUKA01. The sequence continues at coordinate 1,354 of CAYTGC010000682.1, read as the reverse complement.
TTGGGCTTGGAGGCTCCGGCTCCAAGATTGTCAACGCCGTTGCCGGCAAGCTGCGTCGCCATCCCAACTGGCAGCGCTTCCGCGACTTGATTCACGCTGTCTGCATCGATACCAACAAAGCGGATCTTGGGGCACAGAAGAACGTCCCAGAGTCGAATCGTTTCTTGGTGTCCGCTTTTGACCGTCGCTCCTATGTACAGCGTAAACGCGGCAAGCAGGAGCTGCCAGAAGACCGGATGGTCACGCAGTGGGTGCATCCGAACTACCAGTTCCGCGATGCGCAGGGCGCGGGAGCTGGTCAGATCCGTGTCGAAAGTCGACTCGGCCTCTACTACAATCTCGAAGAGGATCGCGCCGGAATTGTGCGGGCGTTCAAGCGCATCCTTGACAGCCAGACGCGGCCCGACAATCCGTTCCGCGACAACGAAGATCGAGTCGTCAACGTCCTTATCTACGCCTCAGTGGCGGGTGGCACTGGCAGCGGTGGCTTTCTGCCGATGGCGTATTTGATTCAGGACTTGATTCGCGATCACGGCTGGGGACGAGCCAATGTCGTCGGGACGCTGCTTCTCCCGGCGGTCTTTACGGCTGACGTCGAGCAAGCCCTGCATGCCGACATCAATGCCAACGGCTATGCCGCGCTCAAGGAGCTAGAGTTCGTTACCAAGCTCGGCTACGAGGGTGGCATCGACCAGATCGAGTTCCACTACGATCCAACCCATCCCGAGCGCAGTCACATCCACGCCAGACCGTTTTCGCTGTGTTACCTCGTCGATAAGCCGTCCGAGGTTGCCGTCGAGCGCTACACCCACGCGATCTCCGACAGCGCATTTTTGCAGGTGTTTTCGCCGATCATCGGCTCGCAGGCTGGTGAGTACGACAACTACGACAAGCACCAGAAGTCGCTCGCCCTCGGGCACTTTGCGGTTCACTTCGGGTCATTTGGTGCGGCACTGCTCATCTTTCCGCGTGCTGATATCTTGCAGTACTCGGTGCTGCGCTACGTCAGCCGCGTGCTCGACACCTATCTGGTCTTCGGTCGTGACGAAGCGTTCCGGGTGCCGTACAGCGATCCAAAGTTTCAGCGGCTCGCTCGGCAGGAGCAGGATCGAATCGTCGACGAAAAGTTCTCACAGTATGTCGACCACCAAGCCCGGCTCGAAGAGGATCGTCAGGAAAAGGGTCTCTACAGCGCGATCACCAGCCAAAAGAGCGCCGATGGTGCTGGGCTGCGTGATGCCTTCCGTCGCAAGCTTGCGCAGATTTTTGAGGGGCTCGACGAGCAGATCCAGATTCAGCCGTTCGATCCACTGCAAGTCCACGAAGGCAACACCTCGCTGTCGCGGGCCCAAGA
>CAYTGC010000681.1:0-2761 GCA_964437195.1 uncultured Myxococcales bacterium | reverse complement strand
AACGCCGCTTCAAGCGTCGAGGGAGAGCCCACGGCCCTCACACCAGGCGCTCAAAACGGCGGCGGTTCATGATCGACCAGGACCAGATTTAGTTCGCTCTGGTAATAATCGATCCAAAGCTGAGACGGATTTTTCGTCGAGGACTGACAGCCTGTCCCCACCGAAAGCAGTGCCGCCAGCGCCCCCCAAAGCCAGCGCTTCATGGACTACTGCTGCTCCGTCAGCTCGAGCGGGACTTGCGCATCCCCGAGCACTTGTTGGCCGCTGCTGTCTCGAATCTGCCAGGCCAGCACAAGCGACGTTCCTTCACCACCGGACAGTTTCGGGAAGTACAGGAATCCGCCGGTTCTACCGCCCGGTGGCAACCGACCCGCTGGAAGCGCCATTTGCGCGGCATCCGCTCGGCTCCACGTCGAGTAGCCCTGGTTCTGCCACCACCACGGGCTGCCGTACCACGACATGCCCCAGCCCGCACCCCAAAGCCAGGGATAGTTCCAGCCCCAGAACGGACGAACATAGACGCCGGAACGACCCCACACGCCCGGACGACCGTAATAGCTCGGACGACCGTAATGGCTCGGGTGACCAAAGCCTCCGCCAGAACGGAATGAGGGAGCAGGCACGCGAACGACACCGCCACCGCTTGGGCCGCGATAGACCGGAGCCGAACGAACACCCGAAAATCCGCCTCCGCCGCGGAAACCGCCGCCTCCCCCTCGCCAAGCGAGAAGCACTTGTCCCTCGACGGGATTGGTGGTCTTCGCCGGTTCGTCTTTCAGCGCAAGCTGTTCGGGTCGCAGCGGCGAATACTGCATGCCACCCGGCCCAGCGAGAACAAAGCCATCGGGATTGATCAAGATTTCCGACGCGGAGCGGTTCTCGATCACCACCAACACCGGCGTCATGACATCCAGAACATCGTCTGGATAGTCGCTTGGATCGAGCCTCGGCACATGGACCGAAACCCCAGCCACCTGTACAGACGCCAGCGGCTGTGCGGCAACCGGAACCGGGCGCGGAATCGTCGCGCAGCCCGACGAAAGCCAAAGACCCGCCAGTGCAAGGCCCAACCGAAGGGATGAAACGGCAGTCATGGGTTTCCTCTTTTTCTCTCGTTTCGATGCCGAAGCCAGGCAGCTCCGTCTTTTTTTAAGCTAGCGCTGCCGCAAACGATCCGCCAGCCTCGGTTTCGTTGGCCGTGAGCGACTCTCGGGTTAGGGATGTCCAGGCGGCTTGCCCGCCGACGGACTGGGTGCGGTTTTCCCATCACCAGCCGGTGTCCCCTTGCCCGTGGCTGGCACAGGTATGTGGCCAGGCGGTAGCTCGCCCTGTGCAGCAGGAACCGGGATATGCCCGGGAGGAAGAGCCCCATGCTCAGGCGGCATTGCGCCATGGCCGAACGTCGAATCGGAGGGCGGGCCGGATCCTTCTCTCCGAACCGTCTCAAGCACGACGGTCACCGACCGCGCAGGCAGTGTCAGCGGCCCAAGCTGACCCTCGACATCGCCCGCTTGCTTGGTGCTCGCGTCTTCATCCTGATCGACCCGACCTTGCAGCAGGACCGGACCCGACGGAGCACCGCCCATTCCCATCAAATCATCGCTGGTGAGCTGAAATGCAATCTCGTTGCTCGTCACACGCAGCTTTTTGGCCAGCAGCACCATTCCAGGAGCACCGCCCTGTCCGACGCCACGGCCCGAAAGAAAGATCACCGAGCCCATCTTGACCTTGTCCTTGACGGCATCGGCTACCTTGATCGTTCCGGTGGCAAGTACCGTCGCGGTTTCGGCCCCAGCCGATGGAACCGGCATCGCTCCTTGCAGCATCTGCGCGTGTCCCGCGGGCATCTGCGGAGCCGGGGCTTTCGCCGCTGCAGCCGGGCCATTGGCCGCAGACAGCGGCGGCAAGCTCGGTGGAGCCGGAGGAACAGCCCGTTCACGTTTCTCACACCCCGTGGCACAAAGCAGGGCAAGCGCAGCCAAAGCTCGACGAGATTTCAACATAGCGCTACGTTACCACCCGTGGAAAACAGAATCCATCACGCCCGGTTGCGTTCGAAAAAGCCTCTCGCCAACCAGACGGTTGAGTACATTTTTTCTCACTCTGAGCCCGAGCTTCCCTTCCGTCCGGGACAGTTTCTTTCGCTCCGCGTCGGTACCGATGACTTGGACAACCCGATTTTGCGCAGCTACTCGATCGCTTCATCGCCCGATCAGCGGGGGGAAATTCGCCTGGTACTTCGCATCCTCGAAGATGGCATCGGCTCACGATTTTTCGCGGCTCTCTCGCCGGGCGACGAGGTGACCTTCACCGGCCCGATGGGCTTCTTTGTGAACGAGCTGTCTCACCCCGGCGACGTCGTCTATGTCGCGACGGGCACCGGAATTGCGCCGATTCTACCCATGATCCAAGAAACCCTGTCTCGCGCAGAGACGGGCCGCGTCGAGCTGTTCTGGGGCCTTCGCCACGAAGATGATCTGTTTTGGCAGGACGAACTCTCGTCGCTGAGCAGCAAAAATGGTCGCTTCCGGGCGCATGTCTTTCTGTCGCAGCCGCGCGGTTTTTGGCGAGAGCGCGGTCGCATTGTCGGCCCGGTCGTCGAGCTGGTCCCGTCCCTACAGCGCCCGATTTTTTACCTCTGCGGCAACGGCCAGATGATTGAGGAGTGCAAAGCAGCGCTCATCGCACGCGGCGTCGAGCGCAAGAAGCAAATCCGCACCGAAGCCTTTTTCGACTGATTGCCCATGCGACACATCGCCAT
>CAYTGC010000680.1:0-2767 GCA_964437195.1 uncultured Myxococcales bacterium | reverse complement strand
GCCGGATCATCAAACTGCATCCGCAAGCGATTGGGTTGCCAAGGCGATAGCTGTCCCGTGAGAGACTTGGCAATGCGAAGCCTCACGCTTCCTTGCTGCTGTGTGATTTCAGCGGTCCCGAGGAGCGGAGATACATACGTTCCGATCATTTTCTCGATAGGAACTGGCCAGGTTGTACTGCTCTGCTGCCCAAGCTGGATGGCCACCGCTCGCGCCTGTCGGGCTCTGCTATCCAGGGACATCTTGAGTCGAACTTGGCTCCAGTCCTTCTGCGGGCTGGAAAGCCACGAATCAATCAGCCAAAACACCATCGCTTCAGGGAGGCCCGTGAACGGAACATTGGTAAGCACTGCAACGCCAAACTTCTCCTCGGGAATCATGGCAATGGAACAGGAGTATCCATCGATACCACCGGTATTCCAGGCGACAAGCTTGCCGCGATAGTCCTGGAGCATCCAGCCCAGTCCGTGCAGGAGGAAGTGGCTTTCGGGATACAGTTTCCTGGCCCAGGGCGGCAGACCCACAATCGTGTGCGGAGTCCACATCGAATCGATAACCGATTTCGCAAGCACCTGCTCACCGTCGAGATTTCCCCCCTGGAGCCACAGCCTGAGCCAGCGAGAAAGATCCTCTGCACTTGCATAGATGCCGGCTGCAGGGGCTATGTTCTGAAGGTCACGCGGCGGAATCGGTGTCAGCGTGCCATCGCGCAGTGCATGGGGACTTGCCGCATTCCCATCCGGTGCAGAAGGAATCCCAACGCCAGCGTCCGTCATCTGTGCAGGCCCCAGTATGCGTCGAGAAATCAGCGATTCCCACGTCGTGCCGGCACTCGCCGCAGACTGTTCACCCGCCAGAACGTACATCACATTGCTATAGGAAAAGCCGCTGCGAAACGGCGTCGCTTGCGGAACCAGCGCAAGCCGAGTCAGCACCTCGCTGCGAGAGTATCCGGTTCCGGTCCAGAGCAGATCTGCGGCTTCATCGATCCCGCTGCGGTGTGAAAGGATGTCCAGCATCGTGAGCTGCTCCGTGGCCACCGGGTCGCGAAGCCCAAAGCCGCTGCGCAGCGTCTTGAACGGAGCCGTGAGCGACAGCTTCCCTTCCATCGCCAGCTGCAACGCCACCGCTGCGGTGAATGTCTTGGTCAAAGAGGCCAGCGCAAAGCGTGTGTGCGCATCTACCTTGGCAGGATCGCCCGCGCGCCGATTCCCAAAGCCGCCCAAAAAGACAGACTGATTCCCATCGATCACCGCGATCGCCATTCCAGGTGCGCCCCAGTCTGCGAGCGCCTTGGGCGCATAACGCAAGATCTCGGTCAGCCCAGCGCGGCGCGCGGCATGAGTGCCTCCGGTACCACTCGCTAGCACTGGGTCAGCCGGGACATCAGCAAGCGCTGCGCCGCCAAGACCGAGTGACACAACCAACAGAGAACGTGTACAGAACATCCGCATGGGCGAATCCTAGCAGAGTCTGTTCGCCGCGCCCGAGCGTGTAGGTGCGCAGGCAAGCCCACAGCCCGACCGCGATGATTCGTCGTGCCACGTCCCATTTGGTACTGCTACGATGACTCTGTATCGCTGTGCACCAGGAGGAGGAACCATGGGAAGAGCCCTATCAAGACTGCTTGGACTTGTCACCTTTTGCGCGCTCTCACAGAGCGCTTTTGCGACGGTTACTCTGCCCGATGGTCGAGCGGTGCCACTCGACTCGATGAACGGTGAAACGCAGATCTATACGCTATTGAAAAACCGCGAACCCGGTGTGGATTGGAAAGCCGATGCCAACACCACGCCAGATGTCTTTTCGCCACTGTGCGACTTTACCGCAGAGTTCCTCCTGCACCAGAGCGCATCGAACCTCGCAGTCGGTTGGTACAACGTCGATCCCGCACGCTCGTCGCCACCACAGCTCACCGAGATCTTCCAGGTCATTGCCAAAGGTGCGCCGGTCGGAACCAAGATCACCGGCGCGACGATCCGCGGCGATGCACGCTACAAAGGGGGACTGATTGGTTTCGCGCTGATGTCCGATGGAACCTTCAGCAGCAAATTCACGGAAAAGAAGTGGAACACCGTCTGCACTTCGTGTGCAAACCCAGGGCCATGGATTCACTCGGTCACCTATATCTCGAAGGCGACTGCCAACGCGTTCTATGTTGCATTCGAGGACGGAAACTCCAGCAGCACCAGCTTCAACAACGACGGCGACTACAACGACTACGTATTCCTTTTCACCGGCCTGACCTGCCAAGGTGGCGGCCAGCAGTGCGACATTGCGACCAATCAAGGAGCCTGCCGCAGCGGTGTCACAGAGTGTCTGGGAACCGGCGGCACAACCTGCAAAGCGCTGGTGCAGCCCGGACAGAACACGGAAAAATGTGACGGCGTCGACAATGACTGCAACGGAATCGTCGATGACAATGCCCCCTGCCCGGCCAACCAACTCTGTTCCAAAGGTCACTGCGCGGACCCCTGTGGTTCGGAAGTGTTGTGCCCTGTTGGACAGAGCTGCGAGCTGGGCCGATGCGTTGACACCGCGTGTATCGGGAAGACCTGCAGCGCCCCCAAAGTCTGTCGTGCCGGTGCCTGCGTCGACGCGTGCGATGGCATCAAGTGCCCCGGCGTCACCGTCTGTTCAGGAGGCGTCTGTGTCGATCCGTGCGCCAGCGTGACCTGCCCATCCGGAAAGGTCTGTCAAAACGGCGCATGTGTCCAAGGCTGCGACTGTGCCCCATGCGGCGTGGGACAAGCTTGCCAGACCAGCA
>CAYTGC010000679.1:0-2768 GCA_964437195.1 uncultured Myxococcales bacterium | reverse complement strand
ACAATCGTGCCATTCCTGCCGACCGCGAAGGCAACCGACCCCGCTCCATGGATGGGATGCGCCACGCTTCGATACGCTTTCTCGCACAGCCGGACTGCTTGCGCTGCATCTCCGCTTTGCGCCGCAGCAAGGCCAGCATCGAGCGCTTCTCGCCCTTGAGGAGCTGGCGGCACCGACGCTGGTTTGGCCGCTTGCGCCACAGAGAAAGAGACAAGCAAGAGCGCGGCGGCGATCCAGCCAACGGACGACTTACGAGTAACTTTTAAGACCGACACGCTGACATTATCCCACGAAAACCCAGCTGCGGGAAACCGATTGTGCTTAGGTAATCGCCGTTGGAACATTCGCACTACTGAGCTATCCACCAGTTCCATTCGCCAAGAAAGCGGTCACGTCTGCGTCGGTCAGCGCGATGCTGAGGCTCAGCGATGAAGGTGAGGATGTTGTACAGCCGTACACAGAGCCGTCGTGCGACATCTTTCATCGGTTCCAGACGGCACCGCCGCGCCCAGCAATACCACTTGTTCCAGACCTCAATTGCCGCCAATTGGCTGCCGTATGGCTGCACGGATCATTGTTCACTCTAGACGAACAATTCTTCTAATAGGAAGCAGATTGTTCACAATGGACGCTTCACGCATCCTGACTGTCAGTCAATGCAGCACAGACAGATTGAGCATCTGGCTGCGGCGCTGTCTTCAACAGGGAAGGACTGCTTCATGAACCAAACGGTTGTTCGCCCGCGTATCCCACTTGCTGTCCTTACCATCTGGATATTCCTTCAGCTTCCACGCTTTATCGCATGGCCGCTCATCCATAGCGTTGTCACCGGAAGCGATCCCGCAGCCTGGCTCTTTCCGGCCCTCATCGACATTGTGGTCGCCGTGTCCGGTCTGCCCCTCGCAGCGCTTGCCTGGACTCGCCCTCGGCTGGGAACGTGGGTCTACGCTCTCGTCTGGCTGACTCTCTCGATCTTCGACCACGCCAGTGCGATGACAGCGTTTTACATTGCCGGAGTTCCCTCGGTCTTTCGGCGATTTGGCGAAGGAGGACTGACGGTGCCAGCGATGCAGTCTCTGCTCGATATCGGTGTCTTTTCGATGCTCTATGCCAAAAGGGTCCGAGCCTACTTCCTTCAGACCCTCGGATGACTGGTTCTGCGACCCTCGTTCTTTGCGGAGGTCGATGTCGATGCTCGCGGCCCGTGGAGCATGCGCAGGATGGGCTTATTGAACCTTCGGCGCCGCAGTTCCCCAATCGCTACTGAGGATGTGACTGCCGGTATTCACTGAGGGTTTGCTGAAAGAAGTGGCGGACTTCTTTGACCGAGGGACGCAGTGGATCTGGCGGCATTTTGCCAAGCAGCCAGCGAACTCCGTCGAGGGCATCTTGGGTCACATACTGAGGAAACGATACGCGACGGATGAGGGTAAGGCTGGTGAGCACAGCGCGAACCGTGGCTCCAGCAAAGCCTTCTGCCTGGATAATGCTCACCTGCGCAAACTGTCGCTTCTCATTTTGCGCAGACAGATCTGCGTAGCGCTGACGCACCAAAGCCGACGGAGGATGGCGGGCCGCGATCGCATCAACCCAGATCAGCGAGCCAGTGCCGCGTGGACACTCGACTTCTAGCTGTGCCGTCCAGTCGCGAAAATGCCGAAAGTTGGCCTCTGATTCCTGGTTCACGTAGTAATAGCAGACGAGATCCGCGAACCGTGCGGCCAGAAAGTGACCATCTGCCCCTCTCGTGATATCGGATAGGCTGCTCATACAGGTCCTATGTTCGCGCACCCTACCCAAGAAGATCAAGCGCACCGGGGTCTGTCGTCTGCGGACTTTCTTGGGGGCCGCGATCGAATCGTGCGCAACCGAAAGCAAAAAACGCTCGCAGCTGTCTACAACGTGAGATGGAATAGACACATGAGACTTGTTGACCCTCGCTCTCTCGTTTTTGCGGCTTGTGTAGTGCTGTCGATGGCGGGCTGCTCGCGCAAGCAGTCTGCGGAAACAGAACAGCCCAGTGTAGCGATGAGACAGGCGGCGATGGAGCGAGCCCAAGCTGCGGCACAGCTCTTCGGATCGCGACTGCGCGACAAGCTGTCGGGAGCCATGAAGCAAGGCGGTCCCGTCGCAGCCGTAGAGGTCTGTACCAAAGAAGCCCAGCTCATCCGCGCGGAAGTGACCAACGAATCGGGAGTCCGCGTTGGACGTGCATCTGACAAGCTACGGAATCCGATGGATGCAGCACCAGCGTGGGTACAGGACTGGCTGGCGGCGCAGAACAAAGGACAGACTCCTTCTGGCTTTGCCAAGACAGAGTCTGGCTCCGCTCGATTCCTAAAGCCGATTGTGATCGAAGGAGTGTGCCTAGTCTGTCACGGAGAGGAAGCCAACATTCCGCCTGACGTACGCAGCGCGCTCCAACGACACTATCCTCACGATCGAGCAACCGGCTATCACCTCGGTGATCTGCGTGGAGCGCTGTGGGCGGAAGCTCCCGCGCGGGATCAGCTACGCAAACAGGACCAGGAATGAACCAAGCTGAGACGTGGCATCCCCAGATGATGGCGATCATCCAGAGTGCCGAGCGTAGTGAGCTTGCGTACTGATTCGCTCGGAAGGCTTCGCCCAGCACAGATGGGTCACAAAAACTTCCGCAGCTTTCTCACTCGGGCTGCGGAAGAATGACTGTCATTTCTCGACGGGCGTGATCTTATGCGAAGCAGTCTGTCGTGCGCGCAGAGTGGCGACCTGCTCCTCGTTGGAAT
>CAYTGC010000678.1:0-2769 GCA_964437195.1 uncultured Myxococcales bacterium | reverse complement strand
CTATCCGGTGTCATCGCTCAAAATCGCTAACAATAGGCTGCTTGCGACCCGGTGACACGGCAATTTCCGTCGGAAGCGAGCCGAAAGAAAGTCGTCAAGGAGAGTCACGAACATGGCCACCGAAGAAGCGCAGTCGTCAAACGCCCCCGAGTCGTCGGGACAAGCCCAGTCGGGACAGACTACCGCCGCGGCCTCACCCGAGGCCGATCTGAAGGCGCTAGTCGACAAGCTCTCGGAGGAAAAGCGCGATCTGAACGATCGGCTGCTCCGTCTCGCCGCCGAGTTTGAGAACTACAAGCGCCGCGCCCGCAAAGAGCAGGAAGACGCCGCCGCCCGTGGACTCGAAAATCTGGTCCGCGAGCTGTTGCCCGCGATGGACAACTTCGATCGGGCGCTCACCGCCAGCAAGAATGCTTCGACGACCGTTGCATCGATTGTTGAGGGAGTTCAGATGGTGCAGCGCAGCTTCTTTGCCGCGCTCGAAAAGTCCCAGATCAAGCCGTTTGACGCGGAGGGCAAGCCCTTTGATCCGAACTTCCACGAGGCAATTGGTCAAGTGGAGAGCGCGACGCTGCCGCCAGGTCACGTCGGAACGGTGTTTCAGCGTGGCTACATGATCGGCAGTCGGCTGCTGCGTCCAGCGCTGGTGCAGGTGACGCGCAAGAGCGAGTCAGCGTCTGATACACCACCATCGCCGCCCAGCCAGGCGAACTGAGGCAAACTTGGCCGAAGCGAAGCGCGACTACTACGAGGTGCTCGGTCTGCCAAAGAATGCAGATCAAGCGGAGATCAAGCGAGCGTATCGCGCCCAGGCGCTGCGCTATCACCCCGATCAGAACCAAAACGACAAACAGGCTGAGGAGAAGTTCAAAGAAGTCTCCGAGGCGTACACGGTTTTGTCGGACCCAGAAAAGCGCGCTCGTTACGATCGGTTGGGACACCTTGGTCTTGCGCGCGACATGTCGGGAATCGACCCACTCGCCGTCGACCTGGAGGCGATGAAGTCGCTGTTTAGCAACTTGTTCGGCGATCTCCTCGGCGGCAGAAAAGGCAAAGGACGCGACCTTCGCTACAACCTCGAAATCTCGCTCGCCGAGGCCACACATGGCGTGGCGCGGACCATTCACTTTGCCGTCCGCGCCGACTGCCCAAGCTGCCAAGGCAGCGGCGCACGCGGCGGCGACGCGGGTCTGCGAAGCTGTGCAAACTGTGGCGGCAAGGGCGAAATCAAACCAGGCAAAGGCTTCTTCTCGCTGAGCCGTCCCTGCACCGTCTGCCAAGGCATCGGGAAAGTCGTCGTCGATGCGTGTCCCGATTGCCGCGGCATGGGACTGACCGATCAGCAGCGCGAGTACACCGTCAACATTCCGGCAGGCACCGAGGATGGCTCAGCCCGTCGGATCTCCGGCCAAGGGGAACCAGGTCGTCGCGGCGGCAGCGCAGGCGATCTCAACGTCACGGTCACCGTGTCACCGCACCGGATCTTGCGTCGAGAAGGTTCGCTTTTGCTCTGTGATCTGCCGCTTTCGCTCATGCAAGTGGCACTCGGCTGCGCGGTCGACGTGCCAACGCTCGAAGGCCGCATCGAGATGAAAATTCCCGCTGGAACTCAGTCGGGCACGGTCTTCCGTTTGCGTGGCCGCGGCTTCCCAACGTCGATCGGGTCCACCACGCGCGGCGATCTCCACGTCAAGGTCGTTGTCGAGACCCCGAGCAACTTGACCGAGGCCCAGCGCGCGCTGCTCCGCCACGTCGAAGACAAGCTAGGCCACGCCGCCCACCCAAGGCTTGGCAAGTACCAAGACGACCTCAAGCACCTGTACGGACCGGCGGACACCACCACCACGCCGCTCACGAAATCCGACGGGAAATCGGGAACCAAACCCAACAATAAGTCGAACTCGCAGTCGTAAACGGTCGCCAAAAAGTCGGGCCGCTGTCAGCCCGCTTTGCTATACCCGTGCGGCCGTGAACGACACCGCTCTACACCGCGTCTTTTGGGCCGTTTGTCCGCCGGAAGCATGTATCCGGCGGGCTGCTCGGCTGATCGAACAGCTACGCGATCCGGTGCGCAGGCTTGGGCTTGACGTCGCTTGGGTAAGACCTGATTCGCTGCATATCACGCTCAAGTTCCTCGGCGATGTGACGGACGCGCAGCTCGGCACGATGACTGCGCAGCTTGATGAAGTGGTTTGGGGACGGCAGCCTCTCCGTGAGAGCCTGATCATCGACGGCCTGGGCGCTTTCCCGGACCTTGCCCGCCCGAGGGTGCTGTTTGCGAACATTTTTGGTGCCAGCACGCGACAATCACCGACGGAACTCGTCGCATTGGCGAGGGTCCTCGAAAACACGCTCGTTTCTCTCGGTTATCGTGCCGATGAGCACCCATTTCATCCGCACCTCACGCTCGGACGAGTCAAAGGCGGCCAACCAGACCGCACGGGCACTCGCCGAGAAGCACTTGCCGAGCTAGCGAACAAGCTGTGCGAGAGCCCACTGTCGGAACCATTTGTGCCGACAGAGATCATCCTGCTAGAGAGCTCGCTTCGGCCCGACGGTGCGCACTACACACCACTGCATACGATCGGGCTTCCCCCAAGACCTCAGTCCCGCTGACGCATTCGGCAACGAAGCGCCAGTTTTTCATTTTTGGAAACGACACACATCAAGGAGTAGACCCATGGCCATCGAGAAAAAAGACGACGCAAAGACCCCCAGCCGCACCGAGCGCCTCGCCGCAATCGACGCAGTGACCAGCAACATTGAAAA
>CAYTGC010000677.1:0-2770 GCA_964437195.1 uncultured Myxococcales bacterium | reverse complement strand
CCATGTCGATCGGCATAAAATCCCGTCGGTACATCGGCGAGCAGCATCGTCAGGCTGGCCAGCCCGAGAGAAAACACCGACAGCGACGGATCACCGCCCTGGCCGCCCACGTCGGTTCCGCCGAGCGCGTCGAGGAGCGGCACCAAAACCGGAGCATGAAACGCGAACAAATAGGCAAAGCGGAAGCGCAGCAGCGCCCGCACCTCGGGATGCGACAAGCAGGCCTCGATGGTCTCTTGGGACAGGCCTCGCAAAAGGACATGGCGCAACAGCCAGTCGAACATCGCTCGCTAGCCCTTTTCCGCCCGGTCCGACGCTGCCGGATGGCCAATCAGCCACGTCACTTCGGTGAGCAGCTTGCGTCCGTGTCCCACTTTCCAGACGAATGACGGCCCGCCAAGCCCTGCCGTTAGCTCGTGCAGCTCGGACTCGGTGTAGCTGCGCAGCGTCGACACCAGCGCATCCCAGGCGATGATGAGCGGTGCAATCGGCAGCACATACGTCAGGAAAAGCCGCAGTGGACTGATCGGACGAATGAGCGGCGTCACGACGAACACCACAAACGGAATGAGCAGCGCCAACACAACCCCAATCATCCGTCGCTGAGTCACTTCAAAAATCGCGATCCCGCGCTGCTTGCTGACTGCGTCCTGCAAAATGGCCCGCGCTGCATCCGGCGGAAAGTGGTGCAGAAGCTGAAACATCGTCCGCAGCCCCATCTCGTGCTCGGGCACCGCGGTTGCGTCGACGGATGTGGACACAAACGAAAGCCGCTCGGGATCTCGACGGGAAGCTTCCGACAAGGCGACAACATTGGGAAACTTGTCGCTCATTTTCGCCCGCACCAGGAGCCCTTCTTGCTTGGCCAGTCCGTCGAGAAGCAGCGGCAGCGGTCCGGCCCCACCCGAGCCGAGATCGATAAGCTCACGGCTCCCGGTTGCGCGCAGCGCGTCGGCCAGAGGCGATATCGCGACGGAATACGAGCCCAGCAGGCGAAACGCCGCTTCCAAAAACGTCGGCGTCAGGCTCCGCAAAAACGGCGGCAGCCACGGCAGATCGCAGAACTCGAACAGGTGATAGCGCTTCATGCAGCCTCGGTAGTCGCCATCGCCAAGAGGAGCTGTGAACAAACGCCGTCGGCAATCCGCCTCGCCCGCTCTCGCGAAACCAACGGCTCGACGAACACCAGGTTGAGGTTGAGCTTGTCGCCCACCGTCGTCACCGCCAACAGAAGCTTCCCAACCACCGAAAGTCCGACGGTGATTTGATAGTCCTCAATGTGCAAAGGCCCATAGTCGAGCGGAATCGGCAGCTTCTGAAGGTTGGTCAGGCCTGTCAGCGCCGGGGACGCCGCATCAAAGCTCTTCACAAACCGCGCCGCCACGTCGCCAATGCGCGGGATAAACAGCCCAATCAGCGGCATCGTCAGATACTGCTCCCCTTGCGCGAGGGTCTTCGTCAGTCGCTGCCGAAGCTCGCGCGCCAGCTGCCACAGAGGCGGCGGCGGCACGACTTGGTGGAATGTCGTCACCTGCGAGATATAAAGACCCATCTCTTCGCCGACGCTGGGCGTCAGATCGCCACGCAGGTTCACCGCCGAAAAACAGCCCACCGTCGTACTTTTCTGTGTGGCGAGGCGGTCCGCAAACACCTCGTGGCTCGTCGAAAGCAGCAGCGCTGCGGCGATCGCACCGTGGACCGTCGTCTGTTCCTTGCGCACTCGCTCTTTCAATGCGACGAGCTGGGCCCCGGCGATCTCGCGATGCTCGACACAGTTGCGTCGCTCTGCCGCCACCGCAGGTCGCTCGGTTGGCATCGTTTTGGCGCGCCTGAGCGGCTTGCCGACCACATGCTTGAAAAAAAAGTGGTGCATCGCCGGAAGCAGCCCAAGTCCGCGCGCCGCTTTTGGCAAGAGCGCTGGGAGCGGTGGTCTCAGCGGCAGGCTGACGACGTCGGGAAGTTCCTCGCCACGTTGGATTCGATTCAAATCGGTCAGCAGATCTCGAATCGCAAAGATGATCGACAGCGCGTCGGCGGTGACGTGATGATGCGCCAAGATCAGCTCGCTCTGCGTCTCGCCGTGCAAGAGCTGGAGTCGCGTCAGGTGATCGCCCACGACATCGAACGGACGATTCAGCTCGTCTTCCGAAACCGCAACCCAGTCGTCGTCGTGAAGTCGTTTGCGCACCAAGAGAGGCAGCGGCCCATGGCCTTCGTCGGTAAAAAAGAGCCGTCGGTCGTCTCCACGCAGCCTGACGCGCAGAAACGGATGACGCGCCTGCAGCCTTTGCAGCCCCTTTTGCAGCAGGTCCACATCGACGGTGCCGCGCAGCTTCACGACTTGAACGCCGTTAAAGCGCGTGCCTTTGTCGAGCAGATAGAAGGCGCGCTCCATATCGGCCAGGGGTCGTTCCATGACCGCGCAGCGTAGCCTCGGGAAGCGGCCCGATTCAAGCCGTCAGCAGGTAAAACAGAACGCCCACAAGCACCATCAAGAACGACAGCACGACAGCACCGAACAAGATCAGCGTCGACTTAAACGCCTGCTGATCAGCGGCGCGGCGGTCCCCATCGAGCAGCGCCAGTCGGGTTTCGACTTTGCCAATCCCACCACGCAGGGCATCCAGCAGCGCGTACAGCGACTCGAACCGGGCCCGCTTGTCTTTGCCAAAGTGTGGCTGCGGGCGAAAAGCTGCCGTCAGCGCCCCGAGCACCAGCAAGTGTGGTGACCGACGAACCGACTCTGCATATTCGAGGCTCAGCGCATACA
>CAYTGC010000676.1:0-2792 GCA_964437195.1 uncultured Myxococcales bacterium | reverse complement strand
GGCTTTGGCGCCCCAAGCACAAGGAGTGCCACAGACAGGGCGGGCAGAGTCTGGCGGAGTTTCACACGAACAATATACCGCGAAGATTACAAAAAAATCACGATTACTTCGTCGTGAGCCCCGCGGTCGACCTTGTTGTGGCTGGACCAATTTTCGTCGAAAACCGGCCCAGACCTGAGTCGATCGGCTGGGCTTGTTTTTTGTTGACCGATCTATGCGGCGCCGCGTAACGTCTGGCCATAGACTGTACTGGTAGTCTAATTGGTCGTTTCTTGAAACCGCGAAGTGCGGAAGCAAAGCGATCTCGCTGAAGGAGCAGGGCCGCATGTCTGTTTACGTCTCGCCGCAGAGCACGCAGCGCAAAGACCCGGTGATGGTCGGAATCGATGTCGGTTCCACCACCGTCAAAGCCGTGGTCGTCGATCCAAAGAGCCGTGAGATCCTGTGGAGCGACTACCAGCGCCACCAGACCAAGCAGCCCGAGTTCGTTCTCGACTTCCTGCGCCGCATCGCTGAGGCGTTTCCGCTGATTCAGCCGAGCGCGATGCGGATCTTTATGACGGGGTCGGGCGCATCACCGATTGCTCCGCAGATCAGCGCGAAGTTTGTGCAGGAAGTGAACGCGGTGACGCTTGCGGTCGAGACGCTACATCCCGATGTCGGCTCGGTCGTGGAGCTAGGCGGCCAAGACGCCAAGATCATCATCTTTAAGCAGAACGACAAGACCGGGGACAAGCAGGCGTCGACTTCGATGAACGACAAGTGCGCCAGCGGAACCGGGGCCACCATCGACAAGTGCATCCTCAAGGTCGCACTTCCGAATGAAGATGTCGTCAAGATCCAGTTCGACGACAGCCGACTTCACCACGTTGCTGCCAAGTGTGGTGTCTTCGCCGAGACGGACATCGTAAACCTGGTCAAGAGCGGCATTCCTGCGGTCGAGATCATGAACTCGCTCGCGGACGCCATCGTGATGCAGAACCTGTCGGTTCTCACCCGTGGCAACACGCTGCGCCCCAAAGTTCTTTTGCTTGGTGGACCGAACACCTATCTGCCGTTTTTGCGTGACTGCTGGCGCAAGCGGATTCCCGAGACGTGGAATGACCGCGGCTATCCGTACCCGAAAGATGTTCCGATCGAGGAGCTGATCATCGTTCCGCAGAATGCGCAGTATTACGCGGCGTTCGGCGCAGTGATGTACGGCATGCACGAAGCTGCCGATGTCGGTCGTTTCATTGGTGCCGACAAGCTGACCGACTGGATCGCCACGGGACGCAAGTCGCGCCTTGGTGACACCGCCGGGGCACCGCTTCTGCGTGCGCCATCTCTTGATGAAAAGCAGTCCGAGCTGGAAGGGTTCCGAGAGCAGTACCGGATTCCCAAGTTCCAGAAGAAGCAGCTCGAAAAGGGACAGCGGGTTCGCGGCGTGATCGGAATGGATGGTGGATCGACTTCCTCGAAAGCGGTCCTCATCGACTACGACACCGCGGAAATTCTGACCAAGGAATACCAGCTCTCGAAGGGCAATCCGATTCAGGACACCAAGGAAATCCTTGCTCGGATTCAGAAGTACGTGGACGATCAAGAAGCCGAGCTGCAAGTGATGGGCTTTGGCGCGACTGGCTACGCTGCCGACGTGCTTCAGGAATCGGTCAAGAGCGACTGCAACATCGTCGAGACCGTCGCCCACATGATGTCCGCGGTGCACTTCTTTGGTGATGTCGATGTCATCTGCGACATCGGCGGCCAGGACATCAAAGTGCTCTTTATGGAAAACGGAGACATCAAAAACTTCCGTCTTTCCAACCAGTGCTCAGCAGGAAACGGAATGCTCCTGCAGGCGATGGCTGATCAGTTTGGCGTGCCGATTACCCAGTACGCCGACGTGGCGTTCCAGGCCGAGCTGGCACCCAAGTTTAGCTATGGCTGCGCAGTGTTTCTCGATTCCGACCGCGTGAACTTCCAAAAGGAAGGCTATGCCAAGGAAGAGCTGCTCGCGGGCTTGGCGCAGGTGCTGCCCAAGAACGTGTGGCAGTACGTGGTGCAGATTCCGCGCATGGCCAGCCTCGGCAAGCGCTTCGTTCTGCAGGGCGGAACGCAGCACAACCTGGCGGCGGTCAAGGCCCAGGTCGACTACATCAAAGACCGCGTTCCCGGCGCGGAAGTGTTCGTGCACCCGCACACCGGAGAAGCGGGCGCAATCGGGGCTGCGATGGAGACGCTGCGCGTCGTCAAGCGACGTGGCAAGAGCTCGTTCATCGGCCTCGATGCTGCGATCAACCTCAAGTACACCTCGACGACCGACGAGTCGACGCGCTGCCACTTCTGTCCGAACCTGTGCCAGCGAACCTTCATTGACACCGAGACTCCAGACGGCGCGACCAGTCGCTACATCGCGGGCTTCTCTTGTGAAAAGGGAACCGTCGAGTCCGAAGAAGCGATGCTCGCGATTACCAAAGAGCGCAAGCGGCTGATGAAGGAGTTCCCGAACCTCGTGGACTTCGAGGCCAAGAAGCTGTTTTCGCACTTCTACGACTCGGAGCCGATGCCCACCGCCGACACGATCATCGATGACGTCGAGGTGAAGCGCGGCCTGTTTAGCGTGAAGCGCGTCCCGGTGCGGCGTCCGTTCCAAAGAAGCTCGGACGAGGCGTGGCAGAAGCGGGCGGCGATTCGCATCGGCATTCCGCGCGTGCTCAACATCTGGACGATTGGTCCGTTTATCCGCACCTACCTCGAGTCGATTGGCATCCAGAAGCACCACGTCGTGTTCTCGGATGAGACGACCGAAG
>CAYTGC010000675.1:0-2793 GCA_964437195.1 uncultured Myxococcales bacterium | reverse complement strand
GACCTCAAGCCGGACAACGTCATCATCGTGCCGGACTCGGAGGCGCCGGGCGGCGAGCGAGCCAAGGTTCTCGACTTCGGCATTGCCAAAATCAGCGATCAGCAGGCGTCGGGACTCACCCAGATGGGTGAGGTCATGGGCACGCCTCGCTATATGTCGCCGGAACAGTGCAAAGGATCAGGACAGGTCGACGCCAAGACCGACGTCTACGCGCTCGGAATCATCATGTTCATCATGCTCACCGGGAAGCCGCCGTTCGACGCGGAAGGAACCGGTGCGCTGATGGCGATGCACATTTATCACGAACCCCCGAAGCTGCGAGAGGTCGAGCCGAAAGTCCCGCCAAAGGTCGAAGAGCTGGTTCTGCAGATGCTCGGCAAGAAGGCCGACGAGCGTCCCGCAATGGCAGATGTCGTCGCTCGACTCGGACAGCTCGGAGGACAGAGCTTGGCGACGGGCGCAATGCCAGTGCTGCGCCTGCAGGACATCCAGCAAGCCCAAATGCAAATGCAGATGGGTGGCCAGATGTCGTCGGGCGGATATCCAATGCTGCCGAGTGGCATGATGGCAGCCTACCCAGGCATGCAGCAAGGAATGCCGGGTCAGTCGGGAATGCACCCGGGCTTCCCGCCGGGCGCTCAGCAGCCGGGCATGCAGCAAGGTGGCCAGGTCATAAACCCGGCGCCAGCTGAGGGAACCGGGCCGAACACTTCGTCTCGTCCGTCGCTGCTCGGTGTGGGTCAAACGCACGATCCGACTCGGATGGGTGGCGCGCGCTCGGGCTTCCGACGGCTGGTGATTCCGATCACGATGGCGACGGTTCTTTCGGCGATCGGCATTTTCTTTGTGCTGCGCACCAGCCCGAGTGAGCAGCCACCGCCGCGAGTGACCAAGCCCGCAGCGCCAAAGCAGATCGTCTGGGAGATCAAGACGGATCCACCGGGCGTGCAGGTCATTCGCACGTCCGACGATGCGGTCCTTGGCCAGACGCCGTGGCGATCAGAGCAAGCGCCGACGGGAGGCAAGGTCGGCGTCATTCTGCGGCTGTCGGGATACCAGGACAAGTCGGTGGTCCTCGAGAAAGACCACGACTTTAGCCAAGAGTTAAAGCTCGACGCAGTTCCGCCGCCACCGACGAAGCCGGTGAAGGTGAAGAAACCGAAAAAGAAGAAGGAAGAGTCGTCCGACGAGTTCGGACTGATGAAGTAAAGCTAGCGGGCGTAGTCCGTCGAGCGAGTCTCGCGGATCACGCAGATGCGCACCTGGCCCGGGTACGTGGCCTCTTCTTCGATCTTGCGAGTGATGTCGCGCGACAACAGCACGGCTTGCTCGTCGGAAATCTTGTCGTTTTCGACCAGGATGCGCAGCTCTCGCCCGGCTTGGATCGCGTACGCCTTGTCGACGCCAGGAATCGTCTGGCACAGCTTCTCGAGGTTGTTGAGACGCTGAATGTACGACTCGAGCTGTTCGCGTCGCGCCCCGGGTCGGGCATTTGACAGCACATTGGCTGCGTCCACCAGGTAGTCGAGCGCGCTCGTCGGTGTCCGCTCGCCGTGATGAGAGGCGATGGCGTCGACCACTTTCTGCGGCTCGCCGAGCTTCTTGCACAGCGCCGCACCGACCATCGCATGCGAGCCTTCGCTGTCTTGATCGACTGCGCGCCCGATGTCGTGCAAAAGCCCAGCCCGTCGCGCGAGCTTGACATTGATGTTCAGCTCGGCAGCCATCGCGCCCGCGAGCCAGCCCACCTCGATGCTGTGCTGAAGCAGATTCTGCGCCCCTGCCGAACGGAACTTCAGCTTCCCAAGCGAACGCAACAGCTCTGGGTGCATCTTGTGAAGGCCCAGATCGAACGCCGCCTGCTCGCCAGCTTCCTTGCACAGCTGCTCGATCTCCTCGGACGCTTTTTGCACCGATTCCTCGATCCGCGTCGGATGGATGCGACCGTCCGCGATCAGCCTCGTCAGAGCCAGCTTTGCAATTTCACGCCGAACCGGATTGAAGCAAGAAATGATCACCGCTTCGGGCGTGTCGTCGATGATCAGGTCAATTCCCGTCGCTGCTTCGAGCGCACGAATGTTGCGACCTTCGCGTCCGATGATCCGCCCCTTCATGTCGTCGGAAGGCAGAGGAACGACGCTGACAGTTTTTTCGGCGACGTACTCGCTCGCATAGCGCTGCACCGCCGTCGCGATGATCGTCTTCGAGCGCTCTTCCGCTTGCTGTCGGTACTCTTCCTCGATCCGCTTGACGTCGATCGCTGCTTGCTTCCTGGCGTCCTCTCGGACTTCGTCAGCCAGCTTGGCCCGCGCCTGCTCAACCGTCAGCCCAGCGATCTGCTCCAGCTTCTTCGCAGCTTGATCGGCAGCGTCCTCTGCTCGCTTGGCAGCTTGCTCGGTGGACTGCTCTCGATTCTGAATGTTGCGCTCTCGACGGTTCTGCTCTTCCTCGCGGGAGGCCAGAATCTCTGCCTTGCGCGTCTGTGCCGCCTCTTGCTTGCCGAGCCTTTGTGCCTCTCGTTCGATTTCTTCTCGACGGGCACGCATCTCGGTTTCTGCGGTTTCCTGCGCCCGGAGCAGCAGTTCTTTCGATTCGACCTGCGCGTCTCGCTTGATCTGTTCCGCTTCGGTGCGGGCCGCATCAAGCAGGTGCTGTCGCGCGTCCTCGGCCTGCTCTCCTCTCGGTGATGGAGATAGCCGCTGCGCGAGCACGACGCCCAGGACAACCCCCAAAATACACAGGGCGATGCCTATGGCGATCGTCACGATTGGTCCTCCTTAGCCGACGCTGACT
>CAYTGC010000674.1:0-2795 GCA_964437195.1 uncultured Myxococcales bacterium | reverse complement strand
AGACGTAGATGACGTGACGCGGATCGCCCGGCACCTCGACGCCCCACTTAAACGATGAACGCGACACCGACAGATCCCGCAGGCCGGACTCGACAAACGTCCGCACTTCGTTCATCCGTCGCGGCGGCGAGATAAAGTCCGGCACCCGCGAGTACAGGTCGAGAAGGGGCTGCTGGTACTTCGACAGCCGGAAGAAGTAGCTCTCCTCGCTGCGCTTTTCGACCGGACGCTTGTGATCGGGGCACAGGTTGCCCGGCAGAAGATCCTTTTCGAGCAGGAAATTCTCGCAGCCAACGCAGTAAAGGCCTTCGTAGCGATCGAGGTAGATGTCGCCGGCCAAGACGAGCTTCCGCCACAGCTCCTGCACGACTTTTTCATGGCGCGGATCGGTGGTGCGAATGAAGTCGTCGTTTTGGATGTCGAGGATCTGCCAGGTCTTTTTGTATTCCTCGGCAATCAGGTCGACAAACGTCTGGGGGGACATGTTCTTCGCCTGCGCGGCCCGCTCGAGCTTTTCGCCGTGCTCGTCGGTTCCGGTCAGGTAAAAGACGTTGTCGCCGCCCCGACGCAGCCGCTCATAGCGCGCAATCGCGTCGCCGACAATCGTCGTGTAGGCATGGCCAATATGAGGCACATCCGATACGTAATAAATTGGTGTCGTCAGATAAAAACGACCGCTGGCTGTGGCTGACATGGGGCGCAAAGGTATAGGCTGCGCCGCCGACCCGTCAACCTAGCGCCGAGTCGCCGGGTCTTCTGAATCGCTGGAAGGTGGCGCTTTGTCGTCGAGTCCGTAGTCGCGCAGCTTGTAGAGCAGCGCCCGGTGGGACAGCTCCAAAAGACGCGCTGCCGCCGCCCGATTGCCGCCGGTCTTGTGCAGCGCCCGCGCAATCAGCTCGCGTTCCAGCCGGGCGGTTGCCGCCTTGATCGACAAATCGCTGGAGGGCACAGGCTGTGCCGCTTTCTCTGACTCGGCGTCTCGCAGCGCTGCGGGCACGGGGATTCGCGGCTGCACAACTTCATACGGTAGGTCACTCACATCGAGCTGCGTCCGCTCGCACAGCACCACGGCGCGCTCGATCAGGTTTTCTAGCTCTCGTACGTTGCCGGGAAACGAAAAACGCAGAAGCGCCTGCTTTGCCGCGTCCGTTATTCCGACCACAGGTCGCCCAAGCCGCTGCGCCGCTCGTCGCAAAAAATGTTGAGCAAGTGGCAAAATGTCGGCGGTTCTCTCGCGGAGCGGTGGCACCGTAAGCTCGACGACGCTTAGGCGGTAGTACAAATCGGCACGAAAGCGGCCCGCATCGACCTCTGCCGACAGGTTGCGTAGCGTCGCCGCAATCAGCCGCACATCGACGGAAAGCTCATCCCGTGCCCCGAGCGGTAAGATCTTCTGTTCTTGCAGCGCCCGCAGCAGCTTCACCTGGAGCTCACGCGGAAGCTCGCCAATCTCATCGAGAAACAGCGTTCCTCCGTCCGCACGCTGAAACACACCGACCTGATCGCGCACAGCATCGGTAAAGGCGCCTTGGATGTGACCAAACAGCAGGCTTTCGAGGAGCTGGGCCGGCAGCGCCCCGCAGTTGATCGCCACAAACGGCTTGTCTCGTCTTGGTGAAAGCTGATGAACCGCACGCGCCAGGACCTCTTTGCCGGTCCCCGATTCGCCGAGTAGCAGCACCGACGTCGGATGTACAGCGACGCGCGCCACCTGAGCCAGCAGCCCATGCATGACCCGCGACTCGGCAATCACCCCTGGAAGCGCCACCATACCAACGCCGCTTGGGCTTGGACTTGGACTCGGAAGGAAGCGTCCCGAAGTGCGATCCCCGGATGCCGCCTCACGCGCTTCGGCTTTGGCGAGCGCCAGCCGAAGGTCCGCCGCGCGCAGAGGCGCAGCAAGCACGTCGTACGCACCAGCAGTGACAAGCTCGGAAACCGACTGGGCGGATGGCGAAGGTACACCGACAAATACCGTCGGACAAAACCGACGCAGCTCGGCCACGGTAGATGTGTCGCTGGCTGACAGCTCGGCAACGACCAAGTCTACGCCTTCTCGCGCGGCAGAATCGGCAGGGGCCCGTGATGTCACCGTGCGCACGGCAAAGCCATCGCGGCGCAGCTCTTCAGCCAAATGACGTCCGTGTGCAGCGTCGGCGGTCCAGACCACGACCCGACGGCAGACTGATCCGGCGTCCGTCCGACTCACGAGCCCAGGGATCCGTGAGGAACCGGCTGGACACCACAAATCTCACGCGCTTGCGCCGCCGTGGCGACCTCACGACCGACTTCGCGCGCAATCTGCACCAGCGCTTCGATCAGCTTTCCGTTCGAGTCGGTCTTGGTTCCATCGGGCAGATAGAACGTGTCTTCCAGACCGGTGCGCAGGTGCCCACCCAGCTCGGCGGCGCGACGGTGAACCGGCCAGACCTCGCGCTGGCCAATCCCAATCGTCTGAAAGTGCGCGTCTTGTGGCAGCTCCGCAACGATGAGAGGCAGCCACTCTGGCTTGCACGGCATCCCGCTCGCGACCCCCATGACCAGCGAGACGTGGATCGGCCCGGTGAGCAGTCCGACCTGCTGAAGCAGTGCAATCGAGCGAACAATGCCCGTATCGAAGCACTCACACTCGGGCACAGTGCCGGTGCGGCGCATGGCCGCGACATATTTCTCGATCTTGTCGACAGGGTTGTCGAACAGCATCGGCGGCCAAGCCCAGCGCCCATCGCTCCGTGCTTTCAGGTAGTTGAGCGAACCAGCGTTGAGCGCCGCCATCTCGGGACGGATGCGTTCCA
>CAYTGC010000673.1:0-2796 GCA_964437195.1 uncultured Myxococcales bacterium | reverse complement strand
GCGACGGTCTTTTTCCGCGACATGCAGAGGTACTCCTTCGGGAATGGGGTTGACCAGCGGGCCGGTCAGACGGCGTGGTATACAACGCTTTGTCGCGCGGCCCAAATGAAAAGGGTTTGGGGCCAGGCTGAGGTGTTTTCTAGGGGCGCCGCCGCGCGGAGGGCAACAAATCGACCCGACGACGCGCGCGGGGAGATGTGAGCAGCAGAAGCCCGACCACCATCGCCAGCGCGCTCGTGATCATCAAAAACAGCGGTGCGCTCGGTTTTTGCCGGTTCCCTGGGCTGGTCGGACTTGCGCCAACCGGTGGAGTCGGCGTCTGCTGCGCAGCTGCGAGCACCGGAGGCGCCAAGCGAAAGTCATCGTCGGGAACCACGGGCTCATGGAGGAGCACACGCTCAATCACCTCGCCGTCTTTGCTGACGGCCAAAAGCGTGGCTGCGTCGCCATCCACTTGCACGCGGAGGTAGTGATGTTCGGCGCGAAACAGCCGCAGCGCCATGTCGTCGTCGAAGTTACACGACGTGCTGCGCGTGTAGAGCGGCGCGCCTCCGCCTCCCGTCACAAAGTAGCGGAGTCCGCCGCGCTCTAGGTGCTGATACGCATGTTCGTGCCCAGCAAACACCGCGCGAACGCCGTACCGACGCAAGATCGGAACCAAGCGGCGCTGGATGCGATCACTGCCACAGTATGCACCGACGGAATAGGGCGGCTGATGAACGAACGCAAAAACATGCCTTACACTTGCATCTTTTTGCGACGCGGCGAGCGTTCGTTCGAGCCACACCGCCTGGTCATGATCCAACGGGCTGTTTCCATCGAGTGACACAAAAAGAGAGTTGCCGTAGCGAAAGGCGTAGTAGACCGGCCGCCGCTTCCGCTCGCTGGGGATGACGAAGTAACGAAAGAAGTGGTTCGCTTCGGGATCGCCGCGCAGCTCATGGTTGCCGAGCGCGGGATACATCGGGACCGAGCGAATCAGCGGCGAAACCGCGGCAAAGTAGCGCCGCCACTGTCCAGCGTCACCGGCTCGGCTCACCATGTCGCCCGTCTGAAGGACGAAATCGGGCCGCTCCTTTAGCATCTCTCGCACGACGGCCTGGTGATCCGAGTCGCGGTCGCGGCAGTCGCCATACACCAGAAACAGAAACGGCAGGTGCTCCGCGCTCGTCGCAAACTCAGCGGACTCGCTCACCGATTCGACGCCAGTGAGGTCGCCTTGCCGTCGCACCGAGACCGTGTAGCGATAGCGAACACCAGCCTTCAATCCGTCGAGCCGAACCTTGTGGTGCTCTCGCGGCCCCGACATGACCGCCCCGCGCCCCTCGGCCCCATCGAAGTGGACCAGCGCCATGCTCGGACTGTCCGTCGCAAACGCGATGACCACGGAGTCTTTGTGGACATCCTGTACATACGGCGAAATCGCAAACCGCGACGATGGAGTGAGATCCTTTTCGACGGGCCTGCCCACCTGGACTGACGGGCCAATGGCCAGCGACGGCCCAGCCCAAAACAAGCCCGCCAAAGCAAGCCCGCGCAGCGTCTGCAGCTTCCGTCTCACGGCTACCGATTCACGGCCCCTTGCGGACCCGATCGCTTGGAGTTGTCGACGTCCAGGAGCCGCATCGCCAGCTGATCCCGCTGCGCGAGCAGTGAACCAGCAGTCGGCATCTCGACGATCAAGCGGACAAACAGGATCTGCGCCCGCACACGCTCGCGCCGGACATCAGCAATCCGCCTGCGAAGTGAGTCAGGCGAGGTCGGTGGCAAGCGGCGCCATCGCGCTTCCGCCTCGAAAAATGACTGTTCCTTCAGCTCCATTTCCGAGAGCAACCGCTTGCGATCTTCGTCCCCAAGGTTCGATTCGGCCTGAAGCTGCTCCGAGATGAGCAGAATCTGCTGCCGAAGCGCGTTGTGTTGCCCCGAGGCTGCGGCTTTTTCTGCCAGCAGTTTTTCGAGAGAGAAGAGTTTTTCCGACAGCTCGACTTCCTGCTTGTAACAATCGGCGACTTTGCTGCCCAAGTTCTTGAGCGCCGACGGCCAGTTGCCCGTACAGACGCGGTCGGCAAGCTCGACAGCCTGCGCAAACAGCTCTTTGGCGAGGCGCTCGTAGGCTTCCGCATCAGAGACAGCGTCGGCTTCGGCTTCGGCCTTGGCTGCGGTCACCACCTGAGGCAACAGCTGCGTCGGCCAGTTGTCTCGTCCCAAAACTTGGGTGGGCCGCTCTGGCCGCTCGACGACAACGGTTTTCCTTTCAACGGGCACAACCACCTGCGTCGCACGATGCAGAATCGGCAGTTCCTGCGTTGCCTGCTCATGCAGCGATTGCTGCGGCTGTGGCGACTGCATGCTCTCGTATAGCCGACTGAGGATTTGTTCCAGCTCGCGAGATGTCTCGGCTGCCGTCGGTCTTTGGCTCGGTTCTTTGACCAGCAGACGCGCCACCAGATCGTCGAGCGTGGCCGGAATCAGCGGATCGTTATAGCGCTGGAGCAGCCGTGGCGGCGTCGCAGTCATGTGCTGCTGAAGAACCATCTCGAGCTTCCCAGAAAATGGCGGTCTCCCGACGATGGCGTCGTGAAACAAAATGCCCAGCGCATACATGTCGCC
The DNA here is from genome assembly GCA_964437195.1 of uncultured Myxococcales bacterium. Lineage (GTDB taxonomy): Bacteria > Myxococcota_A > Polyangia > Palsa-1104 > JAEUJZ01 > JAEUKA01. Next base: position 186 of record CAYTGC010000673.1, on the reverse strand, counting down.
CGCCGGTGTCACACTTCCGTCGCCAATCAGAAGCTCTGGGGCAATAAACTCGGCGGTGCCAGAGATTTGCCCGTGCGCCGTAACTGCCGGCTCCCCGATCATGCGGGCAACGCCAAAGTCGAGCACCTTAACCCAGTCTGCCCGTCCATCTCTCTCGGTAAGCAGAATGTTTTCGGGCTTGATGTC
>CAYTGC010000672.1:0-2803 GCA_964437195.1 uncultured Myxococcales bacterium | reverse complement strand
CCAAAAGTAATAAAGATGATGATAATTTAACCAAGTATTGCTCTGCGTAGACATCGCGCCCCCGTGTGAAGTGAAGCAAAACCCTGATAACCAATGCTCAATTCACCAACCAGATCGGCCTGTTTTCTGCCAATTCAGACCCGTAGGCCTCCAATACGGGCAAAAAAAACGACCCAGCAACCGCGCCCAGAAAGCCCAAAATACCGACGGAATGAGTTGGATTCCCCCAACAATTCAGCAATTTATGTCAATGAAACTGGCAACGCCAATTTCAAACTTCATCCGGAAGACAATATCGATTCGAATCGTCAGGCTACGAAATCAAAATGTAGCGCAATCACTTCAGACCAGGTGACTCCACAAGTGTCCAATTATGGGCACTTGATGGTCGCGTTTTGATCCATCTTGGAAAAATCGCGATAACTCTGGCAAACGCATGCACAAATTCAGGGTGCCCAGGCCGGACAAAGCGGCGCATCACGTGGCGCAAGTGGCCCGGACGGATACTCTGGACAGATCCGACAGTAGGGAGCCTCGCCCAGGCCAAGCTGCCAGTCTGACAAAGAAAGATTGTGTCCAGCCCGCCTGCATGCCGTCGTGACCCAGCGCGTCTCGCCCAGATCCCAGCGCCACACCGCTTCGGAATCTGCGGACCACAGCCAACCATCGCGGCTCCATCCCAGACCACGAATCGGACGACGATGATTCGAAAAGGGGACACCAAGCGCCCGTCGAGCCTCGACATCCCACAACACCACGACCGAGTCCTCGCCACCGGAAGCCAGCAACCTTCCCCCTGGATCGAAAGCCAGCGTGGAGACGCCCGAGGTGTGCTTGTTCAGTGGTGCGCCACTTTGTATCAGGCATCCCGACGGGAGTGTGACGCGCCAGAGTGCGACTTGACCGTCTCGGCTCCCGGAGGCAACCAGATCGCTGTTCGGCGAAACGCTTAGGCTCATCACCGCATCTTTGTGCGCAGGACGAGACTCGGCCTCGGGGCACAGGTACGCTGACCTCGCCATCTCAAGGCTGCGGATCGTCCCGTCGAGCCCACCGCTAAGAAGCAGCCGCCCATCCAGCGCAAAGGCCAGCGCTCCAATCGACTGTTGTTTGCTCTGCGCGAGCGCTCTCCGACGTCCACTTTCGATTCCAAATAGCGCAAGCGTCCCGTCGGCATAACCAACACCGACCGAGTCGCCGTCTGGGCTTAGCGCGACAGCCATCACGGCGCCATGACCTGGCTCCGAAAATGTCCTGCGCCGCCACAGCGGTCGACTAGAAAACACCGCCACACTTCCGTCGGAACTTCCCGTGGCCAACAGTTTTTCGTCGGCGCCAACACTGATGGCGTTGATCGCACGGCTGTGAACCGGCAAAGGTGGATCGGGGGCAAGCTGCTCCATCGGCCAGACCCGAAGACTGCCGTCGGGACTTCCGATCGCGCTGAGCGCTGCCTGAGGCGCAGCCGTCAGCGACGAGATCCCGATCGAAAGCTGGCTCCGATGCAGCGCCGGGTGGGAAGCGACATCCCAAAGCACAACCAGACCGTCTCCGCCGCTCGCCACTGCGCGCCCGTCGGGAGCAAACGCACAGCTATAGATGGGTCCGGGGGCTGTCAGCGGTTCAGGGGCAAGCCGTCGCTCCTGCACATCCCAGAGCCGCACGGTTCCGTCGAGACCGCAGGACGCGAGCCATCTTCCGTCGGGACCAAAGCCCACGCCGCTCAGCGCGCCTGCGTGGCTGCGACCTGTCCCCAGGTTTTGCGGCTCTCCACTGCGAGCGTCCCACAGCAACACCTGGGCGTCTTCGCTGGCCGCCGCAACAAGCTGGCCATTCGGTGAAAAAGCGACGCTGCTCAGGTAGCCGTGCTGCGGCAGAAGGGGTCCGAGTGCCCGCTGCCCAGTCTGAGCGTCGAAAACAGAGAGCTGTCCGCTGTTCCCGACGACCGCCAAGTGACGACCTGCCCCCGGAGAAAAGGCGAGTGCAGCGACGATTTGCGTAGTCCCGCCCCCGATCGCGCCGGTCACACTAGCGCCCGTCGATGAGTCGAGGACAAACACCTGCCCGTCCCCAGCGCCTGCGGCCAACCGCGTTCCATCTGGGCTCCACTCGATGCTGTAGAGCGCTCGCGCCGACGTCGGAAAAGCCCTGGCAGTCGGTTCCCCCGCTGCGCCGACCGTCCAGCGGAACACCTGTCCGCCCTGCCCCGCTGAAGCAAAGCTCTTCCCGTCCGGACCGAACGCCACAGCATAGCTCTCCTTCGGCGGGCAAGCCGGACAGCTTGGGTCTGCGGGCTGGTGCAAAGGCTGCGCCGCCGCCGTCGTCAAATCGATCCGCCACAGCCCCGAATCCCCCGTCGCAACAACCAGCCAGCGGCTGTCGGGACTAAACGACAGTCCATGTACCCGCCCAGACGGAAGACGAAGAAACCGCGCGACCTTGTCACTGCGCCCAAGCGCCCCAAGCAGCGCACTGCGAGTGCTCGATTCCCGATGCAGCTGGAACGCCCGCGCCGCATACAGAAGCCCCACCTCCCCCATCCCTCCCTGCTCCGCATGCTGGCCAAATCCGAGGTAGCGCTCGCTTCCGAACGGTTCAACCGAGCGCTTCCGACGAGAAACTGGTTTTAAGCAGAATATTTAAAGAAATTTAAATTACATAAAACAGACCATCCATCCGCCAAATGGACGACGTTGGTCCATGGTCCGCAGCTATCGCAGAGTCCGACGGGTGCTCGACGGAAACTGCCTACATGGAGTCTGTCTGTGCCAGCGCTTCCACTGCGACATCAATGTGCGGCTTC
>CAYTGC010000671.1:0-2806 GCA_964437195.1 uncultured Myxococcales bacterium | reverse complement strand
CGGTTTTGCAGCGGGTTCAAGCTTGGCAGCCGACGTCGGTTTTGCCGCGGGTTCAAGCTTGGAGGCCGGCGTCGGTTTTGCAGCGGGTTCAAGCTTGGCAGCCGACGTCGGTTTTGCCGCGGGTTCAGCCTTCGCGGCGGGTTCGCCTTTGGCGGCTGACTCCGGCTTTGTCGGCGGCTCTGGCTTTGCTGCGGACTCGACTTTGGCCGCTGGTTCCGGCTTCGCTGCGGACTCGACTTTGGCCGTTGGCTCAGCTTTCACTCCGGGCTCGGTTTTCTTGGCCGGCGCTACCTTCTGCGCCGCGCCTCCCTTCACTGCTGGGGCTGCCTTGGCAGTGGGCACCGCTTTGGCGGCTGGTTGGACTTTGGCAGCCACAGGCGCCTTGGCCGTCGGCTGGGCCTTGACGGGTGGAGCTGTTTTGGCGGTCGGCTGAGCCTTCGCAGCCGGTGCCGGCAACGGGGCTGACTTGGCGGCGTCTGGTTCTTTGGCGACCGCGCCTTCCTTGACATCCGACGGTATGGCTTTTGACGCCTCGGCGGCAGGCTGGGCGGTTGGCGGAGCTTGTGGCTTGGCTCCTGGCTTGGCCCCGAAGCGAGCCACTTTGACCGCCGTTTTTGCGGCAGGCTTGGCGGCTGGTTTTGCGGCAGTTTCCGGCAGTTTTGCAGTCGATTTTGCGGCATCCGCTTGGGCCGCCACAGGCTTGACCGGCGCGCTCAGTGCGTGGTCGCTGCCGTCAGTCTTTGCACCTGGCGCGCCCGACTGGGCATCTGCCACATCGGTTGCCAGTGCGAGCGCGAGAGGAATGCCGAGCGAGAAAAACCGCCTTTTCATGTACCGCCCCCCCAAAGGGCAAGTCCCGCTTGTGCGGGTAGCGGCTCATTTTACAATCGCTATGGGCCTGAAAGCCATGTGGATTTGTGTCCCACGCGCTGGGGGACTTGGGGCCTACTCGTAGCGCAGACCGTCGACGGGATGCAGTCGCGCTGCTCGCACCGATGGGTACAAGGTCGCAAGCAGAGAGATCAGAATCGTGACCGACCCGGTGATCAAAAGCTCAAGCCCAGAGATCTTGGTCGGCAGCTTTTCGATCATGTAGACGTGGGCATCAAGCAGATATCCGAGCCGCTCGATCAGCTTGCAGGTCAGAACACCGAGGGCGAGTCCCAGCGACACGCCGAGCGAGCCAATCGCCATCCCCGCCACCCGAAACAGCGACGACACCGACGCACTGCTCATTCCCATCGCTTTCAGGATCGCCACCTCCCGCGTCTTGTCGATCACCATCATCGTCAGGCTGGCAACGATGTTAAACGCCGCCACCAGGATGATCAGGAACAGCACGAGCGACAGCACCGCCTTTTGCATGGCAAGCGCAGTAAAGAGGTTGTGATTCAGCTCTTCCCAATCAAGGCTGCGATAAGGCGCACCACCGAGCAGCGTGATGACTTCATCGCCGGTTTTACGCGCGGTCTCGACCGCCTTTGTGCGCAGTTCCAGACCGGTTACTACATCGCCTTGGCCGACGAGCTGCTGGGCTGGCTGGAGGCCGGTCAGGACCAAGCGACGATCGTACTCATCGAATCCGGACGAAAAGATTCCTGCCAATCGGAACTCTTGTGAGCGCGGCGCGGCCGTTTGACTTGGATCACCCCCTTGAAGCGTGTCGAGTCCGATCTGGGGAGAGATGAGCCGCAGCTTGTCTCCAGGCTGAACTTTGAGCTTTCGCGCAAGCTCTTGCCCGAGAAACAGTCCCGGCAATGGTGGTCCGCCCTCCGCTGGTGCTGCGTCCGTTTTTAGCGATGACAAAAGCGGCTTTTGACCCGTGGCGAGCGGCAGCAGCCAGCGTCGCAGGTCCAGCACCGAATCGGCTCGCTCGGCGTCGATTCCTTTGACGAGTACCCCCGACGTCAGCGCGCCTTCTTTGGCGAGCAGCATCTCGTTATAGACAAACGGAGAACCCGCAGTCACCGACGGATGAGATAGGCACTTTTTCAGCGTGTCTTCATATTCGTGAAAGTCGATGCCGTATTTGAGCACCAACACATGTGCGTTCAGACCGACGACACGGGTGCGAATTTCTGCTTGAAAGCCTGATGTCACCGCCATGACGATGGTCAGTGCGGCGACACCGAGCATGACGCCGAGCACGGCGACGGTACTGAACACCGACAGAATGTTGAGCAGTGCGCTGACGACGGTGATGACAGGCAGCAGAAGCGCCACGATGGCCATCTGCGGGGCTTGCCAGCCGGGGACCAGAAAGTAGAGGCATTCGACAGCGGCGGTGACTGCCAGCAGCAGCAGCGAGGACGCGAAAATCCCTCGACTCGCCTTGCGTCGGAAAAGGTAGCGCGAGGCAATCAGCAGTTCGTGCCGACGTGGCCAGAGCGAGGAAAACCAACCGTCAGACGGTGGCTTGGGCGACGATGGGTTTGGCTTTGCGGCTTCCATGAAATCGGAGAAATCGACTTATAGCAGCCTTTTTCGACGGGAAGAAAGAAAGCAGTCGGCGATGTTTCGGCTGGGCTGTGCGGCTTGTCGGGCGGTGTGGCAGGTTGTCGGCGTTTCCGGACAGAACAAGACGCACCCGTTGGTCTACCCGCAAGCTGGCTGCGGTCGTGGCATCTGTTGAATCTGAACAGAGCCACAGACAGGAGTCTGCCGGACACCACCCAGACCTACCCGCCCCGGCACTTCAACCTAAACTACGCGCTCTCGTCGGAACGCTGCGAACTCGGCTTGCGGACCTGAAGCCCGATAAAGTCTCTCCCGTCGAGAAATACCCATCGAACTTCCTGTCCGTGAG
>CAYTGC010000670.1:0-2807 GCA_964437195.1 uncultured Myxococcales bacterium | reverse complement strand
AGTCCGTAGCGGTCTCGTCCGGCGGCGGTCGCCCAGGGCTCTTTGCTCCAGGGTGCAATCGTGATCGTACACAGGTCGCTGCGCAGCGTCAGCGGCTTCTGCCGTTGCAGCGGCAACTGGAGTCCATCTTCCAGCATGCACTGCGACTCCGCCGCATCACCCCACTTCACAAACAGGTGCGGCCCAGCGGCGCGCAGCCACGCGATTGGACTGCCTGGTCCCAGCTTGTGCGAGGGCCACGCACCGTCCTTTGAGGGTGTGAAGCTCAAGCTGTCGCCGACTTGCCGAACGCTCCAGAAGCGGTGTTCCGCAGCGCGGGTCTGCTCAGCGTACAGCTGGTCTGGATCGAGCCCTTCGGGCACTCGTACCCCGACCACTCCCGCATACGCTGCCGCCCAGACCCGCGCGAGCCCTGGCAGCGACTGATATGCACTGTCGGGCAGCGCTCCCAGCATGGTCTGCGCACATCTTCGGACCGCTGCGGTAACCCCACGATCCTCTGCGGCTCCGAAGCGGAGCGAGGACGTTAGACGCTGTGCAAAGCCGAGCGCGTCTTGGGCATCTCCCGGTGGTGGCGACTCGTGCTGCGGTTCCAGTGCAAGCCAGGTCAGCGTCTCAATCCGTAGCAGCTCGCGTGGCAGTCCGAGGTGCCACCGTCCCACCGTCTCGCTAACCTTGGCTTTCAGTACAGTGGACTCTGTTTCCCCAAACTGCTTCCGCAGGCGCGCAGCGGCATCGGCGGACAGCACCATTCCCATGGCATCGGCGGCTCTCATCTCGCTGTGCCGGAACACGTCCACTTCCGTCGATGCGTCGGCTTCGCTGGCCGGCAGCAGCAGTCGCAGCGCCCGCAGCAGCCCTGGCTGCACCAGCGCCGCAGGCGAGATCAAGCGCAGCAGCCGCTCGGCGCGGGCTTGCCAGTACGTCGGTTCCTGATGTCCGGTCGAGAGCGCCGCCAGTCGTCCTCGCTCCCATGCCACGGCGGACCACACCCTGGCGTGCGGCTGCGGCCAGCGACTGGGGGGCACCGGCAGCAGGGCCGCGATATGAACGCTTTTCCCACGCAGCCGCTGTCCGGTCCGTAGCCAGGCTGCACGCTCGACCGCCGTTGCATAGGCCCCCAGATCCCCGAGCACCAGCACAGACTGACCCGGTTCGAGCCGCACCCCGGCCAGAAAGTCTCCTTGCCGGGCCAGGGCCACAGCCTGCCGGGTCGGGTCAAGAAAGCGAACCTTGAGCCCGCTGTGACCACAGCAGCGGTGGAGCTTCTGACACACCTCTTCCTGATCCGCCTGAAACGGCGTCAACCGGGCGCTGCGATCGACCCAGACAGAGACCCGCTCGGCCCAGACTCTGCGCATGATGCGTGGGATCTGGTGCAGGCTTTCTCCTCGCGTCCACATGTGCAGCAGCTTGGGAACATCCGGCTCTCGTCCCGGCAACGTACCGTGAAGCGCTGTACGCAAGCTGGGCCACAGCCTCGACCACGGCGCAAGCGGCGGCGACCGGGGGGTTGCAAACAGGGAGTGGCCGGGACTGTGCAGATCCTCGTGGGTGAGTCCGCCTGTCGGAGTGACATGAACCTCATCTGAGTGCTCCTTCACGAAGGTCATTTTTTCCAGCCGATACAGCGGCAGCGGCGTGATCTCGACCGGAGCATGAGGAACGCTGGCGACCGCAGGCTCCTGTACCGTCTGGACTCGCTTTGATGCGACCCGTCTCTGCGGGGCCTCGAAGCCAAGCTGGCTCGCGATAGCAGCCACTCGCTCGGCGGGCAGCGCGGCCAACAGGCGCACCAGGTCGGCTCTCCACACCGCAGCGCGCGGACTGGCTGGGCGCAGGGCGGACACAGCGGGCTGGGCTTGCTTGGGGCTCACCGGACCAGCTCGGGCGGATGTTTCCGCAGCGCGAACTTGGCAATCCGATTGAGTAGCGCCAGCTGCTCTCTGTCGCCGGTCTTCTGCTGGATCACTGCACCAATCAGGTCGATGTACTCCGCGAGTCCCGGCGCCGCGAGATCACGCTGCCGAAGCTGCTCGCGGTCTGTCACCAGCAGCTCGGCGGCTTTCTTCAGCACGGCATTCGAGCACTGTTTCGCAGGGAAGTGTGCTCGCCCGCGCGCCATGAGCGTCTTTAGCAGCGTGTCCCGATCCTCTGGCAGCGACAGGTGCAGCACCAGACAGCGCCGCAGAAATGCATCCGGCAGCGCGCGATCCTCGTTGGTGGTGATGACGACCAAGGGACGACTGTCCGGCTTCATCGCCACTGGAGTCCGTCCGGGGACATCAAAGCGTCCATGCCCGAGCGCGTCGAGAAGTCCGTTCGGAACCGAGGGATCGGCCTTGTCGATCTCATCAATCAGCACCACAACCCCGCGCTGGGCTGTCCCTTCCGATGGAGTCGCAGGTGGCGTCATGCTGACCGTCTGAGCCTGCGCAAGCGCCGAGGTCCAGTCAAACGCCCACCACAGCGGGCCCGGCTGAACGAAACGAAGTATGGACAGCCGCTGTTTGACATCAGCATCGGTGAGACCGCTCAGCGCGCCCACCAGCTGCGCTTCCGCCAGCCGAGTCACCGCATCGACCGACCACAGGAGATCCCTCGTTTCCGTACGGGAGTCCACCGCATGCGGCACAAACGCCCAGTTGAGCGCCTCTGCTGCCGCTCGCGCCAGCTGACTCTTGCCGGTTCCGGGCTCCCCACGCACGAGCAGTGGCCGTCCAGTCGCCAGCGCCGCATTGATGGCCAAGATCGAGTCTTCGTCGATCACATGCACTGACTCCGCCAGCCCATCCCGAGCCGGAAGG
>CAYTGC010000669.1:0-2813 GCA_964437195.1 uncultured Myxococcales bacterium | reverse complement strand
GGGTGGTGCTTGCGGTAGGTGCGGCGCAGCGAGGACGACGCAACGTGGGTGTAGATCTCGGTGGTCGATACGTCGGAGTGCCCGAGCATCGTCTGCACCGCTCGCAGCTCGGCACCGTGGTCGAGCAGGTGCGTCGCAAACGAGTGTCGCAGCTTGTGCGGGTGGAGGTCGGCAATGCCCGCAGCCCGACCATACGACGCCAGCAGCTTGTGAAAGCCTTGCCGGGTCATCGGCTTGCCGTGATGGGTCACAAAGAGCGCGGGCGATTCCTTGCCGGACAGGAGCCGTGGCCTGGCGACGGCCAAGTAGTGTTCGATCGTCGCCGTGGCAGGTCCACCAAGTGGAACGACGCGGGTCTTTTGGCCCTTGCCAACGGTGCGCACGTACCCCGGACCGATGTCGGCGAGGGCGAGCCGACACAGCTCGCTGACCCGCAGTCCCGTCGAATACATCACCTCGATCATCGCCCGATCGCGAACGCCACGCGGCGTGCGCACGTCTGGTTTGCCGAGCAGCTCGTCGATTTCGCTGATCCCAAGCGCATGCGGCAGCGGACGCCCGAGCTTCGGCAGCGCAACCTCGGCCATCGGATCGCTCGGCACCAGGTTTTCTCGCCGCAGAAACTTTCCCAGTCCGCGCAGACTCGACAGCATCCGCGCCTGCGAGCGCAGTGCGAGCTTGCGCTGCCCAAGGCTGACCGCATAGCCAATCGTGTGCCGCGGCGCGATGCGCGTGACATCGTCCGCCGCATACGGATCGTCTTTGGCCAGGTGCTTGGCAAACGCTTTGAGGTCGCGCTCGTAGGCCTCGATCGTATTTATCGACATTCCCCGCTCGACGCGGAGCGCATCCAGGTAGCGCTCGATGGCTGCCAAAAGGTCCAGCATCAGTCGCGGATCTTCAGCACCAGCTTGCCCATGTGCTGGCCGTGTTCCATCCGAACGTGGGCGGCGAGCGCATCGCCAAGCGGCACGACCTGATCGACAAGGGGCCGTAGCTTGCCCGCCGACACCAGGGCGACCATCTCGGCAAAGTCACGGTCACTGCCCATCGTCGAGCCCAGGATGTTTAGCTGCTTCCAGAACACCTTGCGCAGATCGATCTGGGCGATGCCCGCCGTCGCGCCGTAGCTGACAATCCGGCCACCGGGGCGAAGCAGGTTCATGCCTTTCACCCACGCGTCGGCCCCGGCTCCATCGACCACCACATCGACATTCGCGCCGCCGAGGTGCTTGGCGATCTGATCCTCCCAGTCGGCGTCTTTGTACAGCACGCCAAAGCTTGCCCCTAGCCGGGCTGCGGCCTCGAGCTTTTCCCGGCTGCCGGATGTGACCACCACCTTGGCGCCCAGGTGCCGCGCGAACATCAGGGCCATCGTGGACACGCCACTGCCAATTCCGGGGATCAGCACGGTCTGTCCAGGCCGAAGCTGACCGCGAATGCACAGCGCCCGATACGCCGTCAGCCCTGCGAGCGGGAGCGCCGCCGCTTCGGTGAAGCTTAGGTGCACCGGCTTTTCGACCAGGTTTGCCGCCGGAACCACGATGCTCTCGGCGTACGTACCGTCGTCGGGCATGCCCAAGATGCGATAGTCCGGCCCCTGTGCCTCTTGGTTTGTGCCAAAGCCAAGCGAGGGATTTATCACCACCGCCTTGCCGACCCAGGATGGGTCCACGCCCGCACCTACCGCCGTGACCACACCTGCCCCATCGGACCCCAGGATGCTCGGCAGCTTGATCCCGGCATACTTGCCCAGCCGAATCCACACATCGCGGCGATTCAGCGCGGCGGCGTGCAGACTGACCTGGGCCGAAAGGGGACCGGGGGCTTTGCGCTCCACACTGCGCACAACCAGGCTCGATCCTTCCGAGGTCTTTTCCAGCACGACCGCTTGCATGGTCTCGTGACTCATTTCGATTCTCTCCGTAGAAAAGTGTGAGTTTGGCTTGGATGACGTGGGCGTCAAAATCGCTCGTTGCAGGAATCGAACGTCTCGGCATCCGTCGAGTCCTGCCAGCAGCGCAAGATCGCTCGCCGCGCTTGGCCAGCAAGCTGGGTCTGGCACTTGCGCACAAACCCGAGCAGATCCTGCGCCTGTTCTTCTTCGGTGCGCACCGTCAAGCGGTTCGACACAATGGTTCCGGCGCGGCGGGGGACAGTGAGTCGCTGCTTGTATAGCTCGGTGGCCGGTCCGCAGTCTTCGTCACGCAAGCGCTCGCCAGATGGAAAGCCGTCGCCTTTGACCCGCGAGTCAGAGGGACAGCCAGAAAGAAGCAGCACCGCAAGCGCCAAGACGTCCTTCCGCATGGCCGCGCAGCATACATCAGTCCGCGCGTTCCGGTTTGTCCTGCGCAGCACGACGCCGCGCCCGATCTTTCTGTTTGCGAATCCGCAGCTGCTCCTGCACCCGCGCCGACGTCTGGGGGGACACCCGCGCTTCGACTTCATCGACCAGCTCGCGCAGGGCCAAAAAGCGGTTCAGGCTGTGCTGGCGCTCGCGCGTCCATTTGACGACGAGAAGCTCCGTCCCAAGCGTGTAGCGAAGCAGCACGCCGCTCGACGTCTTGTTGATCTTCTGGCCACCTGGTCCGCTGCCTTTGACGGCCTTTTCCTCGACGGCGTTTAGGTCGATCGCAAAGCGTGAAAGACGATCGCGAAGCAGCACCTTCTTTTCGGCGCTGACATTGGCTTCATCGGGAAACTTCATGGGCGACAGTGTAGCCGCTTGGCAATCTGAGCCACTGCGCGTAAAAGGTTCGCATGTCTAGACAGCACAGAGGGCGCAGAGGCAATGAGGCCGATGAGCCGTTTTC
>CAYTGC010000668.1:0-2814 GCA_964437195.1 uncultured Myxococcales bacterium | reverse complement strand
CCGCCCGCGCCCAGTAGCCCGACAGGCCAATGTTGCCACCGAGGAACGGCGCATAGTCGACACGCCCGACGACACCCCAGTCCCGGGCGCGAATCTCGCTTTCTTGACGACCACCGCGCAGCCCCCCATCAGCAGAAAATCCATCGCCACGAAGCCCAGGCGTCACGTAGAGCTGATAGCGGAAGGCCCCTGCTGCGCCGTACAGGCCCGCCATGATTTGCTGCCAGGTACTCGGGACGATCAAGAGGTCTGCATCGGGACGCTCTGCACCGTTAAACGTCGATGGCTCGTGATAGATGTTGATGAGTCCGACAGGCATCACGCCCATTCCGACACGGAAGTTGATCCAGCGGCGGATCATGAAGTCGAGAAGAGCTTGCTCTACACCGACCTCCCCGTTGGCGCCGCTCGTCGTGAGCGCGTGCTCGTACTCGACTTCGGAAAAGAAGCGAATGTTGTCGGTGAAGTTGTAGCCGAAAAACAGGACGGTCCGACGAAGGTCCACAACGGTTGGCTGGTTTGAGCCAATCGGCGCATTCAGGATCGCCTCACCGTAACCACCGACGGCGGCTCCTCGCATCTTCTTGGTTCGGTCATCGAGTGCGACGTCAATCTGCGACTGGCGCGGCAGACTCACTGCGCCGTTTTTTCGTGCTGCGCTCTTCGGTGCATCGCCCAACACCATCGGGGACTGCATCGGGATGTCTTCGTCTTCCGGGGCAAGCTGAATCGCCGGACCCGACGGGGTCACCGGCGCCTGAGCGGGTGCATTCGGATCGGTGGCACCAGGCAGGGCACGCACCGAGCTTTGTAGGTCAATCGCCGACGATGGTGCCGGTGCCGCAGCGGCTGGCGACGTGGATGGAGCCGGGTCAGTCTGCGCCGCCAACGCGGAAGACACCACCGCGAGCCACGCGCCCAAGCCGACGACACACGACGAGATCCCTCGCCGAACTGATAAAGAACTTGCGTACACAGTCGTATCCTTTCCGTTAGGTCACGTCGACTACGGCAGTGACGCTCTGCCCCAGCACCGGACCCACCCGCAGGAGCGCCTGGCCGAGCGCTGCACTGCGTCGCAAAAACAGCGCCTTGTCCTTGACCATATCCGTCGTCGACACTCCGCGTAGCTGGTCGAGCAATCCGGCAAGGAGCTGATGAATTTCGTCGTCGAGAGTTGCGTCGGCGTCGTGAACAAGCCCAGCCAGTGGCTCATACTGGGCGGCAATTCCTTCGAGCCCGACACGCGCCGACTGAAGCGACTGATTGGCAAACGGGCTGTCTGAGCCATCGAGCTTGACTCCAGAAACCACAGCCAAGGCCGACAGCGCCCCGAGGAATGCGCCGACGTCCAGCGTGCGCTGCGGGTCGGCCACAACCGTCGGAAGTCTCGATGCTGCTGCCGCAAGCGCCTGCGCGCCTTGATTGAGCGTCAGCGCATCCGCAGTCGGTTTGGCGAACAGCGGCTGTTCCAGCTTGCGCAGTCCCGAGTGTGTCAGCGGATTGTCGATCTCACCGTCGATGAGAGGGTCCAGATCCGGTGCTGCGAGCTTGAACACCACCGCCGCCGTGTCGTACTGAAGCCGCGCGGAAATCCAGGACTTCTGGGCCTTGGCCAGATCTTGCGTTCCAACGATCGGCAGCGCCCACTCCAGGTCCAGACAGGCTTTCGCCACCAGCTCGGCCCGAGACACGCCAAAGTTTCGAATCGTCGTCGACAAGATCGTGGCCGCAGCATCTCGACCCAAGCGGTTGTCCGTCCCACAGCCGATAAGGCCGAGACACATCAATCCCAAGAGATGAAGCCGTTTCATTTATGAAATTGAAAATCATATTCCCTATCATGACGTCAAGCCTTTTTGGGCGCTTGTCGCACACCAGCCCATCAAGCGCTCCACCGCCAGCTCGGCCCCGTTTCAACATTTCTTGCGGCGCTCGGTCGGCGCACCGAAAGACCGCCTGCGCCTCGACAGCACACGTCGCCACGTGCGCCGCTTTCCGTGATTATTGAGTGTCCTAACAGACCGCGTAGTAGACTGGCGAAAGTCTCGATGCATACCCACTCTCGGAATGGATCTCTCCGTCGGTCACGGCGACTCACTTTGGGACTTCTGTGTTCGCTGTGGCTTTCTGCCGCAGGCTGCGCGCATACCGCAAAGACGACAGCGCCAGTGACGGCGCCACAGCAGAACACGGCCCCGGTGGCTCAGGTTACGCCGCAGCCGCCCGTGGCCGTCATCGGCCCGATTCCAGCGAGTGAAGAGGAAGCCGATCGCGCCCGTCTGCAGCTCGACACGCTGGCGGAGAACGATCCGACGCGCCTCGGACGTCGGCAGGCGCTCATTGAGTATTACTGCACAGCGACGGAACAAGCGCTGTCTCGCGGTCACGCCGAGGATGGCTTTCAGCGGTTTTCACGCGCGCTCCAGCTCTTCGATGCCGCCGAGCTTCAGGATCCGATGCGACCGCCGACCCAGCCGAAGCTGCTTGCCGCCGCCCGCAGCATCGACCGGGCGTTCTCTCGTCGAGGTGCCCATCCCGAGGCCGTGGTGTCGCTGATGGTGCAGCAGAGCCTGAGCCCGAGCGATCCAGTTCCGGTTTCGCGCTACCAACAGCTCGTCGAGTGGCTACACGGCCCGGGCGATTCGGCGCAAAACACCCTGCGCAGCCGCGGGCGCTCGCTGGCCCAGCTGATCAGTGACCCACCAGCGACGCTGTCATCGGACTTGGAGCTGGCGTATCGGCAGTGGCCGGTGCCGCTGATTCGCAAGCAGCTTATCGAACACTACGTTCGCGAGTCACAGGGCAGCGAGA
>CAYTGC010000667.1:0-2821 GCA_964437195.1 uncultured Myxococcales bacterium | reverse complement strand
GATGGCAGCCGTCAGATCCTGGATTCCCTTGTCGAGCTGCTCACTGTGGCCCGCAAAGGTCGGCGGCTGCTTGTTGGCAAAGCGGGTCTTGACCGCGCTGTTGATCGCCGAAATGCGGCTCGCCGAGGCCTGGAGCGTCGGCACATCGGCATCCGTCAGGGGTGCGCCAGGTGCGCGCGCAAACAGCGGCTTGGCCGCCGACTCCATGGACTCCATCAGATCATGCAGCGACTCGTTTCCGGTCAGCGGAGCGTCGGGCTTAGTGCCCTTGCAGCCGATCACAAGCGACAGAGCACAGAGCGACAATGCGAAACGAACGGTCATCAGGTTCCTCCTGTATTGAAAGAGCAGCAACGTGTGTAGCGGCATTCGCCGTATGGAAACTAGTCGGGTTCACCCAGCGCGCGCCGAGCCTGCGCCGTGTAGCGTCCATCCTGTTCGCGAATGTAGAGAGGTGGATCGACAGTCAGCCCGCCGCGAAATCCCTTCTGCGCTTCTACCATCACCCGCTGTGCCGGTTCTCCGACGTGGGGATGCACCAAGCGCAGCCGCCGAACCGGCAGGTGATGTTCGGCAAGTGCCACCAAAAGGTCTGAAAGCCGAGGGGACGGATAGACCAGCGCCACCCGACCGCGAAAACCGACCAGCCGCTTCGCCGCCCCGACCAGCTTGGGCAGAGGCAGACGAAGCTCGTGGCGAGCAATCGCCTCCTCACTATCAGGATTCACACCGCCGTGACCGACGGGATAGTACGGCGGACAGGACGCGACGAGCTCAAAACTGCCCCCGGCGAGGTGACTCTTGGTTTGGTGTGCAAGGACATCGGCTTCCACGACCTGACAGCGCTCGGTCAGTTCGTTTTCACCGATGTTGCGGCGGGAAAGCGCGGCCAGGCGGGGCTGAAGCTCGACGAGCGTCACTTGTGCTTGCGCAAATCGGCGCGCCAGCCCAAGTCCGACCACACCGACACCCGCTCCCACATCGGCAATCCGTGACGGAGACCCTTCCGATACAAAGTCGATGAGCAGCAGCGGATCAATGCTAAAGCGGTATCCAACGACGGGCTGCCACAGCTTGAGCTTCCCGCGCAGGATCGAATCGAACGTCAGTTCGCCCAGCGAATCCGTCACGCCGGCCACCGATGACACGGGCTAACGCGTCCCTTCGTTTTTGACGGACTCGGCGGGGTCGAGCGGATTCAGGACAATTCCGGACGCAATCTTTGGATAGAAGTAGGTCGACTTCTGCGGCATCACCTCGCCGGCTTCCGACACCGCCATCACCTGCGTCACCAAAGTCGGGTTCATCATGAAGACCGCTTGCACATCGGCCTCGCGCGCGGCGGCCAGGGCTTGTTCGTTGTCTTTGACGTAGCGCAGATAGGACTGCGACTCCTGCGCGGCGCGATCGATGCCGAGCGCTTGCTCAAGCACAAGTGCGTGCAGCACCGTCACGTCCAAGCTGTGCAGGACCCTGGGACCGCTCAGCGCCGAAAGATCTGCGTCAGCACGCAGCGACAAGTAGAAGGCCCGACCCCGCGAAAGCAGCAGATAGCTAGGACCGCTTTCGCCCCGCTTTTGCAGTTCTTCGCGCGCCTGGGCTCCAGTTGGAATCGACGTCTCTTCGATCGAAAAGCCACTGCCCAGCCGAGACAAGAGCGTTTGCAGATCAAACCCCGGCAAGCTGTGAAGCACGCGATGGGTCGGAAACACAAACAGCCCGGGATCGCGGACATTGCACAGGAAGATCGATCCGTACTCGATGGCAGAGTCGAGTCCACAGTAGGTCTTGTCTTGGCGCAGTTCCTCGCGCAGCGCCAGCATGGTTTCGTAGCGGTGGTGTCCGTCTGCGATGTAGATGCGACGATCGCGCAGCACCCGCTGGACATCAGCAATCGCCACCGGGTCGGTCAGCCGCCACAGACGATGATGCACGCCATCCGCCGTCTGCCCTGTCAGGTCCGGTGCCTGCTCTTCGATTGGCGCAAACGCTGCGTCTGCCTTGCGCTCTGGGTCGTCGTACAGCCCAAACACTTGCGACAAGTGCGTACGCGTCGCCCGCTTGAGCTTCAGCCGATCGACCTTGGGACCAGACAGCGTCCGTTCGTGCGGCAGGATCACGCCTTCCGAAAAGCGATGCAGCCGAATCCGCGCAATAAAGCCACGCCGGACAATCTTGGCCGCGCTTGGCTCGCCCGGCGGCGCAAAGACTTGGTGATAGCGGTAAAACGCAGGCTCGGCGTCGCGCGTCACGACACCGGCGCGCTGCCAGGCAGATAGCGTGGCGGCTGCGACCTGATAGCGAGCGTCAGACTCGCCACCCACCGGAGGCTGGGGAAGAATCAGGTGGGCGCTGTTAAACGCCGACAGCCCGGCCAGCGCGCGGCGTTCGGGTTCGCCAATCACGTCATAGGGAGGCGCGAGCAGCGACGAAGCGTCACTTGTCGACTGACCCAGTGCAACGCTTGGACGATAGAGCAGACCACGGAACGGAATCACTTCAGCCATCGCAGCTACCTTTCTCTCGCTTGCTCGGGATGGTTCCTACTTTGCCGCTGGGGCTGGCGCTTTGGCAGCCGACGCAGGTGTTTTCGCCGCTGGTGCAGGCGTCTTCCCTGCTGGTGCCACCGCCGGTTTCGCAGCCGGAGCATTGCCCGGTTTGGTCGCAGTCGCCGGTGTTGCCCCCGTGGGTGGTACCGCTTCCGGTTTCTTGTCCGCCACCGAATCCGTCGGCTTTGCCGGACCGTCTTTGGCTTGCTCTTCAGATAGCTTGTTCTTCATCCGCGACAGCAGACCGTCGTAGTTGTTGCCACCGATGATGC
>CAYTGC010000666.1:0-2827 GCA_964437195.1 uncultured Myxococcales bacterium | reverse complement strand
CCGTACTGCGGCTGTCCCGTGTACGGATCGACCGGCTGAGCCCACGCAAGCGATGAAGCCGTCACAACCATTCCGAGCAAACATCCAACCGAGAGCGCGCGAATCATCACAAGGTCCTTTCCACGTTCCATGCAGCCCGCCGCCTCGCCAGCCGCGAGTTGGACAGCCTTACGGGACCGAAGCTAGATGCATTTTACCCTAACCTGGCTTTACCGAAGACGCCCAAGCAGTTGACCTACAAACGACTCGGTGCGTATGCTGCGGTCGTTTTTAAAGGGAACCAGGATGCGGCTCTATTCGGGAAAGATTCCGAGCATCGCGCAGGACTTGATTCGCAAGCTCAAAGAAGAAGGCGACATCGAGGTCAGCGACGTGGCTGAAGCGCAGCTCGACGTAGAGGCGGTGCTCAAAGAGTACCTACGCCTCGAGCGCGAGCTGACGGAAAAGGCCAAGGACTACATGGAAAAGCGGCGACTGCCTTATGAGCAGCTGCCGAAGATCAAGCGAGCAATGGCCGAAGAGCGCGACATCGGAATCGGCGACGAGTCGGTGTCCTACATCGCCAACCAAATCCTCGAAGCGTTTATGCACTCGCGCTTTGTCGAGGAGGTGTTTGCCGACGATGCCGACATGCGGAAAAAAATCCAAGGCATCTTGCGCAAGCACATGCAGGTCGACGCCGATATCGATCACGAAGTGCGTCGGCGCATCAAGAATCTGCAAGAAGGCACGGCGACCTGGGAAATCGAATACCAGAAAGTCATGGAACAGCTCCGTCGCCAGCACAAGCTTGACTAAGAGCCGACACCACCTCACCGCAAGTCAGTTACACCCCGCAGGAGAAAGCATTTGAGTCGAGAAGATCTGGTCGAAATGAACGGAACGGTCACCAACGTGATGGTCGGCGGTAACTTTGAGGTCGTCACCCCCGAAGGGCACAAGATCCTGGCCCGGCTGTCGGGTCGGATGCGGCGCTTCCGAATTCGCGTGGTGCTCGGCGATCAGGTCCTGGTCGGCGTCTCTCCATACGATCCGACGCGCGGCCTGATTACGCGCCGTACCTAGCACCACGTCGGCATCTAACTGCTTTTGCGTCTGTTGGTAGCGAAAAAGGGGGTTATTCCGTGCTCAAAGTTGGCGACACCGCACCGGATTTTTCAGCGACAGCGACGACCGGCAAGCCCGTCAAGCTCTCGGAGCTGCGTGGCAAGCGGGTGGTGATGTTTTTCTTTCCGAAGGCGATGACCACCGGCTGCACCATCGAGACGCGGCTGTTTCGCGACCACTACACCGAGATCGCTGCGCTCGGTGCCGAAGTCATTGGCGTTTCGGTCGATTCCAATGAAAAGCAGTGCGAGTTTGCCAGTCGCGAAGGTGTGTCCTTCCCGATGATCGGCGACTCACAAAAGACGATCGGCAAGAGCTACGACGTGATGTGGCCGCTGCTCGGCGTCACCCAGCGTGTCACCTACGTCGTCGGTCCCGATGGACGGATCGAGGCGGTGTTCCATCACGAGCTGATGGTGGGTCGGCACCTCGAAGACGTAAAGCGCCACCTGCAAAGCAAAGCGGCGTAACAAACGCTGGCGTCCAACGGAAACTCGCCCGGCGACGACACAACCGGCGTCGCACAGCGGATGTGGATTATTCCTCGGGGCGGGAGCGCAGGCGGGCCAGGTAATACAGGTTCAGCAGCACAAACAGCCCAAGCAGCGCGGCAACCGGCGGAGCCCACTTGACCTGCTGCGGCGTCTCTCCGTCAAACAGCACAAACGCATCTTCGGGAATGGTCAGCGGCTCGCTGACTTGCACGGCTTGGACTTCGTTCCACAGAAGCAGCGTGCTCGGCTCGCGAACCGCGGTTAACAGCTTGCTATCGACAGCCGCCGCCGGTGGAGCAGGAGACGAAGTTGCCGTCGCAGCGGGAGCTGCCGCCGGAGTTGGCTGGGGCGCCACTGTCGGATTCGCAGGCGCAGTCGGGGTCGTCGGTGCGCCAGGGGAACCAGGCGCCGCCGGAACTGGGGCAACCGTCGCGGTCCGATAGCGAACCGGCTGCTGAAGCGCATCGGGACCAGGAATCTCGATGCCCGTGGGACCAAGCTGGAGAAGCGCGCTCGGAACCCGGTAGGTCTCGATGCGGTGCCACAGCCAGATTCCCATCGAGTCAATCTGCGCGAGCATCTTCTGGCGGTCCGGACCCTTGGCCGGCAGACGCAGGACGTAACCAAAGCCATCCCGCGTTTCGATCCCCGGACCGTGGGGCAGGCCCAGCCGCTCGACTTCGTAGCGAGCATCGGGTTCCGACGGGAACTTTTCTTTCGAGAGCAGCACCCGCACATCGTCTTCGATCAGCACATCAATCAGAAGATCCTGCTCTCGGCTCACCGATAGCGGCTGTCCAGCACGATCGAGCGTCGCATACGGCAGCGTCAGCTTGCCCGCTGGTGCCGACTTCAGCTTGTCGAGGTCAATCGCCCGCAGCGCTTGGGTCTGTTTGAAATACGCTCGCAGCGCATCGACAAACCAGACATCGGAAATCGGACGCAGCCGCCCGACAAACTCGTTGGCCGCATCTGCCGACAGCGATGCCTTGCGCGCCACCAACAGTCGATTCGCCGACCCGAGCAGACGGAACACCTGCACGCGACCTCGCCCGCCTTTGGGGTCATACGACACCGAGTTGCGGTGATCGGGCAGTCCTGACAGCTTGACGAACTTGTCGCCCTGCCCTGCCAGCTTGCCCGTCGCGGCGCCCTCCGGTGTGCCGACATCGGTCGGTTGCTCGGGCAAAAGCGCATAGGTGATGTCGCCACGCATCTTATAAAGA
>CAYTGC010000665.1:0-2831 GCA_964437195.1 uncultured Myxococcales bacterium | reverse complement strand
CTGCTGAACCCGCAGCTCCCAAGGCCGCCAAGGTCCCCCCCAAGGCGAAACCCGCCGCCGCCCCAGCAGCAGCGGCGCCAGCCACCCCACCGCCTCCGAGCCCCGCGCGGCCGGCGGCGCCAGCCCCTGCTGACGACGACGAGCAGCCCGCGGAGGAGTAGGCAATGTTCGATAGGTATGTAGAAGACAAAAAGCGCAAGCGCCCGCTCCTCTACGCCGCCTTCGTCATCTCAACGGTGGTCGAGGCTGCGCTGATCATCTTTTTCATCATCTACTCCTTCATCCACGTGGATGAAGTGCAGCCGCCGCCGCTGACTGTGCAGTTCATCGCCACAGCGCCGCCGCCGCCACCGCCGCCACCACCCCCGAAGGCTGCACCGAAAAAGACGGTGACGCCGCCAAAGACGCCCAAGCCTGTGGTGCAGCCGACGGAAGTGCCCAAGTTCATCCAGCCCAAGACCGATCCCGATCCGCCCGATGAGAAAGACACCGGCGGCTCGGAGGGGGTGCCGGGTGGCGTGGAAGGGGGCGTGGCAGGAGGCGTGGTCGGTGCGCCGCCGCCGCCACCGCCAAAGGAAGAGCCGAAGCCGCCGCCGAAGCCCAAGGTCGTGCCGGCGATCATGATCAAAAAAGACAAGATCAGCTCGGGTGACGACCCGCACCTCCCTGACGTGGTCAAGGCACAGCGCCGCGGCAGTGTGGTCACCGGTTCTTACAAGGTCTGCATCGCCCAGAGCGGCAGCATCAGCTCAGTGGACGCTGTACAGAGCATTCCGGGCGCCGACGACTCGATTATCGCGACCGTCCGCGGCTGGCGATACAAGCCGCAGGCGATCCCGATCTGCTTCATCCAGTTCTTCGAGTTCCACATCGAGTAACCGACGAAAACGGGAAACCAACCGGTCACGAGGAAGAAAAATGGATTTCAACTTAGTCAGCCTCTGGACGCAAACATCTGTTCCGGGCAAAGCCGTCATCATCCTCCTCGCGCTGATGGGCGTGTATCAGCTCGCGGTCGGCATCGAGCGGCTAATTACGTTTACCCGGGCTCGCCGTCGCTCGCTGGAGTTTGTTGGCGGACTCGCGGCAAAGCTGCGCGACCATGACCTCAAGGCAGCGCTGAGCCTGTCGCAGATTAAGCCGCAGGGACCGATTGCCGTCGTCATCGAAGCCGCCCTCAAGGAATACATGGAAGGCATGAAGGCGCTCAAGAGCCAGGGACCGCAGGACGTCGGCGACTTCGATGTCGTGGATGCGGTTAATCGCGCGATCGACCGCGTCAAAGAGCGCGAGATCGCCGACCTCAAGAAGGGGCTCTCGGGTCTGGCCACCGTCGCATCGACTGCTCCCTTCGTCGGTCTGTTCGGCACCGTCGTCGGTATCATCAACGTCTTCGCGACCATGAAGGTCAGCGGCGCCGGCGGTATCGCGGCGGTCGCCGGCGGCATCGGCGAAGCCCTGGTCACCACCGCCTTCGGTCTGCTCATCGCCATCCCCGCCGTGTTCGTGTTCAACTACTTCACCAGCTACATCGACAGCTTCGTGGTCGACATGGATGAGACCAGCTCGGAGCTGCTGTCGTACGTGCTGCGTGAGGGCCGCAAGGCTGCGTAACAGCGTGACTCGCTCACAGGCACTCTCCACAGGAGTGAGGCTCTGATGTCGACGCAAGGGGAAAGCACGCCGCCGCCGCCGCGGCCCAAAAAGAAGAAGAAGATCCACGAGCGCCGTCACCTCAAGGTGAAGTCGGGGTCGATTCGTTCCGACATCAACGTCACTCCGCTGGTCGACGTCGTGCTGGTGCTCTTGATCATCTTTATGGTCGTCACGCCGATGATCACCCGCGGTATGCCCGTCGAGCAGCCGCTGACCCAGCACCACGATAAGAAGAGCGACTCGGGTGAGCAGGTCGTGGTGTCGGTGACCTGCGACGGCGGCAAGATGGGCGCCATCCACTGGGAGTGCGCTAGCTCGCGCGTGTTCGTCAGCTCGGAGCGCGCGACCGATGAAAACATCGGCGAGCTCGTCATCAAAGAGATGCGCAAGGGCAGCGGCAACCGCGAGATCCACGTGAAGGCGGACAAGCGCCTCAACTACTCCGTGGTGCGCGCCGTGATGCAGAAAATCCACGAGGCCGGTGTCCCGAGCGTCGCGCTCGGCTCCGAAGAACTGAAGCAGGAGTAACCGACCATGGCTTTCTCAGCCGGTGGCAGCGGCGTCCGCTCCGACATCAACGTCACGCCTCTTATCGACGTTGTTCTCGTCCTCCTCATCGTGTTCATGGTCCTGGTGCCCAAGCTCCTCAACCAGACCAGCATCGACATCCCGCCCAAGGCGCCGGACAACGTCGAGACTCCGCCGGCTAGCGATCAGCTAGTCGCGACGGTGGGCGAAGACGGACGCGTGGCGATCAACGGCGAAGCAGTGGCGCTGGAAGCCCTGCCCGACAAGGTCCGGACGCTGATGCAGAACCGCAACAAGAAGCTGATGTTCTTTAACCCTGAGGACAGCGCAACGTACGGCGATGTCATCAAGGTCATGGACATCTGCCGTGGTGCCGGTGTCAAGACCATCGGCATCATGACGAAGTAGCGAAATCCTCCCCCGCTAGCTGTCCCCGCCCCCCAGCTTCAGCCCCCCTGAACCTTCGCTCTTGCGCGATCCCCTCGAACCCTAGCTTTGCCGCTGGCGCAGCCCAGCAGACAGAAATCCGCTCGGCTCTCAGGTCGCCAAAACGCAACGAGGAGAGAGCCGGTCTGACTCTCTCCTCGTTCTAGAGGCGGCACCCGGATTTGAACCGGGGAATGAAGGTTTTGCAGACCTCTGCCTTA
>CAYTGC010000664.1:0-2837 GCA_964437195.1 uncultured Myxococcales bacterium | reverse complement strand
TCGACACAAAGCAGCGTGTCCCCGGTCAAGCCCTTGGCCGCCGCGCACTTGGGCGCAGGTGGGGCCAGATCGACGGAAGGGCAGTTCAGCTTCAGATCGGCCAAGTACGTTGGGCAGCTCTCGGCCAGATAGCCTGGCCAGCGGTCGTCCAGTGTGACGTTGTTGTCTTGGCAGGCTGCCAAGAGAAGTGAAATGGCTGCGAGGCACGAGCGATAGCGCATGGCTTTTCCCCCTACTGAGATGGACAGGCCAACGCAGACACCGTCGATCTGCTGCTGCTGATGGACCTGCCTGTGCGGTGTAAAAAAACAGTGGTTGGTACAGCGATCGCGAAGGCGATGCCAGTCAGTACCCCCGCTGTCCATGCTGGTTTGGTCAACGTGTGGTCAAGAAGCAAAGGTGGCGTCTCGACCCGCTGCTGTCCGACTGAAGTTTCATTCAAGATCGCCAGCGTCACCGTTGTGGCAGCGCTCGCGGCAAAGAGGCTCCAGACTGCCCCCTTCACCCATTTTGCAGTGCTTGGATCGATGTGCCTTGTACCGCTGTTGGGCGTCTGGATGGCACACAGCGGGGTCGCCCATGGCTGACAGGCTTCCTCTGGGGGAATCCGTGCGCTCTGCGGACACTCTTTGTCAAAGCAGTGCGCGAGGTGATCACGGGCAGACTCGGTGATCTTGGCGACTTCTTGGGGAGTGGTACAGCCCGGACACTGAACCATCTTGTCCTGGTAAAACTGATTTGTGAGCACGTCGTACAGCATGATCATCGAGCCTTGCGCGGAGTGATCGATGATCAGAACTTGGCCCTTGGGGTCACCGTCCAGAAGAGGAACCAGGGAGTCCTTGCTGGGAAGCTGTTTGGGGTTTGGCGGAGGGTGGACCAGGGACTTGTGCGAGAGCTCTTTGGTGAGCGCCGCAAGCAGTCCTTTGGGTACTTTTTCCCCCGTCACAGAAACCACCAGCTTGCCGCTGCGTTCAATGGGAACAAAGGGCGGGGCCGCGGGGTCTGGACAGTAAGTGGGGCGAGGGGTCCAGGGAAGAACCACAGACGCGGCGTTCTTGGGGTCGGAGACACTAACCAGGGCACGTTCGAGCTGAATGCCCAGGTCGCAGCGTTCCTTGTCACAGTAGATGTCAGTAACAAAGGGAGTCTGGGAGCCCGGTGGAACAGCCCACAGGCGTGCGCGTTTGCCAAAGGAGAGCTTTTGCACCATGCCACCGACGAGGATACCGCGTTCATCGGGGCAGGAAGTAGCGACTGCGTGCGTGGCTTGCGTTGGCGATAGCACGGTTTGGCTGCCGAGTTTGCGGACTCGATACAGCGGTTTGAGAGCAGCCTGCGCCGCATCGGTGAGTTCGGAATCCACTTGGCAGTCGATTCCCAGCGGCACAAGCAGCGCCGTCTCGACGGTTTCAGATGGGCTTGCGGAAGATACGGACGTCGACAACAGAATCGCCGCCGCCAAGACGTTCGGAAGGGTTGCGTTCATGGGTGACTCTCACTTTGCGAATCAGCAATCAGTGCGGAACACGAACAGCCGGACACGCGGCTCTTTGTCTTTTGGCTCTTCCTCCACCGGGAAATCCCAACGGCGCATGAAACCCTTGAGCTGTTCTTGTTTGAGCTTGCAAGGCAGCACGCGCGGCCCAATCACTTTCACTGTGCTCAGGATGCCGAACTTTTTGCGAAGCTGCCGCTCGATGAACCAGCTCCCGAGCACACGCGCCTCACGGACAGCAGACTCGGAGTCCGACCGCGGTTGCACCAGGATCAGATACTTCGTCGATGGATGTTGGAACTGCGGATCGGTCAGCACGGCCACCTGTCCGCGTCGTTGAAAGGCCAAGGTTTCAACCGGATCTCCCGGACGAAGGTACAGCGATACATAATGTTGTGTGGACATAAACGACATCGCCACATTCATCGCTTCCGGTGTGCAGCCAAGGTCGCCGTCCACTTCGCAAGCCGATATGAATTGGCCCACGTCGTGGTTGTTGCACTCGATTCGGCCCCAGAGCTGAGCTTGGCCGCTGAGCGAGCGGTCCCGCTCGGCCCGAAGGTCATCGCGAAGGGCAGCCAGTTCGGCGGAGAGTCGTTTGACTTCCGCATCGAGGGCCGCAAGCTGAGGGCATCCGGGCAGCGCCCACAGAAACAGACACAACCAAGTCCATCCATACGCAGAGCGGTTACGCATTGCAGAAGCCACCGTATCACACTTTCAAAGACACCAATCAGCTTCCGTTTGGATAGACAAATCGCGTATAATGAAGACAACACGGATGTCGAGTGGTACCCTTCTTCAGACCGGCAGTTGCGTGGGCAACTACCGCGTGATTCGGTTGCTCGGGCAGGGCGGGATGGGCACCGTGTATGAGGTGGAGCATGTCCAAATCCACCGCCGGGCCGCGATGAAGCTTCTCACAATCAACGTGGGACAGAGTCCGCTTCTTTATCAGCGCTTTGTGAACGAAGCCCGCGCGGCCAACCAGATCAATCACCCAGGCGTCGTACAGGTCTTCGAGTTCGGACAACTCGAAGGTGGTGTGCCCTGGATGATGATGGACTTCGTGCCTGGCGTTCCGCTTGACCGGCGGCTTCGGCAGGCAAGTGAGGCCGATGCACGACGGCTGTCTCTGTGGGAGACCGTCACCATTTTGCATCAGCTTACGACCATCTTGGTCGCGGCTCACGAGGTCGGCATTCTGCATCGCGATTTGAAACCCCAGAACGTCATGCTCACTCCGGACCCTGCCGTGGCTCTTGGGGAACGAGTCAGGCTGCTCGACTTTGGAATCGCCAAGCTGCTCGGTGACACCCTGCAAGCGGACGGCTCTGAG
>CAYTGC010000663.1:0-2839 GCA_964437195.1 uncultured Myxococcales bacterium | reverse complement strand
AGTTCTCCTATTGGGGAAAGCAGGGACTCCCAAACGATCAAGTCCGGCCCATGTATGCCGTGACAGATGATCTGCGAAAGCCCGTCCTGCATGTGGGAATCGCGGCCCAGTGGAATCCTCGGGCCGTCGGAAACCTGCCGGATCTGCTCCGTGAAACCGATGTCGGAGTCGCTGCCGATATCGCCGCATCGCTGTTCGGAATCGAGCTACAAGCTGCCGTCCTGTACGTCCAGACTACTCGCGATACGCTGAGCGCGATTCCGCCGCTCGAGCGCCTGGGCTGGTGGGGACACATTCGCTACACGCTCCCGAAGATTCCGCTTGAGATTACGCCGGGCTATCGCCTCGCTTCCTACGCGCCGCGCGCACATCTTTCCACGACTCCGCAGAGCGACATGGACAAGCAGGTAGATGCCGCGCTCGGACTTCTTTATCACACGTTCGGAATCTTCGTTCGTCCGACGAGAACCTTCCCGGTTCACATGTCGTTAAACTACACGATTACAACCGAGCAAGCGCCCAACATCTTAAACAACGATCGCTTTGAAGCGGATCTGGTTGCCGCGTTCTAACCACCGTGAAGACGGCAGCGAAAGGAGTCTTCCGATGAAGCGGATCTGGTTGCTTGCGATAAGTTTTCTGTCGCTGTGCTGCTTCACAACCTGCCAGCGCGAGAGTGAAACCTCGATGCTGCGCGCCTTCCGTGTCACCGATAGGAACCAGCTCTTCGGGGGCGGACCGCGCGCCTTGGGTGAAGTCGGCGACTACATGCTCCAAAATGATCGCATCCGGCTGGTGATCCAAAACGCCGGCTTTTCGCGCGGTTTCGGAGTCTATGGTGGTGGCATCATCGACGCAGATCTTCGTCGATTTGATGAACAGGGGCGCAACGAATCCAATCGCCAAGGCGGCAACGACATCTTTGCCGAGATGTTCCCTTCGTTCTTTTTTCAGGCCGTTGCTTGCGACAAAGTAGAGGTCATCACCGACGGAACAAAGGCCTTTGATGAGCGCTATGGAACAAGCCGCGTTCACTACGATGAAGGAACCGCGGTCGTTCGGGCCTCCGGTGGTGGTGGTGAGTTTCTCACCCTCCTCAAGGTGTTCGACAGCCTGTTCCTAAACTATCTGTTACCGACGGCATCACACTCTTCCGATGGCAACAGCGAGCTGGTCCGGCTGGCACTCCTTTTGGGACTTCCTTTTGCAGACTTTGCGGCTGAGCTTAACAAGCTGCAAAACGAAAACGCGCGCTACGAAGTTGACTACGTCCTTCGTCCCGGGGTTCGTCACGTCGAGATTCGCTCTCGGATCATCAACAAGACCAAGCGTCCGCTGCAGATTCCTAGCTCGGTGTTGGCCAACACGACGTTTCAGCAGCAGATAGGCGGAGTGGATCTAAGCACGGTGCGCGTTCCGATCGGAATGGTGATGCTGTACGGACGGCTGAACAATGTCTGGCTGCCCGGAACGGGATTTGATCTTCGCCATCCGCTCGAGCGTTCCTTTGGTCGCGGTCTTCCGCTTCCTGCCTTTAACGGAGTGGTGACAGAGTTTATCGCTTCCGCTTCTAGCCGCGTAAATGATCGGGTCAGCTACGGACTCATCGCTGCGCCCAGCGAGACAAACTTTGTGAAGCAGAACGCCGACGCGTACCGCAGCTTGGGGAAGTACAAAGACACCTTTACTCCGATCGACAACACGTCCCTGCTCGTTCCCTTTACTGCGATCTCGTTTATCGGTGTGTTTAGTGATTCGGTAAAGACCACGATTGCGCCGGGCGGATTCGTCGAAATGACGCAGTACTTTATCGTCGGTGGTGGTGACGTTGCATCGATTGTCGACGATGTGCTGGCGCTGCGCAGCGCGCCGTCAGGAAGCTACCAAGGAATCCTGCGCCGACAGCAGGGCGGTGATCCGACCGCGCATGGACAGGTGGTGATCTATCAAGAGATCGATCCATCATCAGGAGTCACGAGCGCTTCCTTTGCCAAGGATGACGACTATCTGGACGCTGGGCTACGGCTGTGTGCGACCGTGAGTCCGACGACGCTCTGCCGTCCCTATTCCCAAGACTATCCCGACGACGCAGGGAACCTGTTTGGGAAGCTGCCACCGGGTCGTTACGCGTATCGGGTTCAGGCCGAAGGTAGACCCCTTGGTCCGTTTGTTCCGTTCCAGATCAAAGCAGGGGAGAGCACCTTCATCGATCCGATCCTACCGCCATCGACATTCCTGCTTGCTCAAGTGGTGGATGACAGTGGCCGTCCACTTCCAGCCAAAGTCAGCGTCATCGGACGCTACAACCAAGATCATTCCAACGCGCAGCGACGATCTGGCGGCGTGTTTGATCTGCAAGCAGGGGAAGACTATCGCTTTAGTGACATGCTTCCTGACAGCAAGGAAGGGCAGCGGGCGTACATCGAAGCGGTTGCCTATACCGGGGCTGATGGCCACGTCACGATTCCGGTTCGTCCGGGTGAGTACTCTGTCTACTTTAGCCGTGGCTTTGAGTATGACCTGGTCTCTGTACCGGTCTCTGTTGCGCTTGGGAATGCGGCGTCAGCGACGGCAAAACTGACCCGAGTGGTAGACACCAGTGGCTGGGTTTCAATGGACGGACATGTCCACTCTGAAAACTCAATCGACTCCAGAATGGCGCTGGCGCCACGCGTGACTTCTGCAGCAGGAGAGGGCCTTGAAGTCGTGATCTCGACCGATCACAACTTTGTCTCGGACTGGCGACCGCAGGTCGACAACCTGGGACTGCGTCCTTGGCTTGCTTCCTTTGTCGGAATCGAGTTTACGACGCTGGAGAGCGGTCACTTCAACTCCTATC
>CAYTGC010000662.1:0-2839 GCA_964437195.1 uncultured Myxococcales bacterium | reverse complement strand
GTTGTCTCGCGGCAGGCAGTTGAACAGCTCACCGAATAGTGTCTCTTCATCGAGCTTGACGACAGATGGTTGATTCTGCTCCAGGGCGGAAATGACTTCGTCTTCGACAAGTGGAGGAAGCTGGCGATGATCTCCGATCAGTACGACCCGTTTTCCCTGGACCATCGGGACTAGTAGTTCTAGGGGAGTCGCGCGGCCCGCCTCATCAATGATCACAAAGTCGTAGGGATCTGAAGTCAAATCACGAGCCTTCGCCGACATCGAACAAGTCGCGGTGGTCGTCTGGCTGTGCCGACGTTGAACTTGCCGCCAAGAACCAGGGTCCTCTTTCAATCGATCCAGGAAACGTTGCGCAATGACCGCTGGGTAGCGCAGTAGTTCCTTTTCGCGGAGCCGCAACTCCACCTCGGCTTGGGTGAGCCAATCCTCGACAGGATTGGCAATCGGAACCGGGCTTGCCTCGGGTTCCTGAAGTGGCGGCTTTTCCACACGTTGCAAAATCCCAAGCAGTTCCGCAAAGGCGCGGGCTTTTCTGTCCCCGTAGCGCAGCGGGTTTTTCTGAGCCTGCTCTGTCGCCAAAATTACTTTCTGCGCGGCTTCTTCGACGGAGGCGCGAGTGCTGGTGGGCCATAGCTCCTTGCGCGCTTCCCACCATGCCCGGGTGCTTTCTGCGCTACCCGGAGGCTGGTCATTCTGGGGCGTTGCCGGTGCAGTTTGTGGTGCGTGCAGCGGCTGCTTGCGTAGTTCCACAATCAAGCGGTGCCCACGATCACGCAGAGGCGTAGGCAGGTCTGTGCTGGCGAGAAAGCGACACAGTTCATCTGCGAGCTGCTGGATGGCATAGTCATCGGCCAGCGTTGCACGCAGTCTGTCGATGTCGATCAAACTCTCGCGCAGCGCTCTTAGGACAGCCAGCACAGGCTTTCCCTCAAGACTCTTTGCCAACTTCTGTAACAAATCCGTCCTCGTCTGATCTTGCTGCAGTGCCTGTTGGAATGCCTCGTCCTCGTCCTGACTCTCGCGTCGGATCTGATGGATCAGAATACCCTCGCGTGCCAAGCGTTCGGCCACGTTGTCGATGGCTTCGTTCTGAACCGAAGACACGAGCACACGCAAGGGTTGTCCTTTCTTGCGCCGCTCGGCCAGGTTCAGGAGTGCTTCTACAATGACACTCGTCTTTCCGGTTCCTGGAGGGCCTTGGATGGCAACCAGATCCCTGCATCCGAGGATCTTCTCCAGCGCACGTCGCTGTGAATCATCAAGGTGCGTTGGGCGGAACTTCACTGACAGGGGTGCGTCAGCGGAGCTGGGCTCGACCAGAAGATTCATCAGGTTGGAACACGCAGCACGTCCCGACTGAAGCAGCACGAGAGCTTCGCGGCGGCGACTCTGTTCGACCTTGGATCCAATATTTTCCACCGCGCGCAGCTGGCCACATTCCGGGATATGCCGGACCCCACGTTTGGGCTGCAGGGTTGCCGTAACCACGCCTGCTCCTTCTCTTCGCATCTTCAAGACCATCAGGAGACGCTGGTGTCCTTCACCGGACTGGTCCACTGACGACTGGGACAGTTCCACCTGTTGGTCTACTCGCACCTCGTGGCGCGACTCTGGATCAGCACCAAGCCAAGCTTTACGCTGCTCACCGGTCATCGCGATGGTGACCCGCCAGTCTTTGTGATGCTGGCGCGCGTTCGTGTAAAGCAGAGGCTCCAGCAACCGGGCCTGAAGTCGAGCCTCGGAGAGCTCGTGCTCAAGCTGGGAATATCGCACCCATGTCCTTAAGAGCGGTGACTGCTTGAAGAGAAAACTATCTGCCACGGACGCCGCCCCCCAGGAGTCCTCAGCGTCCACTGCATGGATCTCGGCTCCCTCGCGAAGGTCGATGATCATGTTGGGACCACTGTGCGCTCTGCTGGCATCTACGTCGAAGACGATGTCCGTAAGAACCAGCCGGGCTCCGTCATTCTTCTTCTCCAGCACGACCTCAAGCGCATCACCTGAAGACAGCCACAGCGTCAGGCGTCTCCCATCTTCCTCCGACTCAGCAGCCAACCCTCGCTGACCGACGATCAGGACATCTCGCTTCGGGAGGCGCAGATGAAGCGGACGCCGCGCGTCTTCCCCGATTCGAATCCCAAGATGGGAAGCCCGTTCACGCAAGTCACCGGGTACGAAGAGAGGAATCGCAGCAGCGAGCACCGAAGTATGCGGAGGAGTGAACGGAATGAGTGTCCCGGCCATTTGCCCTGACTGCAGGGAGGCCATCCAAATTCCGTCGGGATGAAGCTCGCAGAGCCGGAGCAATTCATGCTGTGCCGACCGGGGTCCATCGTAGACCGGCTCAATGGCCAGTTCGTACCGCTTGCCCTGCGTCCACCACACAAACAGCAGCTGTCGATCTCGTTGTAGCGCCCCGATGACCCCATCCAGTCGTGACCAGCGTGGTGTCGCCTGCCCATCCGACACTGTGAATGCGAAGTCTTGGCCACCATGCGCCAAGATGCCTGCTAAGCCCATGTGGTGCTGGCTCATGAGAGCTCCTGCTCCTTGAAGACCAAAACGACCTCGCGTCCATCAAGCGCCTCAACGGTGCCCGCTAGCAGTTCATCGTCCCCAGCAACTGTTTCGGCGTGTCGGAGGGTTTCTACTGCAATCCGAGGCCGCAGCTCTTCCAGCGCCACCATCGTCCGGCGCACCGGGTCTAATCCCGGTAAAAGAAGTCCCACTTGTCGACAACGGCACAGATGACGAATGGCATGCACTGCGATAGCGAAGTGACTTCGCATCTTCGAATCTTCGACTTGCAAGCTGAGGATTCCATCACGCAGGACCGCCA
>CAYTGC010000661.1:0-2839 GCA_964437195.1 uncultured Myxococcales bacterium | reverse complement strand
TCGTCGGTGACGTGGTCGATAATCTCGCGCAGCGCTGGGTCGGAGATCCGCTCGAGCATCTTCTCGTAGGCGTTTATGGTCTCCAGTTCGCGTTGCAGGATTTCGCGCAGCACGACGAGGTCTTCGCTCATGGTGCTTTGCCTCTTAGCCTTCATGGCCGGGCAAAGTCAATTCCCAAGAGTGTCGGCGTCGCGTCGCTGGGCTGGAAATGGCTACGGACTGGTTGGGTTCGCTTCTCGCCGCGGCGGGAGCCCAATCAGCACCACGCCGCCAATCGTCAGTCCAAGCCCGACGCCGAGCAGTGAACCGCCAACCGTTGCGGATTGAATCGTTTCTCGGCAAACCACCGCGGGCGGCTGGAGCGGCGGCACACAGGTTCCATCGGCAGCCAAGCCAGAGCCACCGATTCCGATCAGCAAGATCCCCACGCCAACGGCTGCCGCCCCAGTTGCTACCCGCCACAGCGGACGCCGTGGCGCCCCTGACGCGAGAGCACTGCCGCGGGGTCCGGGTTCCGCGCTGGCGATGGGCAGAAGCAGCGCCGATACCGATGCCTGCTGTCCCGGCGCCACCGTCGTGATCAGTGCCTGCGGCTCGTAGCTCGGCGCGGACAGCTCGATCTGTTGCTGACCAGCGAAGACCGAACCCGACCAGGGTGTCTGCCCAACCAGCCGACCGCCCACCTTGATCTGTGCGGCTTTGGGGATGCTGGTGACCGACAGGCTGCCGCGCGGTTTTCCTCGGCCACGCCGAAGTGCACCGGTGAGTCGCTCTGTGACCGCCGCGAGCTGCGCTTCATCGGTGCAGGGCGCACAGCGCGCCGACTCTTGGCCAGCCAGCTCGCCTACCTGTGCGTCCCACACCGACAGCAGGAGATCCTTCCCTCCGGCAGTCGGCGTGGTCTTGATCGCCAGCACATAGCCCGCTTGCGTCCGGCGAGCCGTTTCCATCAGACAATCCGGCAAAAGCCCGTCGCAGGTTTCGATTTTCTGGTCCGAAAGTGCGAGCGAATAACCGACCAGTTGGCCACCTTTTTCAAGCGCCGAAAGCAAGGCTGGTTCGAGGACGGCGCCGATCTCTTGCACAAACACAACCATCGGAGGCACCGACACCAGGACGGCGCCGGTCAGCGCATCAAACCGCATCTCGCGCGCTTGCCCGGATGGCATTTCGACCTTTCCCCGAGAGGTGTGACCGGATGTCAGAAGCGAAACCGAGTGCATCCCGGCGGCAACCCGCACCGGGAGTAGCAGCGGCAGGCTGCCTCGCAGTCGATCGTCAACAAAGACGAGCGAGTCTTTGTCTCCAACGACGTGGAGATCGCCAAGACCACCGGGCGCACTTGTCGCAAGCTTCTGCGCTTCGGTGCGTATCGACGGATCGATGGTCTGGGACGGATCGGCAAGGCAGCGCCGAAACAGGTCATGTGCGTCGACAACTCGATTCTGGGCCGCAGCAACCTGGGCCAGCAGACAAAGTGTCTCGCCGGTCGGCTGCTTCTTGTACGCCGACTCCGCCTTCTTCAGCGCACCGTCCAGTTCTCCAGCGGACAGTGCACTGCGGGCCTCATCGAGAAGCGCCACGACTTTGGGCCGAAGCTGTGTCTCGTTCGGACTGCTCTCATCTCGACGTGGTGCCGATTTCGGGTCAGCGACGGAAGCGGCTTGACCAGCTTTGGCTCCGTGCCGATCGTGTCGTCCCCGTCGGTCGCTTTTGCCATGTCTTGCCACGCCGAGCGCTGGAGCGAGCAGCGCCAAAGACAGCCATGCAAGCCACGCCGCCAGAACAAGGCGCACGGCGCGACTGCTCACCGGCAACTCCCGACAGAAAGGTGCTGCTGGGCGCTCACTTGGACCTGTTGGCTCTTGCCTTCGACGGAGATGATGTGAGTTCCCGGCAGAACCCACAGGCTAGACTGCTGACACTTGCCCTTTTTCTTGCTCGAGATGATGACCTCGCCCATCTGCGACGACAACCGATTCACGGCAGACTGAATCTCGCCGCGCCGGTCAAACTTGCCCTTGCTCTTGGGCGAGGTCTTCAGAAGCTTCTGATACTGCGTCATCGCTTCGGTGAGCCGGTGACCGGACTCAAGCGACGTCGCCAGGTGATAGCCGCCTTCGAATGCCACCAGCTCACACGGCGTCGCCAGCGCTTTGTTCTTTTTGCACTGCCCGTAGGCCTTGTCGAAGAGCTTTTGGGCGCGTCGGTAGTCCGACTTGCCGAGAAGATCGATGCCTTTGGCAAGCTGCTGCTCTGCATCCGATTCAGGCAGCTTAATCGTCTGTGTCTGCGACGGCACTATCTCGATTGTACGTTGTCCTGCCAGCGAACGCACAGTGTGCTTCCCTGCCGACAAGACAAACACGGTCCCGCTCGCGTTCTGCCATGGCTTGTCGTCCACCTGCACCAGCGTGCCCGGCACCGCTTCGATCGTGAGCTTGCCCTGACCGCTTGGGCTCGGCGAATCGCTTGGCGGCGGATTTTGGACCGGAACTGCGGAGTCTGGTTTTTTGGCTGCGGTCGATCCAGAGGCGTCTTTGGGCGTTGGCTTGACTGCGGCAGCTTCAGGCTTCGCCGCGCGTGGGTCGGCTTGGAACCGGGAAAGCAGTCCCCACACCCGCGCCCGCACTGCGGCGTCGCTATCGTTGGCCAAAAAGCGCAGCACCGGGAGCCCAGGTGAACCCGAGGTGGAAGATCCCGGCAAGTCCGCCGCCACTTCGACGACCAAGCGACGAACCAGCGGCTCGGGATCGCGCGCCGCTTGCAACAGCACCGGCAGCGCAATGCTGGCATCGAGGTTTTGGACTGACTCCACCAGTTGCATCCGTTTTTCGAC
>CAYTGC010000660.1:0-2845 GCA_964437195.1 uncultured Myxococcales bacterium | reverse complement strand
GACATGGAGTTCCTCATCAAGCTGTGGAACTCGATCGTAAAGAAGTCGGAAGCGGCCAAGGCTCCGGCGCTGCTCTACCATGACTTGGATCTGCTTCTGCGCACGGTCCGTGACCTGTTCACGAGCGATGTCGAGAAGCTCATCATCGACAGCAAGCCCGAGTATGACCGCCTGCTCAAGTTCACAAGCACGTTTATGCCGGAGTACGTGAGCAAGATCGAACTCTACGATCAGAGCGAGCCGATCTTTGACGCGTACGGAATCGAGATGGAACTAGACCGCGCACTCGAGCGAAAAGTGCAGCTCAAGTCGGGCGGAACGCTGATCATCGATCAGGGCGAAGCGCTTACTGCGATCGATGTGAACACCGGCAAGTTCGTCGGCAAGCGCAACCTCGAGGAGACGATCACCAAGACGAACCTCGAGGCGTGCAAGGAAGTCGCCGACCAGCTTCGGCTGCGCAACATCGGCGGCATCATCATCATCGACTTTATCGACATGGACCGCGAGGCGAACCAAGAAAAGGTCATGCGCGCGTTCCTCGATTCCGTGAAGCCCGACCGTGCGCGCACCAACGTCACCAAGATCTCCGAGCTCGGGCTCGTCGAGATGACGCGGAAACGAACGCGCGAGTCGCTGGGCCGGATGCTGACCGAGCAGTGTGTCTATTGCGACGGCAAGGGATACACGAAGTCCAAGACCACGATCGCGTACGAGGTGTTGCGTCACATTCGGCGGGACGGACACGCGTTTGCCGACGATACACTCGTGATTCATACCCATCCAGAGATTGCCGAGCTGCTCGCGTCTGCTGACAACGAGTACATCGAAGCGCTGGAAAAACGGCTGCAGAAGAAGCTGCTCATCAAGCCGCGCGAGCGCTTTGATCTCGTCGAGGGACACATCGAGCAGTTCCACATCCGGGGCGCGAGTACCGATCAAAAGAAGGAAAAGCCCAGCGATGCTCCGCGTGGAGATCGCCGCGATCGTGGACGAAATCCAGACAAAACAGCAGCTGCCGCACCAGCGGCAAGTCAAGCTGTGCCTGCTACGCCTGTTGCACCCGCTGCACCCGCCGCACCCGCTGCAGTTCCTAGCCAAGTGGCAGCACCTTCGCAGAGCGAAGCGACTGCGGGTGACGACAAGAAATAGGAATCGTGATGTCCCCGTGGCTGCTCCGTCAAACCCAGAGCGGTGTCTGTCTTCGCCTCGAAGGAGATTCGATCACCGAGGTGGCTGAGCATGTGGACGAGCGCGGAGCACAAGTGCTCAACTGCGGCGGCGGAAGCATTGAGCCTGGCCGAGTCAACGCCCACACGCATCTTTACAGTGGACTGGCTCCTTTTGGTCTGCCTTCGCCGAAGGCAAAGCCAGAGAACTTTGTGCAGATCCTGGAGCAGATCTGGTGGCGACTCGATCGCGCGCTGGATGCAGATTCCTTGCGAGCGGCGGCCAGATATTACATCTCCTCCGCGCTTCTTATGGGAACCACCAGCCTGGTGGATCACCATGAATCGCCGCACTTCATCGATGGATCTCTCGATGTCCTGGCCGACGCCTGTGCCGAGCTTGGCTGCCGCGCGCTCCTCACCTATGGCGCGACAGACCGCAACTTTGGGCGCAGCGAAGGACAAGCGGGTCTCGCGGAGTGCAGACGATTCCTCGACAAAAATCGCCGCAAGGGAATCCGCGGGCTGCTGGGTCTGCACGCTAGCTTTACGGTGTCTGACGAAACAGTTCGCGAGGCCGCAGCACTATGTCGGGAGTTTGGCGCGGCCATGCATGTCCATGTCGCCGAGGATCGAGCCGATGTAGAGGATGCACAGCATCGCGGCTATGCCGATCCGCTCGATCGACTGTTGCGTTTGTCCGCGCTTCCTCCTGGTTCGATCGTTGCGCATGGCGTCCACCTGGACGCCGAAGCCGTGAAGCGCTGCGCGTCGGAAGGCCTGTGGCTCGTTCAAAATCCGCGCTCGAACTTCGGCAACCGAGTTGGATATCCCCGGGCGCTCATGCATTCCGATCGGGTTGCGCTGGGAACGGATGGATATCCCGCAGCAATGGATGACGAAGCCGCCGCGCTGCGGACTTACGCCCAGGAAGCCGGAGAAACAGAAGCGCAAATCACTGGGCGAATCCAAGCCGGACATCGTCTGATTTGCGAACACTTCGCCCTGCCCCCCTTGACGCTCTCGGCTGGATCTCCCGCGGATCTGCTGGTGCGCAGCCCAAGTGGCCAGATTCGCCACGTCTTCTGTCAAGGAAGACTGGTGGTTCGCGATGGAATCTTGCAGACCGGTGATGCGCACGAGATCGAACAGACGGCGCGAGAACAAGCGGACCGCCTGTGGCTCAGAATGTCCAAGCTCTAACACAATTCTCGACGGAACGTTGTTCCCTCGGCAAGGATTCCCAGCATGTCCTCCTCTCCCCTCCCGAACGATTCCCCAGCGCTTCACAACGCAATGCGGCGGCTGCGTGAAAACAACGTTCTTTTGCCACAGCTTGCTCAGCTTGCGGATCCTTCGCTGATTCCTCCGCACATTCATGCCGCGCTGCGGGACGTCGATCCCGATGCTCCACACCCTCTCAATCTGTGGCGAGTGCACTGGTACAATGATGCGAGTCGTCGCGGCATTCAGTCGGTTCCAGCGCACCTGATCTTGGGACCAGAAATCACCGGCGTCCAGGCACCAATCGTTGTGTTGCTTGGTTCGCGGTTCCCGATGATCGCGGCGCACAAAGTGCTTGCTGCGTATGGATGTCTGGTGCCTCGCCTGGTGGCCGGAGAGTTTGATCCAACCACGCATCGCGCGCTGTGGCCATCGACGGGAAACTACTGCCG
>CAYTGC010000659.1:0-2854 GCA_964437195.1 uncultured Myxococcales bacterium | reverse complement strand
AGAACAGGGTGCGCAGCTTCCGTCTGAGGAGCCGCGGTAGTGAGTGTCTCCATGTTCGTGCACTATATTTCAAGCCAGCGCAGGGCTGGAAGGGATTACTTCTTGCAGCAGAGGATGCCGTTGCTGCTGGCGTCGTTCTTCGTCGTCGTTGCAAGCGGGGTGTACGGGTTCGAAATCGAGAGCTGGGTGTTATTGAACTCGAACATGCCCTTCTGGAATCCGCCGCACGACGGAATGTTCGTTGAGCCGTAAACCGCCCTACCGCAACCCGCAAAGCCCGCGACCTGGTTGTTCCCCGCAGTGCCACATTCCTCTTTGAAGTTCTGCCACCGCACGGCAACATTGGCGAGAAAGAAGCCACCGAGGCTGTTGCATGTGTTCTGATTCACCGTGTCTGCCCCGGCGCAAATGTCGTATCCAGACGCGCAGAGCTTGGTCGCATTCTTGTTCGGGTCGCCCGATGCTTGGTAGGTTCCGGGGCAGGCCCAAACGGGACTGACAGCACTTGCGCTTACATCACTGCCCATGCCGTCGGCGCAGCCGCTTGGAGCCACGCTCCCGCCGTCTGGGCCAGTCGGGTTGCCACCGCCACCCAACTTGCAAACTCCAGCAATACACGAATAGCCATCCGGGCAAAAATGGCTCGAATCACACATCAACATTGTGCCCGAAAGCTCGGGAGCAAAACACCCAAATAATAGAGCGACAGGAAGGAACAATAATTTACGCATAATAAGATCTCCAGCGGTTATGTTGGTTAAAAGCTCCCCACCACCGCAAGGCCATTACCCGACGGAACAATCCGCGCGGTTGGGGCTGACGTGGGTGCTGTAACAGCATTCGGTTGCTTGCCCCGTAGATAAATCCAATAACCCATCCAGGCAGCGCCACCGGCCAGCGCGACACCGCCCAAGACATCAAACGCAATGGCGGCTCCGTTTAGCGCCTTTCCTTTGTCATAAAGTGCCGCAACATCGCCTGTCCAATAACGATTGGTCGCCGAAGCGACCTCTTTCTGGGTTGAAAGCGCCGCGGCGCCCGTGCCAATTCCAATGGCCAGAAACACCACACCAGCCCCGAGCGCGGCAATCGCAGGGATGGGCGGCAGCTTGGACGTTCCCTTCAGCCACGCCGGGCCACCGTCGAGAGCCTGCGCACTTGGGCCAGCCGCCCCTGTTTCGGCCCGCAGCTCGACGGCGTGTTTTCGGACTTCCTCGGCATCGGTCGGATTCGAGGCCAAGTACTGATCGTAGTAGCGCAGGGCGTCGTCTTTCTGGCCTTGCTTTTCCGCCGCTCGCGCAAGGTTGAACAGCAGCGGTGTCAACTTCGACAAGTCATAGGCCGCCTGGAACTCGGCGCGCGCAGCCGAGTAGTTGCCCTCTTGGAAGAACTTGGCGCCGGTGTCGAAGTGCTGTTTGGCAGCCGCCATTTCTTCGGGGCTTGGTTGACCCGGAGCCGTCGGTGGGGCAGCTTGAGTACCCGCAGCCGGAGCATCGGCCCAAGCAGGGCTTGCAAGCAAAAAGGTAAGCGACAAGGCACGGAGAACGAGCGACCCACGACCCATCGCGCTCCTAGAGGACGCATCTACACAGAAGTCACGTTTTGCCACGTTGCGAATATAACACGTCAAGCTGGCGCGGTGGACTGCGTTTCCACAATCAGCTCGACGGCTCTACTCACGAACTCGGGCAATAGATTCGGGCAACGAATTCGGGTGTAGGAACGGGGCGGGATGGCGGGCTGGCATGGGGGCTGCTTCGGTTTCGCGCCACAGAAGTCCGATTGCTGACTTCTCGTCTGAGCCGAGCATCCCTTCGATCCAGGCCGTGCGACGGAGCACAACCAAAGCGTGCGTCCCAGCACGGAAGCCGCCCAGCCGGTGCGCAACTGCACCGCCGCCGCGTAGACCAATCGAGGCGCAGGCTCGGAACAAAAACCAGCCAAAGGATACGCAAATGGATATCCAGACCAGCACTCCTGAGCCTCTTTCCGCAGACGTGATCATTGTTGGTGGCGGTGTCACAGGCTGCGCGATGGCGACCGCACTCGCTGACGGCAAGCGCCGCATTTTGGTCCTCGAGGCCCGACTCGGCCACAAGCCACGCTTCGCTGGCGAACTGCTTCATCCAACCGGAACCCAGGTGCTCGACGATCTGGGGTTTCTGCCAACGCTGCGTCATCATGGTGGCGTCGATGTCGACGGCTTTGCAGTCGTCAAAGCGCCTCGGCTGCCAGTCACTCGCTTGCCCTATTTTGAAATCGAGAACAATCGCCCAACCGGCTTTGCGATGGAGCACCGCGACCTCGTCACTGGAATGCGCGAGTGGGCGCAGCAGCAGCCCGGTGTCACGTTCCGTTTCAACGAAAAAGTCGAGGAAATCCTCCGCAACGATCACGGCCGCGTCTGCGGCGTTCGTACGGCGACCAGCACCCTCCGAACCAACCTAGTCCTTGGCTGCGATGGTCGGCACTCGAAGATTCGCCCGCTGCTTGGGCTGAGCGAAGACGCGAAACTGCTCTCTTTTTCTGTCGCGATGCGGCTCCCCGATGGAGCGCAACACCTACCCTGCCCCACCTACGGTCATATCTTTCTCGGAGCGTGGGGTCCGATGCTGATCTACCCGATTGGTGGTCCCGACGGAGCGCGCGATGCTCGTGGCTGCTTCGACGTCACCCGCGAGCTGTCGGGTGGACCCAAAGGCGCCGCAGATCTTCTTCGTCGCGAATATGCCCAACACCTGCCAGAGGCACTCTCGAAGGCGCTGCTTGAGTCGCTCGACCGCGAGCCACCACAGATCGCTGCCAATGAAGCGATTCGCACCGATCAAGCCGTGCTTCCCGGTGCAGCCATCGT
>CAYTGC010000658.1:0-2857 GCA_964437195.1 uncultured Myxococcales bacterium | reverse complement strand
ATCTCACTCGACAAAGTGCCGCATCCGGTCGAGGTGATCTATCCGGCGAGCGGCCAGGTCTTCTTCGAGCGCCTGCGCTATGCGTCGATTTACAAGGAACAGGCGCAGCTTGTGCCCAAGCCGCTGTCGCTGCCGCTCGATGCTGACGGGAATCCATCGCAAGGACCGCTGTTGGCGACCGAGATTCCTTCGGCGAAGGTGCGCATCTGGGCGCGTCCACTGCACCACCGCGTCGAGTGTTTCGGATATCGCCTCGAAGAGGCAGACGGCGTACGGATGCTCCCCGACAAGCTGAGCGATCGCGGTGTGCGCGGGCCGGACATCAAAAAGCTGCAGCAAGATGGGGCGATCGTCATCGACGGCAAGAGCCTGTCGATCCAAGACGTGAGCGTGCCTCGACCAGGGCAAAAGCTGGCGGTGGTGATGGACTCGCGGCCATGCGAGTCGGCGGTGGAGCTAGCGCGGGACGTCGATGTGCTGATCAGCGAAGCGACGTTTACCAAAGACCATGAAGAAGAAGCGCACGAGTACGCGCACATGACGGCGGCGCAGGCGGCTCAGATTGCGGCGCGGGCGGGGGTGCGCAAGCTGGTCCTCACGCACTTTTCGCAGCGCTACACCTCGACGCAGGGACACGTCGCAGAGGCCGCGGCCATCTTTCCCGATGTCATTGCCGCCGAAGACTTCGCCCGCGTTGCCGTTCCGCCGCGTCGCGATGAGCCGTAGCGTTTAGGACTCCGCTTTGCGACGCAGGACGGCGGCAAAGAAGCCGTCAGGACCGTTCTCGGTTGGATAGATGCGCAGGCGCTCACCGTCTCCAAGTGGCGCGGCGCGGCTCTGGCTGAGGATTTCTTTGGCAGAAACTGGGACAAACTCAGGGTGTCGTGCGAGGAACTCGTCGACGATGGCATCGTTTTCGCGACGC
The DNA here is from genome assembly GCA_964437195.1 of uncultured Myxococcales bacterium. Lineage (GTDB taxonomy): Bacteria > Myxococcota_A > Polyangia > Palsa-1104 > JAEUJZ01 > JAEUKA01. The sequence goes on along the minus strand of CAYTGC010000658.1, from coordinate 1,932 downwards.
AAGATCGTGCAGGTCGCGTAGATCAGCCGTCCGTGCGGGGCAACCAGTCGGGCGCTGGCGGCGAGGATCAGTCGCTGTTTGGCGGTAATTTCCTCGATATCACTTGGTGCCAGGCGCCAGCGAGATTCCGGGTTCCGTCGCAGCACGCCCAGGCCAGAACACGGCGCATCGACGAGAACCCGCTGTGCACCTGCGCCGACGATACGCTCGGGGACCATGTGCAAAAGGCCATCTTCGGTCAAGCATCGGGTCTCGACGTTCGTAAGACCGGCCCGTCGAGCGCGCTGTTTCAGTTCACTGAGCTTCCTCTCGTCGATGTCGAGCGCCAAGATGCGTCCTCGGTTGCCCAGCATCGCGCCAAGTCCCAGCGTCTTCCCACCGGCACCGGCACAAGCGTCCACCACCAAGCTTCCCGGCGGCGGCGCGCAAAGCTCCGTCACGAGCTGGCTCGCTTCGTCCTGAACCTCGCACAGTCCTTCCTCGAAGAGAGGCAGCGAATAGACATTCAAGTGTGTGTCGAGAACCACGCCCCACGGACTCCATGGCGTGGGCTCGGCCACAATCCCCAACTCGTGCAGCTTGGCGAGCAGCTCCTCGCGGCTGGTGCGAAGCAGGTTGGCCCGCAGCGTCAGCTTTGCCCGGCCATTTTGAGCGGTCAGGATCGCGATCGCTTGGGGAAGACCAAACTCGGTCAAAAACAGCGACACGAGCCAGTCGGGATAAGACAGCGCTTCCCCGATCGTCGAGACTTGTCCTTCGGATGTCGCCGTTGTCACTTCGGCCAAGCGATCTTCGATGACGGCGCGCCGCGCCTGAACTTCGGGTAGCGTAAGCCCGGCGCTCCGCAAATACCGCGCCAGCGCATCTAGCTCACCGTCCGTGCTGGCAGACTGCTCATCCACCAAAAAGGCCGCGTAGAGGGCCTGGCTGGTTGGATTTTTGCTGCCACAAAGCGTCCGGAGTCGTCGCTGCCGTCGTAGCATCGCGTGGACGGTGTCGCCGACATAACGCCGCTCTCGCGAGTGCAGCTTCCGATCATCGCGCAGGCTGCGACCAATCACCGCGCTTGCCGCAAACCATCCTTTGCTCTTGGCGGTCTGCTGCACCGCGTCAAAGATCCGCACCACGGCTTGTCCGGCCAGACTTTCTGGCGGCACCCACGCTGTCTTGAGAATAGAACTTCCCGACGCAGAAGTCACTTGGGTGGCTGGTGTCGCCGAAGTGCTTTTGGCTGTGTGGTCTGGCCTTCTTATATGCTGCGCAGCGTCGAGAAGATCGTTCTTACCGAAACTTTCTGGACGAGCCGCTTTGGGGTAGATTGGTTTCCTCATATTCCACTCTGGCTGTCGCCGATGACGTGTTTGCCAGTTGGCGCGCCCAGGGAACTAGCCAAGGAACAAAGAGTCATGTCAAAAGAAAAATCCTCTTCGACCCCTGTCCCTGCGCCGGTGGCTCAGTCCACGACGCAACATCCCAAGGGAAACCTTGGCGCGATCGTCAATCAGCACATTGACCGCGCCGCCAAGGCCATCAGCCTCCCCGAAGAGATTGCACTCATCCTCGGACAGCCGAAAAACGAGATCATCGTTCACTTCCCGGTCCGGATGGACAACGGCAAGTACCAAATGTTCACCGGCTACCGAGTGCAGCACAACAACATCCTCGGACCGTACAAAGGCGGCATTCGCTATCACCAGGATGTCTGCCTCGAGGAAGTGCGCGGCTTGGCGTCGGCGATGACCTGGAAGAGCGCGCTGCACGACATTCCATTTGGTGGCGGCAAGGGCGGCGTGCAGTTTGACCCGACGCTGCACAGCATTGCCGAAATCGAGCGCATCACCAGGCGGTTTACTCACGCGCTCGCCAGCTCGATTGGCCCCGAATACGACATCCCGGCGCCCGACGTCGGAACCAACAGCCAAGTGATGAACT
>CAYTGC010000657.1:0-2858 GCA_964437195.1 uncultured Myxococcales bacterium | reverse complement strand
GACTTTAACTACTACAAGCCTGCGACGATCTCGCGCCGGATGGAGCGGCGCTGGACGCTTGGACATGAGCCGAGTCTGGACGCCTACTGTGAGCGAATCCTGCACGATCCGGAGGAGCTGGACGAGCTGTACAAGGATCTCCTGATCGGAGTGACGCGCTTCTTCCGTGATCCGGAAGCGTTCGCGATTCTGGAACGCGTGGTAATTCCAGAGATCCTCGAGCAAGTACCGCCAAACGAGGAGATCCGCATCTGGGTTGCTGGCTGCGCAACCGGCGAGGAAGCGTATTCCTTGGCGATGCTGTTCCTGGAAGCGATGGCGGCTCGAAAACGCGAACCCAACCTGCGCATTTTCGCATCGGACATGCACCGCAAGTCGCTGCAGATTGCTGCGGAAGGACTGTATCCAGAAGCGAGCGTCGTTGATCTAAGTGATGAACGGAAGACACGATTTTTCGAGAGAGAAGCCGGTGGAATGCGGGTGACGGCGGGGCTTCGGAAACACATCCTGTTTTCGGTCCACAACGTGATTCGTGATGCGCCGTTTACTCGCATCGACCTGGTGAGCTGCCGAAATCTCCTTATCTATCTGCGTCCGGCGGCACAGGTCAAAGCGCTTTCCTCCTTTCACTTTGGTCTGAAAGTGCGCGGCTTCCTTTTGCTCGGACCAAGCGAGGGAGTCAGCGAACTTCACAACGAATTCGACACACTGGACCGTCAGTGGAAAGTCTTCCGCAAGAGTCGCGACACCCGTCTTCCGGTGGACCTTCGCGCCGAGCTTGTGAACTCACCAGGCCGTCAGATCACGCACAGCACGACACCCGGCGATCTGCGGATGAGCCGGATCTATGACGCGATTCTGCGACGCTACGTTCCGTCGGCAGTTCTGGTCGATTCGCGGCGTGACATCGTCCATGTGTTTGGTGATGCGGATCGCTATCTGCGCGTTCCACCGGGACGGATGAGCTCGGACTTGGTGGCGCTGACACGAGGAGATCTGCGGCTTGCAGTTTCCTCTGCGCTGCAGGCGGTGATGAAACGGCGAGAGAGCGTGACGTGTCACGACGTTCGGATAGAAGACACCGGGGAAGTGCTCGATGTCGTTGTCGATCCACTCCCAGAGTCGGTGTCAAACGAGCGCTATTTCCTTATCTGCTTCATGATCCAGCGCAAGCAGATCGAAACTCCATCACCGACGGTCGACATCACGGTCGATGAAGAGATTCGAAGTCGCATCCACCAGCTGGAAGCGGAACTGCAGCTCGCGAAGGAGTCGCTCCAGACGACGGTGGAGGAGCTGGAAACCAGCAACGAAGAACTGCAAGCGAGCAACGAAGAACTGCAAGCGAGCAACGAAGAGCTTCAGAGCACCAACGAAGAGCTTCACTCCGTTAACGAAGAGCTGTATAGCGTAAACGCTGAGCACGAACAGAAGATCAAGGATCTGAATCGCGTCAGCGCAGATCTAAAGAATCTGATTCAAGCCACCGAAATTGGCACCGTCTTCCTAGATGCCGAGATGAAGATTCGTTTCTTCACACCGTCGGCAGCGAAGCTGTTTAATCTGCTCCATCAGGACATCGATCGTGACATTCGCCACATCACGTCCCAGATAAAAGATGACGATGTGTTTGAAGACATTGCCGCAGTGGCCAAGACCCGAACGGCACGCACCAAGCGGATCTCGACCGTGGACGGAAGAGCTTATCTCCGACGGGTGATGCCCTACTTTGACATCGAACGCAACCCGAGTGGTCTGGTCCTTACGTTCGTGGACATCACCGAGCTTGCGCTGGCGGAAGAGCAGAAGACCAAGCTCAACCGCGAGCTACAGACCAACTTGATCGGGCGAAAGGAGACGGAAGAGCGGTACCGTCTGATCGTCGAAAATGCGCTCGATGCGATGCTGACCATCGACTCGAACGGCAACATCCTGATGTTCAATCCCAAGGCCGAGTCGATGTTTGGGTACACAAGCCAAGAGCTACGTGGCCAGAACATCCACTTGCTGCTTCCCGATGAGTTCCGGGAAAACCACCGCAAGCTGTTCGCAAGCTATCTCACTTCACCGACGCCTCGTCCGATGGGAGTGGGTCGGGCGCTGTGCGCAAAACGGAAGGATGAATCGGTCTTTCCGGTTGAGGTCGGTCTCAGTCCGCTCACCAACTCGGAAGGGACAGAGGTTCTGGTCATCATCAGCGACCTTACGCGGCAGAAACAGATTGAAGCCGAGCGCGATGAAATCCTGCGCAAGATTACCGAATCGCAGCGACTGGAAAGTCTGTGGCTGTTGGCAGGTGGAATTGCGCACGACTTCAACAACCTGCTCACCGGAATCATGGCCAGTGCCAGTCTGTTGGCCAGTGACAAATCGCTCAACTCGCACACCAAGGAATCGGTCGCGCTGATTCGGGAGTCGAGTGTTCGGGCAGCGGAACTATGTCAGCAGCTCCTGGCCTATTCGGGACGGAGTCGGTTCGTCTTCCGGATTCTGGATGTAAATGATCTGCTTCGGTCCACTGCAAAGCTGGCGCAGTCCGCAGTTGTGGGCAACTCGGTCGAGCTGTCCTTCGACTTAGAGAGTGGCCTTCCGCCCGTACAGATGGACGCGACGCAGATCCGCCAGCTCATCATGAACTTGGTGATAAACGCACTCGAGGCGATTGGTCCGCATCCGGGCACCGTCACGGTTCGAACCCAACTGGTCGACATCACACCTGCTCTGCGCATGTCTGCCGTGCAGTTCGATGATGGACTCGATGGCAAGGCGGTCTGCATCGAAGTCAAAGACACCGGAACAGGGATTCCCCAGGCAGACATCCAGCGCATCTTCGAGCCGTTCTTCACCACCAAGTTCAC
>CAYTGC010000656.1:0-2860 GCA_964437195.1 uncultured Myxococcales bacterium | reverse complement strand
ATCAATCTCAACGGCATCAATCTCAACGGCATCAATCTCAACGGCATCAACCTCAACGGCATCAACCTCAACGGAAACAAGACGGGCCAACCATCGAGTACCCTGGACCTTGGGAAGGTCTCTCTGTCGAGCTTGACGCTTGAGGGCCAGCCGCTCGGAAATCCAGCGCTCGCAGCATCGTCACTGATGGCCAAGCTCGGTGATCGCGTACTCAGCGGCACGGACCTGATCGGAGCCCATCTGTCGGGCAGCCTGCTCAACGGCATGAGCATTCCTCTCCAGATCGAAGACGCAAAGACCGATGAACGCGGTGTGACGCTCTACTCCATCTCGATCCTGTCCGATTCGGGGCCGATGCCGCTGTGTGGTCTTGCCAACGGAGCCCCGGTTCCGGCCATTGCAGTCGCCGGTTACTGGGACAGAGCGGCCAGCTACGTAGATGAACCCGATGCGTTCACCTTCGGTTGTGTCAATGCTGCCGTCGGCAAGTGCGTGCGTTGGGGCTATCAGCCATGGAACAGCGCGCAAGAATGCAGAAACAACACCTGCAAGGCCCGCGAGCTTCGAGACTGGCATAGGGCCTGTATCCGGCTTGTCCGCGCCGACTACTGCGGAGACGGAGTATCCCACACCCGCAGCGGCACGCGCGTCAACGTCTACGACCAGCTAGGACTCCAGCAAACATCAAACTCTGGTTGGGAAGTCGAAGCAGAATGGGGCATCACCGGAGCTTCGTGTATCAACCACACGCGCTGGGCGACGTCCAATCCGAACTTTGGCGAAAGCGACCTCGCGTATGTCTCCCGAGTCTGTCCAGATCGGCTGACCGCCACCAAGCCCCATCAGTGCGACTACGACCACACCACCTACAACACCCAGTTTGGCTTCAACAAAGCAAGCGGTGAGCGGCCGCTCATCCGCAACGAATCACCGCAGTACCAGTAATCGTTCTATTTCTCTCCTCGCACATACGGAATGCCCAGCATCGACGGTGCGGCGAAGAAATGTGCGACCCCTGGCCGCGTTCGAAGGACCAGCACAATCACCGTTCCCAAGTAAGGAATCATCTCGAAAAGATGGCTCAAGTTGGGATTCCCAAAGACAGGGGACAGGATCTGCATCTCGCCTTGCAGCTCGAGCGGAAGCCGTCGCAAAAGGCCAAACAAAAGCGCAACCCACGCCGCCGAAGACGCTCGCCAGCGCGCCACGACCACCAAACCAACTGCAATGAAACCCTGCCCAGCGGTCAAGTCATCAACCCAGATGGGCGTGATCGCAACGCTAATCGTAGCGCCGGCCAGTGAAGCAAGCGCCGCACTCCAAACCGTTGCGCCATAGCGATAGCGCAGCACCGAAATTCCGACGGCGTCCGCCGCAAACGGATTTTCCCCAACCGCAGTCAAGCGCAGCCCGAGCCGTGTACGAAAGAGACCCGAAGTAAGACCCAGCAGCAGCACAGAAAGCAGCGGAACCACTGCTGCTGGGAGTGTGACGATCTTGTGCGGCTCTGCAGCGAGCGGTGCCCCAAGCACGGACGCAATTCCTCCGCACAAAAAGCCGAGCGCAAGACCGCTCACCACCTGATCGGCACGCAAGGACACGACCACCGCAGCATACAAAAAACCAATCGCCGCACCGACGATTAGTGCCACTCCCAACCCGAGCGCAGGACTCCCAGTGGCTACCGTTGTCGCAAACGCCGACATCGCGCCACAGAGCATGATTCCTTCGATTCCCAAGTTGAGCACGCCGGATCGCTCAGCGGTCAGCACACCAAGCGCCGCAATCAACAACGGAGCCGCGCGAACAACACTTGCCAACAACAGTCCAGACAACATCCCAGAGGGAATTGCAGAGGCCATCATCTGGACTCCGTTTGCGCCGACAGCGTGATCCGGTAGCGCAAGGCCAGCTCGCTGCCCACCACGGTCAACAGAATGAGTCCTTGCAGCAGCTGTGAAATCCCACTTGGCTGGATGTCTTTGCTTCCCACCAAAAGGGAACCAAACAAAAACGACACCACCACAACGCCGATTGGTGACAGCCTCGCCAGCCACGCCACAATGATCGCGGTATAGCCATAGCCGGGAGAAAATCGATCTTGCAGGCGGTGCACCACCCCTGCGATCTCGATCATTCCCGCCAGGCCACACAGCGCGCCACTCAGTCCCATGGCCAGCAGCATCCTACGACCGATGGGAATACCGGCGGTCTGCGCCGCGCCTGGGCTGTCGCCAATGATGCGAAGGTCGAACCCGATCTGACTCCCACGCAGCCACAGCGTCATTCCTACTGCCAAAAGGAGTGCAAACAGAATTCCCGCATGCGTCGGAAGACCAGCCAAGGACGGAAACCGGTCGGCATAGTCAGACAGCCGAGGAAGCCACGCCGCTTTGACCAGCTGTGGTGTCAGAGGAAAGCCGTGCTCGCTCCAGCGGCCAAAGACAAAAAACCGCAGCACACACAGCGCAACATAGTTGAGCATGAGCGTCACGAGCACTTCACTCGTCCGCAAGCGAACACGCAGAACCCCAGCCCAAAGCCCCCAACCGGCACCTGCCGCGCAGCCCGCAAGCATCATGCTAAGCAGCAGAGGAAGACGTGGCCAGGAAGCACAAGAGAGAGCAACTCCCGTCGCGGCCCACGCACCCATGAGAAGCTGTCCTTCTCCGCCGATGTTCCACAGCCGCATTCGGAATGGCAAAAGGAGTCCAAGTCCACACAGCAGAATCGGCGTGGCACGAACCGTTGTGTCTGCAAATCCGTCGACTGTAAAAAGTCCAGTGTCGGCAATATGAAAATACACTTGCAGTGGCGAAAGCCCCGCGACCCAAAGCGGGATACAGCCGAGCAGAAGCGC
>CAYTGC010000655.1:0-2862 GCA_964437195.1 uncultured Myxococcales bacterium | reverse complement strand
AGAAGTGGCTCATCGGAGTGCTGACCACCACCGCGCTGCTCGGCGGTGGCGGCTTTGGTGCGTATACCTATCACCAGCGAGAGCTAAAGAACGCCAGTGAACAGGGAAGCAAGGCGCTGTGGACGAGCCGCTGCCGTTCTCTGCTGCTCGAAGCCGCGCTCGCCACCCGCTATGGCAACTACGCCATGGCCTTCGAGCGGACGGTGCGCGCCCATAGCATGACGGGCCGACTCGGTTTCAGCCTCGATAAAGAGTTCTCCGATGTCGAGCAGCTCCTGGTCCAGCAGCGCCCCGACATCGAAGTCGCGACCCGACTTGTGATGATCGCCGACAAGATCGAGCCACCGGCGCCGCTCGGTCCCCCCGACCCGGCCCGAAAGGGTGCGGCTCCTGGCACCAGCGATCAAATCGGCATCGCCTCCGCCAAGCCAGCGCCGCCCCCGGCTGTCCCGTCAGCAGCGCCGACAGCCGTGCCCAATCCGACCGCCGCCCCTGCGCCACAAGCCGCCGCCCCTGCGCCTGCACCAGTCGCTGCCCCACCCCAGGCGCCGGGGAACCCTGCGCTGGCGCTACCTCGGCGTGGGCAGACGTCTGAAGCGTCGATGGAGGAAGGCCGACAGGCGCTGGGCCAAGCCAAGATCCAGCTGATCGCGGGCAAGGAAGCCTCCGTGGTGCTGGAGTGGCTTGCGCGCGCCCAAGTCGTCCTTGATGAGAGCGGAAAAAACGAAGTCAGCGAGTCGATCTCATCCGCCATCAAGGCCGTCCGTGGGGGCGATGAAGCCAAGGCCCAGAAGTCGATTGACGCAGCCCTGGCCAAGCTGCGCGGACAGTAGCTGCTAGCTGCTGGGTGGCGTCGAGGGCAGTTCCTCCCCCGGGGAGGGGTCCACGGCGGGATCAACCGGACCTCCCGTGCCACCGCTGCGACGCAGTGCAGCCTCGCGGTAGCGGTCAATCGGCGAAAGCGCAGCAACAGCCCGACGCACACTCGCTTCGTCTTCCCCGTCCACGCTGGCCGCCACCTTGGTGCTGTACTCGGCGATGGCTTGGCTCAGTCGCTTCAGGTGCATCGTCAGATTCGGTGCGTCGGCGGCGCGGGCAAGCCCCCCTTGGACCATCGCGCGATAGCGTGGCAGCTGCCGCTCGACGTTGTCGAGAAACTCGGGCCCGCATAGCGAAGCCAGCTCCTTGTCGAGCTTTTCTTCGGCAATGCGCTGTATCAGTGAGTCCATGGCCGCCAGCTGCTCGACGTAGATACGCTGGGTAAACTCCAGTCCGTTCGGAAAGAGTCGCTCCAGTAGCTCAGCGGCCCGTGCGGACTTGGGATGAACATCTTGCGGCAGCAGCGAGTAGGCGTACAGTCGCGCGCGCAGCGCCGCCCAGCCCCGGTCGCACATCTTGTCGACCTCTTGCGAGGCAGTCTCCGAGCTTGGAGCGAGGGCTCGCTGTTTTTCACGCCAGGCCGACTGCGCGTCGCCACGGACTCGGTCGAGCTTTTGCAGCGACTTTTTGATGACCTGCGAGCTATCGGACGGGCAGGCTGCCCGCAGCGCTTCCGCCAGCGTAATGCCGCCGAGCAGGGTAAAGATTGGGGGACGCGTGTAACGGGATGGATCGAACATGATGTTGGTCATGCCCGCTTGCCTTTGCATGTCGTGTACCAGTGCAGCCTGCGCGGGGTGGGTCATCGCCCAAAGGGTCGTTCCAACCGTCGGTGAATCCACCTTGGCACATGGGAAGGAATCATCCCCAAAGGCCGCCTTCGTGAAAACGGCTGGCCGTATGTCGTCCGGCTGGCCGGACAGAAGCACAGCCGACCATGCACCCGCCATCACCGGGAAGCGGCGCGCACGCGAGCCGCCGGTTTGCCGCCCGGACCCCAACCAATCCGCACGGCGAGCTGATCCATTGGGGTCTAGACCCCGGCCTCTCGGCTCATCGACCTGCTCGCCCGGGGTCTGGACCCCGACCTCTCGACTCATCGACCTGCTCGCCCGGGGTCTAGACCCCGACCTCTCGACTCATCGACCTGCTCGCCTTGGGTCTAGACCCAAGCATGTCAGGTAGCCGGGCCGCTGGCATCCGAAGAAGCCACCGAACCATCCGAACCGACACCACCCACCAGGTCGTCAAGCGCAGCCGCGGGCGGCCCACTGTGCAGCCAGTCTGCGTAGCTTGGGTCAAGCGAACCAAACACCGCGTCCCAAACGACCGAGTAGAAGCCGAAGTTGTGTGAAGGATGCAGGTGGTGCTGGGCATGGAAGGTACTGGTCCCAAGCAGCGAAAGCAGGGACGAGCGAAAGAACTGCCGAGGAATCGGCTCCACCCCAACGTGGCCCAGCGTTCCCCACAGCACGTTTAGCCCGAGATACACAAGCACGGCCAGGCCCGACAGCGGGATCAGCACCATCACCGCGATCATCAGGCAGCCAAACCCGAGTACCTCGGCGGGATGCAGCACAAACAAAGACAGCACGTTGGTCGAGACATGGACGTGGTGCGGTGCATGCAGCAGCGCAAACAGCGGCGGCAGATGCGCGATCCGATGAAACACGTACATCCCGAAGTCCATCGCCAGAAGGAACAGCAGAACATCCAGGGTCATGCGCCAAAGCCCCGGATAGGTCAGGTGTATCCAGCCTGCTTTCCAGAGCACAAAGCCGACGACAGACACTGCCGAGTTGAGCAGAACCGAGACACACGACAAGACGACGTCGCGCCGCGTGATCGGGCGCTGGACGCGCAAAAGGGCTTGCGACTGAAAGCGCCGCCACATCCACCCGCACAGCCACACTGATGCGGCAAAGATTGCGATGTTGCCAAGCAGGCTAAACACAATCCACTCGCCAATCGTGCGAGCGTAGA
>CAYTGC010000654.1:0-2868 GCA_964437195.1 uncultured Myxococcales bacterium | reverse complement strand
GGCGGACCCCACGCGGGATTGATGGGCCGAAACACAGAACGAACCGGAAGTCCGGACGCAGCAAAGGTCGCTCCGAATCCGTGGTAGCCAAGGCCGTCTTGCCACGGAATGTCCTTGGTACAGACAGTCACTGGCTTGCTGCTGTCGTTTTCCAGAACCAGCTCAAACATCACATCCTGCGGCTGCCCAGCGGACAGCGTGGCGGTGAGCAGTTTGGCGAGGAGCTTCATGGGATCATCCTGCCTTCATCCACAAGCGACGGTTTCTTCGATACGAATATACTCTTTGTACCTTGTCTCCGCGAGCTTGGTGGGAATCACGCCCCATCCGTTGGGAACGGCAAACACCCACACTGCGTATTCCCACCGACTTCCTGTTCTGCCAAATCAGCGCGAAGTGGACTGACTGAAAACAGTGGCAGTCGAGCTTCAGCCGGACAACGTCTTGATCGGTAGTGATGGCTGGCCGCGGGTTGCGGACTTCGGATTGGCACGCCTTCAGTCCGCACCATCGAGCGCCGTCCACGACTTGGCGGAGAGCACCAAGATTCTTACCGCAGGTCCTGGGCAGCCGCCCCTGTCCAACCTGACCGAGACGGGCACGGCGCTGGGAACGCCGCTTTATATGTCTCCCGAGCAGCACATGGGCGAGACTGTCGACAGCCGCAGCGATCAGTTTGGCTTCTGCGTTGCGCTGTACGAAGCGCTGTATCAGCAGATGCCGTTTGCGGGTGACAACCTCCACAGCCTGCGCTTCAACGTGGTGTCTGGCCGCGTCTTGCCTCGACCGGCGGATAGCCACGTTCCTACCATCATTCATCAGGCCATTTTGCGCGGACTCTCAACCGATCCAAGCAAGCGCTTCCCATCGATGAGTGAGCTGCTCGCTGCCCTTGCAGTTGACATCGCCACTGACGCATCGATTGGCCCTGGCGCGCGGCGAGAAGTCGTGGTCAGCATGGTGGCGGTCACGCTGGTTGCTGCGGCTAGCATCACGCTACCTGGCTGGTCAGGACTCAGGCCGGAGCGATCTTCCCTGATCACTGCAGCCGTGCTGTTCGCGTTCTTCACTTTCATGGCGGTGCGCTTTCGGCGCGTGATTGGTCGCAATTGGTTCCATCGCGGCATGCTGGTTTATGGCTTGGTGGTGGCGGTGTGGATGCTCGCGCTGCGTGGTGTTGGGTTCGCACTGGACCTTGGCATCGCGCAGATTATGACGCTCGATCTTGTCGCCATTGCTGCGACCAGTTTGATGACCGTTGCGACGATCCAGCCGAAGCTGTGGCCGATGATTCCTACCGCTGCGATCAGCGCAGCGGTCACGCTGCGGCGACCAGAATGGGCACAGTACATCATGCCCACAGTGTTGCAGCTAGGGTACGTGACGTCGGCGGTACTTTGGTATCGCGCTGCCATCAAGCACCAGCCGACGCGTAGGGCATTGTCAGGACCTGACTCCCTCACCCGATCAGGAGTCGGTCCGTCTACTCGTCCGTCTTCCTAAATCAAAATAAATCGATCAGGAATGTGCGCCAGATGTAAAGACGAACTGTCTTTCGACGTCGTGCATGGGTGGCTCTGTGTTTGCAGGCGGATGGGTTCGCGGATCGAATGGCCGTGTGGGCCAAAAACGGACTCAGGCTAGGTTCAGTCCTTCCATGGTGCGCCTTAGCGCGGTCGCGAAAGGAGTCGGCTGCCAACCCAGCTCGTTCTTCAGCTTGCTGGCGTCGGGTCGCCCAGTGCGGCAGAGAACATGCAACTCGGCAATGGTCAAAAGCGGCGGCTTCTTGGTCAGGCGCGAAACCAGCTCGCCGCCGTGTGCCACGCACTTCGCCAGCCACAAGGGCATCACCAGCGGTACATTGGCAGATGGCTTCAGCGCATGTACACCTTCGGCCATCTGCCTCAGTGTTTGATACGACTCTGCAACGAGGTAGCGGGCCCCAATCTGTCCTTTGGCTTCCGCCAATAGCTGCGCCCGCGCCAGATCTTCGTTGAAGCAAAGCGGCATTCCACCCGGCAACAGCATGGGAACGCGGTTGTTGAGCAGATCCGCGAGCAGACGGTTGGTCCCTGTCAGGGCTCCCTTCATCGGGCCGAACACCGCTGATGGATGGATGAAAATGGCGGGAAGACCGCGCGCAATCGCCTGTTCGACCAGTGCGTCCGCCCGCCGCTTGGAAACCTCATACGCCGAAGTCAGCGGCACCTGCGGAGTCGTGGTCTCATCGTAGGGAACGCGCTGCACGTCGAACAGATCCTGCGTGCTGGTATAGACGAACGAAGTCGCCTTGGTGCGCAATGACGCATCGATCAGGTTTGCAGTCCCTGCAACGTTGGTTCGGTCGAAAATACCCGTGTCAAGCTGCCACTGCTCTGGGAGGCCCGCGGCGTGAAAAACCGAAGTGCAGTCGCGCAGTGCCGCCCCAAGTGAATCGGGCACCGTCACATCACCCACAGCGAAGTCGACCCCTTTTGGCAGCACTGCCGCGGCCTTTTCCTGGTTTCGAACCAGACAGCGCACATCGCGCCCCTCTGCCAGCAGTGCGCGCACCAGGGCGTGACCTACCGCACCCGTACTTCCGGTTACCAACGTCCAAGCCATCGATGTTCTCCTTTCGCATTCTGGCACCGGCAAGACCCGTACCGCGTCGGCGGCCTTGCTGCAAGTTCAGCTGCAAGGACACGGCGTTGGGGCTCTCTGGGTGATTCCTGTTCCATCCCGGCTTGGCTTGTACAAAGTGAGTCAGTGGGTGCACATTCTGTCCGCGGTGTTCGTCCTTTCCGAGCTCGGAAGGATGACAAGTCCGCACAGCTTGCGTCGACGTATTCAGGATCGTGGCCTTGGCGGAAAGATCAATTTCACTGA
>CAYTGC010000653.1:0-2885 GCA_964437195.1 uncultured Myxococcales bacterium | reverse complement strand
ATCGTCGGGAACCGTGCCGCTCACCGAGCATCCAAACGTCAGTGACGATGGGGTTCCGACGGGCTCGATCACCAGCAACACGTCGTCGGTATTGAAGCGAGCGAGCCGCGGCGCGGTGCAGGTGTAGCCGCTGGCCGAATCCCCCGCGCACGTCATCGTCGTCGAGCTCGGCTCCCGAAAGACACGAAATCCATCGGGAATGGAAAAACGCAGCGCAACGTCGCGTGCATCGCTCGGGCCCATGTTGCGCACCGACGCCACCACCGTTACCGGCTGTCCAGGCGCGGCAGGAGTCGGAGCCAACGTCACCAGCGCTTGCAGGTCCGCAACGGCCTGGACCGGAACCGACAGCGACGCGGTGTTGTTGCTCAAGTCCACATCGGTCGATCCGCTCGCAGCCGCCACCGTGGCTTGATAGCTCAGGGTGCCGCTCAGCGACGATGGAATAGCGATCACAACCTGATAGACCGCTTTCTGTCCCGGGGACAGTGTGACCGTCGTATTCAGATCTTGGAAGCCACGGCTTGGATTGCAGCTCGCCACGTCGCTGGCTGTCGCCGGAGTCGCGGTACAGCTCCAGTTGACCGAGGGAATTCCCGTCGGGGACAGCACATTGCCAAGCGGCGCTGCAACCACCGTTTCCGTCCCGACATTTTGGACCGTGACGGTGATGACAAAAGACAGCCCGGGGACTGCACTTTTTTGGGTACTCGTTATCGTGATCGCCAGATCCGTTGGCAGACAGCTCGGCAGTCCGCTTCCGGGCACAAACGGCTGTTCTTCCCCGTCGGCACCGCGGGTTGCTCCGTTCACCGGAAATTCACCAAGGGCCGTCGCCAGTGTGGTTCCAGGTGCGGCGCCGCTCGTCGTTCGAGTGACCGCAACCGGCAGTGTCCCGGGCAGGATCAAGACGCCGCCACCGCCGCCACCGCCTGGACCTGCGGCATCCGAGCCAGCCGGAGCGCCTTGGTTGCCACCCAGTCCGCCGCTTGCTTGCAGCTTCAGCGAGCCTTCCACCGTCGGTACGATCAGCGCCACGGTTCCGCCACCGCCGCCGCCGCCGCCCGCTTGATCGTGGCTCGGACCGCTGGTGCTACCGCCGGGTACGCCGCTGGCGCCGATCCGACCGGATCCAATGAGCCGACTGCCCCACAAAAAGACGAGTCCACCACCGCTGCCGCCTGCGGTCCCTGCCGCCGCAGTCTTGCCGCTTGCGTCGCCGCCACCGCCACCGCCGCCCAAGAACAAGCGACTGCTCGGAGTCTGCGCGATCGGGTGGCCGCCACGACCGCCGCGCTCGCGACGGAGGTTGCTGCCCCAAGCCGCAGTGCCAGGCCCGACGGTCAGCGCATCTTGATCGCTGCTGCTCCCCGCGTACCCGCCACGGCCACCGCCTGTCGATGTGGTGAGCTTGCCAGCAGCGATGGTCCCCGGATCGAGATCCCAGGCCGCTTTGCCGACAGCATTTGGGTCCATTACGCCATGCCCGTCGTACGCTCCCGTCGCGCCACCGTTGGCCCCACCGCCGCCGCCGCTCTTCACTCCATTGCCACCGCCGCCGCCATTGGCTGGCGCACCGCGACCAAAACCGCCCCCGGCACTGGCATAGTCCGCGGCTTGTCCAGAGATGCTCTCGCCCTTGGCTGCGCCGAGGGAGATCTGTGTCGTCCGAAAGCCGGTCCGGTCGAGGCTTTCGTCGCTTTGCACCGCAAGTCCGCTCTGCCCCACGCCGCCGCGAAAGCCTTGCCCACTGGCATCAATCGCGCCGTCGACCGAGATGCTCCCCGAGGCCCGCACTGCGACCACGCCACCTTTTTGCCCGTCCCACGGGAGCGCAACAACGCTGGTGTTGAGCGGGACGGTGAAATTTCCAACCTGTGGGACGCGGACCACCTGCGACTTGCCGGCGACGCTGTAGGCATTGCGCAGACCACCACAGCGCGTATCGAGGAGAACCTTGGAGTTCGTCGTATCGACGCTGCGCACCCGTACAAACTCGTACAGTCCCGCACCTTGTAGGCTCTGCACCGACCCGTACTGATCGTCGTCGGTGGTACGAATTTGGGCACCCTGCATCTGGATGATGAGCA
The DNA here is from genome assembly GCA_964437195.1 of uncultured Myxococcales bacterium. Taxonomy (GTDB): domain Bacteria; phylum Myxococcota_A; class Polyangia; order Palsa-1104; family JAEUJZ01; genus JAEUKA01. Next base: position 795 of record CAYTGC010000653.1, on the reverse strand, counting down.
GCAGATCGTCGGCGGCAACTCCCAGCGCAGACACGTTCGCAACGGACACAGAAGAGTCACCCGCGCTCGCCGATGCCGTCAGCGGTGCATAGCGATTGACCACCTGACCAGCCATCGACGCCGTGAGATCGCCGTCTGGATTGACCACCAAGCTTGCCCGCGCAGCTTCGGGAAGCACGGCTTGCGACTCGACCGCGCAGCCGCCGCAAAGCGCCGCCCAAAGCAGCACTTGGCGAGCCCTCCGTCGAACCTTGGCAGTGTGGGGAGATGCGTGCGACACGATACTCAGTTGAAATTGTATCGCTCGCTAATTTGTATTGGCAATTGCGAAATATTTATATGCCCTTACGGCACAAGTCCCCGGGCGGATCTCCGCAGCTTGGCTCAGTGCTGCTTGCGGCAATGCTCGAGGCCGTCACGCAGATTCCGCAGCGTCAGCAGCAGCGAAAGATCGACTCCGGCGCGCACGATCGTCTGGGCCAGCGCGGCGGCGACTCCAGTGATGATCGCTCGCGAACCAAGCAGCTCGATCGACCGTGTGACACGAAGCAAGAGCCTCGCGCCCTGATCGTCCAGATTTGCACAGCCGGTCAGGTCGACGATCACAAAGCGAGCACGCTGCGCCGATACTTCTTCGAGCAGGCGCATCAGCAGTTCTGACCCACGCTCTTCGGTAAGCTCACCGATGATGGGAACAGCAAGCGTCCCTCGTCCCACATCAAGGATTGGCGCCGACAGAGCCAGAATCTGCGCCCGCTGTTTTTCCACCAGCGACAGCGCTTGCCGAAGCTCGGA
>CAYTGC010000652.1:0-2887 GCA_964437195.1 uncultured Myxococcales bacterium | reverse complement strand
AGGGGGAGCTTGAGCACATTCACTATTTCTGCGGCAACGCCGAGATTCCGGAAGACTTGCAGGCGCGGGAAGCGCATCGGGTGGCGCTCTACAAATCAACGGCGGCACTGTTGCGAGCGTATGCCAATGTCGCCGACGAGCTGCTGCAAGCGGGGTATTCCGAACAGAGAAGCACCCAAATCAAGAAGTCTGTCGACTACTATGTGAAGCTGCGCGACACCATCAAGAATGCTAGCGGGGAGACGATCGACCTCAAGGCATATGAGGCTGACATGCGCCACTTGATCGACACCTATGTCGAGGCCAAAGAGTCGCGGCAGATCTCTGCGTTTGGGGAGCTGGGCCTGCTGGATCTGATCCTGAAGCTGGGCATTGCCGACGCAATAGATACCCTCCCAGCAGGAATCAAGACCGACAAGCGCGCCGTGGCAGAGACGATTGCCAACAACGTCCGCAGCAAAATCCTAAAGTCACACCTGCTCGACCCCGCATTTTACGACCGGATGTCTGTGCTGCTGGCCGAGATCGTAGCGGACCTACGCGATCTTCGCATTACGTATGAGGCGTATTTGCAGCGAATCGCCGTGCTGGTGTGCTCTGTGCAGTCAGGCATGACGGATGACACCAGCCAGAAGCTAAACACAGCAGGCAAACGAGCGCTCTACTCGAACCTCAAGACCTCCGGCCAGAAGCGGAGCGACCAAGAGCTTCTGGCGCTGGCGCTGCGGCTCGATGCGTCGATCAAGAAGCACCGTCCCAATGCCTGGCGCGGGGTGAAAGCGAAGGAACAGATCGTGAAGCAGGCGATGTTCCGCGAGCTGTTGGATGAACCAGAGGTCGAGCGGCTGTTCCGCATCGTCTTCAACCAGACTGAATACTGATGCAGGCACAGCTTCAGCTCGGCGAGATCACGATCGATGTGATCTGGAAAGACATTCGCAATGTCCACTTGAGTGTGCATCCTCCGACGGGACGAGTCACCATCGCAGCCCCACTGCGCATTCCGCTCGACACCATCCGAGTATTTGCGATCTCGAAGCTCGGGTGGATTCGTCAGCAGCAGAACAAGCTGCTGAAGCAGGAGAGAGAAGCGCCGCGTGAGTACCTGGCTCGTGAGAGTCACTATGTCTGGGGACGCCGGTATCTGCTGTCGGTCGTGGAGTCAGATGGACCAACTTCCGTCGAGCTGCGCCATAGTCGTCTGGTTCTGAACGCTCGTCCTGACTGGGATCAGACTCGCAAACAGATGGTCATCGAGCGCTGGTATCGCGATCAGCTCCGGGCTGCTGTGCCGCCGCTGTGCGCCAAGTGGGAACCCATCTTGGGAGTCCAGGCAGAGCGCTTCTATGTGCAGCGGATGAAGACCAAATGGGGAAGCTGTAACTCGCAGAACCGGACCATCCGTCTCAACACCGACCTCGCCAAGAAGCCCCGCGAGTGTCTGGAGTACATCCTCGTCCACGAGCTGCTTCACATCATCGAGCCGACCCACAACGCCCGATTCCAGACCCTGCTACAAACGTACATGCCCAAGTGGCAGTCCTATCGCCAGACCCTGAATCGACTCCCAGTGCGGCACGAGAGCTGGGAATACTGACGGGCCGGGAGTCCGCTCATTCGACTTCCTGGGGTTCTGTGCCGCAGCGGAGGGACTCGGTTTGGGAGCGGTACTCAGTCGCTGCGAACCAAGATGATGCATCACATCTTCTACAAAATTTGACAGGATTTGTAGCGAAGGAGCACTGTCCGAATCGAGGTGTAGGCTGCTCTACATCGAAAATCCAACCGCAGGAGGATACTCATGAGACGCCGTTCAACGATGGTTACTGCTTGTATCTCTCTCTTGGTAGCACTGAGTGGATGTGGCACCGACGCGGTCGAGGCGGAACATTCTACCAGTCCCGCTGTGGTTGGTCCGCCGAGCCAAACAGCCCCCGCTTCGGTGGAGCAGCGTGTCGGAGAAGCGACCTCCAGTGAGGCTGGGAACCAAGTGGCAGGTCCGATTGATCCCTCCTTCGGCAAGCGGTGCTATGCGGCCTGTAGCGTCGTCAGTGTTGGCGCGCCGTCCTGTCCGGCCAGCATTGGTGGCTTCGGCAACACGACCTTCCTTGGTGGATGCAACAAGGCGTGCCGCAAGGCCGAAGGCGATGCCGCATCGAAACTGCCCGCTGGCTGCGTCATCAATACCTGTAGTTTCTCAGGCTGCTAGCGCGGGTCGGAACTGCCGGTGATGACGGCAGTCAGAGTGTCTGCTGCCGTCGCCGTGCATCGAAACACGCTGTCGTTCTGCCAACCAGCAGCGGTGTCGTCCTAGACGGCACAGGCGTTTTCTTAGCCGAGGAGGAACATCATGAACGCAACGAAGGTAGCTCAGTACCTGTTCGGTCCCTGTTTTGCGGTGGCTCTACTCTTTTTCGGTGCCTGTGGTGCCCCGGAGACCGGAGAGATGTCCTCCGAGGAGGACTCTGGAGCGTACTTGGAGACGAGCACTGCATCAGTGGTGATGGAGTATGAGGCGAGCTGTGCATGGCTGAAGGCCTGTGCAAATCCGAGCGGTGCAACGGCCTGCGGCAATCTGTGCGACGATAGCACTCCTTTTGTCGCGACCCCGTTCGATCCTCGAACGACTCCGTCGCGGACAAATCCTTCATGCAAGAAGACGGCGAAGATCTGCCTGAAGTCCGATCCTCGGAAGTGCGTGAACGCGCGAATGTGGGACAAGTCCTGCTGCGGGCGATGGGAGGCCAATGTTGCCGTGATGAAGGCATTGGGAGTGTCTCATGGCGACGGTGCTCGCTGTACCGGACGCGGGTCCTACGGCAACGTCAGCGTGACGATTACATACTGATGGTCTTCCGACGCACGTTCCCCGGACAGGATCGTCATT
>CAYTGC010000651.1:0-2888 GCA_964437195.1 uncultured Myxococcales bacterium | reverse complement strand
AAACCGGGTATGCTCCGCGCAAATGCTGCCTTCCGCTGGAAGCTCTGACGGGAACTCTGGTCGCAGCGACGAACCGATGGGGCCCCCGCATGTGCCGCCTTCGGGTCCAAGCGATCCGAACTTGTATCCGCACCTCATTTACTTGGTCAGCGACGATGATCCAGCAGAGGTAGCGCGTCTCGTGGATGCGCTCAGCGAAAACCCGAGCTACCTGGTAAAGACCTTTCGCAGCCCAACGCTGGCCGTATCGGCGCTGCGTAGCGAGCCCATCCCGCCACCGCTGCTTCTGTGCGACCAGAACCTGCGTGAGCTAGACGGCATCTCGCTGCTTTCTAAGGTGCGGAGCCTGTCGCCCGACACGGTTCGGGTTCTGCTATCGCAGCAGGCCGACAAGCAGACCATGCTGCGCGCCATCAACGACGGCGGCATTTTCCAGTGCGTCGAAAAGCCATGGGACAAAGAGAGCCTGCTCCTGACCATCCGCAACGCGATCGAGCGCGGCGACATGGTGGTTCAGCTAAGGCGGACACTCGGCGCGATGCAGCACAACAACACGGCGCTGTCACACGCGCTGCGCCAGATACACTCGGCGCAAGAGCGACTGCTCGAAAGCGAGCGCATGGCGGCGGTGGGCCGAGTGGCGTCGGGAATTGCGCACGAGATTGGCAATCAACTGGCGGTGCTTAGCTACGCCGAGATGATCCGTGACCGCTACCCTGACGACCCCGAGGTCAAGCTGTTTACGTCCGCGATCCTGACTGCACGGGCGCGACTTGGCGGTCTGGTGGGTGAGATTCGCGACTTTTCGCGGGTACATGGCAGCCTGCCGCCACAGCCAGATCAGCTAACGAGCCACCCGCGGATTGCACTTGTCCCAGAGCAAGTGGTGCTGTCGATCCAAGAAGCGCTGTCGATCTTGCGCTTTGACCCCGAGTTTCGGCAGCGCACGATTGCCAAAGACCTGTCCGACAACGCCGTCGCCAATGTAAACCGCGACAAGCTGGTGCAGGTGTTTCTAAACCTTCTGCGCAACGCACTCGACGCCACGCAGCCGGGTGGAAGCCTGAGCGTGCGCGTGCTTTCCGATCCGCTTCCCAAAGAACCCGGCCAGACGCAAGCCATGGTACGCATCCAGATTGACGACTACGGCGCCGGCATTCCCGCCGAGATCATGCCGCGCATCTTTGAACCGTTCTTTACCACCAAAGGCGATCGGGGCACCGGGCTCGGCCTGGGCATCTGCCGCAGCATCGTCTCACAGCATGGCGGTCAGCTGCTGCTGGAGTCGCCGCTGCCGACACTTGCGCCTCGACCTTCGGGCAGCACGTCCGCGGGCACCCGCGTCACCATCGTTTTGCCGAGGGTCGCCTGATGTCTACAAGTAGCCTTCTGCCGTGGCTCGGCGAGCACCTTCTTCACATCTGTACGCCAGCGCAGCTCGGGATTGTCTGCGCGGGCATGGCGCTTGAGCTGTGGAAGGTCGCGCCAGTTCAGCTCAAGCCAACGGAGCGAGTCGATCTGCTGCTCGAGCACCTGCTTGCAAACAAGCGTCTGGAAGAGTTTGCGGCGACCTTGCTTCGCGATGACACCCATCGAGACGAAGCGGTTCGTCTGGGACTGCTTTCGCTGCTTCCCGCGCAGGCATTCCCTGCGGTGGTGATATCGCTGCCTGAAGGCGGAGCGTCAGCGAGCGGCAAGACACTCCCCTGCGATGAAAGCGCGCTGCAGGTTCGACTGGATGCCTTCGATGAAAGGCTCGCTGCAGAAGATCCGCTGGGTGCGTATGAGCTGCTCGCCGAGGGGCTGGGCGGCTTTGCCCACCTCGGCTGTCGGCTCGGACGTTCGCGCCTTCTCCTCGAGCTGATTCGACGACTGTATCCGCTCGCCGCGCCGCTGTCGGTGGAAGATCCAGCCTGGCGAAGCCGCTATGCGCAGCTCCTGTGGTGGGAAACCGAGGCGTTGCGGCTCACGGGTCAGCTGGATGCGGCGCTGGTCACGACCGAGAGACAGTGGCCGTTTCATGCCGAGATGCTTCCGGGGCTGTGGCTACGGCGAGCGCAGATTCATCGGCTGGCCGGACGGCTGCGACTGGCGTCGTCACTGGCCAAGAAAGCACAGCACCTATCGCCCGATCTGACACTGCAAGCGGCGGCAGCAGCGGAACAGGCCAGCTTGGCGCTCCTTGCTGGGGATACGTCGCTGTGCCTTTTGCACCTGTGGCAAGCGCGGCAGCTTCTGCGTGATGCGGGGCAGTCGGTCAGTCCGTGGCCACTGCGGCTTGCGCTTATCCAAGCCCAGCGAGCGCTGCGGATGCAGGATGTGACGGAAGCTCGGGTGTGGTTGTCCGAGTGCCTTTCGCGCGCCACGGCCGCGCACGACACGCTGGCGGAAGCCGAGACCAAGGTGCTGCTGGCCGATGCCCTGCGCCGCGATGGCGAGCACGAGCTCGCTGCCCAACATCTGGCCCAGGCGACGCAGTTTGCGAGCCGAAGTGGAGCAGCAGAAGTCCTCTGCGCCGCTGGACGAGAAGAAGCGCGGCTCTTGATGGACCAAGCAAGCTACGAAGCGGCGGCGGCAAGCCTTGGGACGGCACTGGCGATGGCGGAAGAGCTGTCCTTGGCCTGCTACCGAATCGACCTTCTGAACCTACGCGGCCAGCTTCACCTTCGCCGATCCAATCCGATGTCGGCTGAGCGAGACGCCCGCGATGCGCTCGCACACGCGATGTCGCCTGACTGCGGCTATCAGTGGGGCGAGGCGGACAGTCTGCACCTTCTGGCGGTGACGCTGCTGTCAAACCGTCCCCAGGTTCAGAGCCTGCGTCACAACGAAGCGATCACGCACCTGTCGGATGAGCTTGAGCTTCGCGATCGAATGCAAGATCCCAC
>CAYTGC010000650.1:0-2890 GCA_964437195.1 uncultured Myxococcales bacterium | reverse complement strand
GTCATGAACTATCCGGCGGAAATCAAAGCGTTCTACATGCGGATGAACGACGACGAAAAGACGGTGGCAGCGATGGACGTGCTGGCCCCAGGCATCGGCGAGATCATCGGTGGTTCGCAGCGTGAAGAGCGGCTGGATGTTCTGGAAGCGCGGATGAAACACCACAAGCTGAACCTGTCTGCGTACCAGTGGTATCTCGACTTCCGTCGCTACGGAACGGTTCCGCACGCGGGCTTTGGCCTGGGATTTGAGCGGCTTATCGTCTACATCACCGGCCTTGGCAACATCCGCGACGCGATTCCGTATCCTCGCGCCCCGCACCTGGCTGCGTTCTAAACCGCCCCCCGCGATCGTTTTTTAGCGCTGCTTGCGTTTGGGCGGAATCACGACGCGGGCGGGTCGCGGCGGCGGAAGCTGGAACGTCTCGAGCGTTTTTTGGAAGTCGGCGGCCAGCTCGGGATAGTTGGCCTGCGATGTGAACGCCAGGACCTGCCACGCTTCTTCCCCGCGGGCAAAGCAGCCAATCGAATACTCGATCGGAAGACCGTTCATCGTCAGCTTCACATGGAGCATGCTTCCCAGCGTTGGCTGCGTCGCGATCGGCGTCACCGACAGAATCTCTGCGTTTTGGTTGGCTTTGAGGTTGTCCGCCACGGCCTTCGCATACTGCTCCGCGTCGAGTGAAGCGCCTTCGACCAGCTCGGCAATCACCATCACATGCGCGTCCAGCTCGGGCCGCACAAGCCAGCGATCCGTGAGCGGATTGTCCTTTTTGGCTGCTTCGTCTTTGCGCAGATACCAGGTCCCGGTCGGCGCCCGCACCACATACTGACTCGACTGGCCGGTCACGCGGGTCTGTGGCGTCGGCTCGACATCGGCGGGCACCGTCGGGGTCTCATCGGTCGGCAGCTGGAATGACTCGATGATGCTGCGCAGATCCGCTTCCGCTTTGGCAAACGATTTGCGAGGCACAAAGCCAACGATCTGGTAGCCGTGTTCGTAGGTCGCTACGACGCCGCTGAGGAACTCCAGCTCGACGTTTTCGACCGTCGCTTGCGTGTGTACGAGCGTGCCGCGCTGTGGATGCGACTTGAGCGGCCCTCGATCGATTTCGACGAACTGCTTGGAAACGCGCTGCGCGTTGTCGACCACCGCTTTGGTCAGTGCGGGCAGCGAGATCTGCTGTCCGGGTTCGGTTTCCGCAATGATCAGCACATGCGCATCCAGATCCGGTCGGCTCAGCCAGCGATCCGCGAGCGGATTCTCTTTGACCGTCGCGCTCGCCGATCGCAGATGCCAGTGGGAATTGGGCGCAGTCACTTGATAGTGGACCTTCTGGCCCGTGACGATCCCCGCGGGCTTGGTCTCTAGGTCGCCGATCGCCATTTGGATGTACTTCCCAAGTGGATTTACTCCAAAGACAGTCGCCGACAGCCCGGACAGGTTCAAAAGTGCGTACAGGAAGAACAGTGCGCCGCCTGCAACCAGGCGAGGTCTTGCTGCGTCCCCGACCAGGAATAGCAAAAGCGACACACCGATCATCAGCTGCGACGCCGAGATCAGCGGATCTTTGCCCCACGCCAGCGCCGTAAACAGCACGGTTCCGATCACCACCCGCAGGAGCGCCCAGGTTCGGTACTTGGGCTTGCCGCGCAGCAAAGACACACCGATCAGAAGATCGATGAGCGCGGGCATCACGCTCCGACCTGGCGCAAACATCGGCCCCAGCTTGGGATCCGCCGGGATGAGCACTTCGCTCAGCAGCACAAAGATCGCGTTGACGATAAGGAGTCCTCCTGCGATCTGCTGACCGAGGGTGAGTGTCTCAGGAGGTGGCGCAACGGAGTCTGCCTGCTGGGGATTGTCTGCGGGCGGGTTGGGTTTTGTCTCGGAAGCTGACGGCTGGGGCTCGGTCATCGGGGGAACCTCTTTCCTGGTTCTACACACAAACCGCTGATCGGGTCCATCACCATGGGGTCTAGTCCCCCAGGCACAGAGCAGAGGCGTGGCATTCTTTCCGTCGACAAACCGGTTTGTCAGATCTGGTACGCAAGCTGCAATGGCTTGGGATCAATCACTCCCAACTTGGCCATGCGGCCAAAACCGAATTGGGGAAAGGACACTGTCATGAAGAGAATCTCCCTGCTGGTTCTGCCATTTGCTGTTTCGCTGCTGGCGTGTGGAAGTCCGCTGGGCAAAGACGGCGCAGAAGACGGCACCGCCGGTGCAAGCATCGATCTGAACCAGGAAGCGCAGTACACCGAGCAAGCCACCGTTTGCCCGGGCAGCACCAAGACCTACGGAATCGACGTGTCGTACTACCAAGGCACGATCAACTGGTCGCAGGTCAAAGCCGCGGGCAAGCAGTTCGCCATTGTCCGTGTCAGCGACGGCACTGGTTTTATGGACCCGAAGTTTGCCACCAACTGGAAAGGCGCCAAAGCGGCGGGTCTGGCGGTTGGGGCGTACCAGTTCTTCCGTCCCACCCAAGATGCAACAGCGCAGGCCGACCTGATGGTCAATCAGCTAAACGCCGTGGGCTTTGGGGCGGGCGACATTCCGCCGGTCATCGATGTCGAAGTCACCGATGGCGTTTCGTCCGCAACGCTGCTTGCGCGGGTGAACACCTGGATTGCGCGGGTGAAGTCGCGCACCGGACGGCTGCCAGTCCTTTACACGTCGCCGGGCTTCTGGGGCGGAACAGGCAGCCCGACCACGCTGCCGTATCTGTGGGTCGCGCACTGGGGCGTGAGCTGCCCGTCGCTGCCCTCGCCATGGGGACGGCTCCGCTTCTGGCAATACTCGAGCACCGGCAGGGTGTCGGGCATCAGCGGCAATGTCGATCTCGACATGTACAACGGATCGCTGGCGGAGCTAAAAGGTCTATAAA
>CAYTGC010000649.1:0-2896 GCA_964437195.1 uncultured Myxococcales bacterium | reverse complement strand
AACGCCGGCAGGTCCACGCGAGAGATGTACCTCGCGAAGCGCGTCGGTCCTGAGTGCAGCTACGCGTTCCTCGCGCTTCTCGTAGTCATGCGAGTCATCGACAAGTTCCTCGGCGGACTCTTCGACCCAGTGAGTTCGAAACAACCACTCGTGCTTCTGGAGAAGGTCGGCAGGTTCGAGTGCTTCGCGGACTCGCTTTGCAGACTCCGTAAGAACTATGAAGTCGTCATTGTTTGCCTGTGGCTTACCGCGTCGGGTGAGCAGCCGCTTGCGAATCTGCTCGCGAACGATCGCTTTGTCGCTGTCCGAAGCACTCGCAGCCCACGCTTCAATGATCGTCCATACACGCTCACGATCCGCGGCTGCCAAGCCAGGAAGGCAGTTCACCAAGTCACAGACCATGCCAGTCGTGTGACCATGCTTCCAGCCAAGCACCATTTCGACCACGTTGTGTACGAACGTCATGATCGGCGCCCAAGTAGACAACGGTTCGCCGTACCCATGGCCATCGTTCCTCCACTTTGGCTTATGGCTGTAGCTTCCGTGCTGCGGCCCTGTGCCTAGTTGATCGATGCACACGTTCCACGCGACCGCTGGGAATCGACCTGCAAGCTGCTGCAGTACCCTGAGGCGAATGTCATGGCTGGTTGCGGTCTGTGGCATCCACGCGCGAAATATTGCTTTAAGCGAGTTGATGGGGCGGTTCACCCAGTTGTCATTGATCTCAATCTGTGAGAGCTGCGCGAGAATGAGAGCTGCTCGCGGCATCGTCGCTGGGCTCCACGATAGCCCTTCAAGTGCCCAGAGAAGACCGGTACGTGGACACCCCCCTCCGAAGAGGCCTGCGCCCGCCGGGCGCATGAGACCGTATGTCTCCGGTACAACTTGCCGTAAGTCAGACTCAATAATGTCTAGGAACTCGTTCGGAGCCGCCTCGGCATACGCAGTGAGGTCGGTGTCGTTCGCTTCCAACAGGCGAGTCTTGAGCGGTGTGAGGAGTGCGCGCACGAGCTTTTGCGCCGCGACCTCACAGTCAAAGCCAAGACGATCAAAAAACAGGTGGTGGCCGTGAACTGAGAGCAGCACTAGCGTCTCAGCAATGCTCCTCCTGAGCGTTCCGGAGAATTCACGCGACTTCCCATGAATTGCAGCCGCCCATTGCTCTTCGTCGGGCAGATCGAGCTTCGGATCGTCTTCACCAAGCACAATGTGTGCGACGGTGAAGAATCGCTCTAGGTCTGTTCGGGTCACTTCCCCTGCGATCGCGAACAGGGCGTCAATCTTTGATGCGACGCCGCGGTAGTGGCCTGCGGACCACATCGGAGGATCATTGCCCTGCGCGAGCCGCTGACATGTCCGCTCAAGGAGCTCATATGGCATATCGCCGCCGAGAAGCGATAGCACTGTCTGGTCGGGAGGGCGGGTCGCGTTCCATGCGCCGACAAGCAAGAAGGGCACGAGCGATGACGCCGTGTGCACATCTGTTGCCCATTCTGGTAGCCGGACACCGGGCGTCCTCGCAAGTCGACGCCTGAGGACCGTGAGTGAACGGCCGGATTCGTTGTCGAGCCGAGTTACTTCATCTCGCGTATACCCAACCCCTTCGAGCGATGTCTTGAACTGCTCGTAGTTCAATGGCTCAAGCACAATATCTGGCTCGATGTTTGCCGCATTCCGAGGGTACACAACGATGCACCTAACGTTTTGTGAAAGCGATGCGAGGTCGCGCTCGACGGCGCGGTTGTGCACGACAGCGACAAACTGCGAGGTGCCTTGTGCCAGCTTCTTCGCGGTGCCGGGATCGTCAAACACTAGAACGCGGTCACGGAGTTCGACGATCTTTGGGTCAATTACGGTCTCAAAAAAGTGCGCAACGAAGGCCAGCGCTTCTTCGGTTGAGTCTGCCATTACCACGACCGGGCTATTGGAGTTCTGCGTAAGGCGTGCTAACAGAGTTTTCTTTGATCTTTCGATTGCATGCGAAAACAGGGAGCCCGGCAATGGAGGCTCCGCGACGTTGGCCCAATCGGACCAGCATTGCGACAGTGTTCGGACACCCAGGGAGGGTTTCCCGACTTCGTGCGCAAACCACAGCTGTGCAGCTATCGACTGTTCGATCCACTGTTCAAGATCGCTTGAGTCGTAGGCGCGCACGTCGCGCCACTCGTGTTTGACTCGCTTTAGGGCAGACCACTCGTTCTTGCCCGGCCAAGCACGGGGCGTCACGAATACGAACGTTAGTGCAGCGCGGTCGGCCTTGCTTGTCGCTTTCGTGCTCTTTGCATAGTCGCTCTCCGCCTTCGCTTTCGGATCTTCATTTGTTCCAAATTCCCAGCCAGACGAGCCGGCTGGAATCCAAGGCGTCCCTTCAGTGATATCAAGCTGGCCATCCCACCCAGGACGCTCGGCATCGTCATTGCCAGGGAAATCAAGGCTCGTGATACCACGTCCGGTTGAGTTCACCAGTGTCCGAAGAAGGACGGCGAAGCGGCTTCGCGCTTGGATGTTTCGAGATGCCCAGGCTTCGATGTCTCGTGCTTTGATGCCGAGGAACGGGACTGTGTACGGCGTTACTCCCGCCGCCACGTTCGCGGTACTTGTGGTTGCCGCATCAAATGCAGCTTGCATGTCAAGTAACCTCGCCGCTGGAAACCCGAACGCCGCTTCTATGCGGGTTGCCATTTCGGACGTAGTTGCGACATGTCCATTGAGGAAGTTGTTTCGCGCTGGGCGACTTACCCCCACGAGCTTTGCGGCTCGGACGACGCTCAAGCCTCTGGGGTTCAGCACTTTTGCGCGTACGAATACGCCGGGGTGAATGGGCGAGACCTCATGCCCGGCGTCAGTATCGAACTCGGTACGAGATGGTCCATTCATCGGGGCATTGTATTGTGTC
>CAYTGC010000648.1:0-2905 GCA_964437195.1 uncultured Myxococcales bacterium | reverse complement strand
TGGCAAGTCGCAGATGCACTCACCGTTGCCCACGCAAACGGAATCGTCCACAGAGACCTGAAGCCAGAAAACCTGATGCTGATCGAGGATCCGGTGGCACCGTCGGGTGAGCGGGTCAAGATCCTGGACTTCGGGATTGCGAAGCTGACTGGGAGTTCGAATCCGTCAACGGCGAAGACCGAAGCGAATGCGGTGCTCGGTTCACCGCGATACATGTCCCCCGAGCAGTGCGCGGGCGCAGGTGGAGTCGATGACAAGACAGATGTCTATGCGCTCGGAGTGATTCTGTACGAAATGCTGGCGGGACGGCGTCCGTTCGACTCCAAAGGAGTCGGAGAGCTGTTCCTGTTCCACATGACCAAGCAGCCTGATCCTCTGTCGGTGATCGCACCGACGGTTCCGGCGGACGTGGCCCGGCTTGTACATCGACTCCTGATCAAGGACAAGCTGGCACGTCCGACGATGAAGCAGGTGCATGCAGAGCTGTCCAATCTTCTTCTCGGACTGTCTGGGTCGAGCATGACGGCTCGCCGTCGCCCCAGCGGTGCAATGGCAATGGCGGACATGTTGCCGTCGGCCCGTAGCGGAGGAGGAAGCACGCACTCCACACTTGGTGTGTCACTCGGCAAGCCGCTTTCTGAACTGCTGGGAAACCGGAGCTCACTCCTTATCGCCGTGGGTTTTGCGGCTGTGCTCTGCTCAAGCGTCGTGTTTTTGATCCTAGGTTCCAGAACATCCGGACAGACCGCAGTGCCCAAGCTGGTCCAGGCCCAGGGCCCACTCCCAAAGCAGAATGAATCCGACAGAGGCCCGGTCTCCGACGCAAAACCACAGACCCAACAGATCACCAAAGTCCGCTGGACAATTGGGAGCGAGCCGACAGGAGCAGACGTGATTGATGAACAGGGGGTCCCCCTTGGACAGACTCCCTGGACCACGGAGCGAACCAGTGGATCTGGCGTGACGAAGGCGACCGTCCGCAAGCGCGGCTACGCTGCGGTGAGTCTGTCTTTGCCGCACGATCAGAATTTCGATCACAACGTGCGACTTGTAGCGTCAGGACGGACTACGCCAGCGCACAAGAAGCCCAAGTCACAAGGCAAAGGTCTCGAAATTGAAGACTAACGTGTCACTTCGCGGTTTGGGAACGGTGCTCGGTGGAGGTTTGCTCCTTTGCACCAGTGTTGCTCTTGCGAGTCCAAACTGCGATGAAGACGCCGCATGTCGTCCCGTTGTGAGCCGGGCTCGCGAATTCTCGAAGGCAGGGCAGCTCGACGATGCGCTCCTGTCCTATCAAGCAGCGTACCGAATCACCGCCGATCCGCGCATCCTCTTTAACGTCGCGCGCATCTACCACAAACAGACCCGGCTTCCAGAGGCGAAGACGTACTACCAGCGCTTTCTGGAGTCCGGTTACGAGGATGAGTCTCTGCGCAGCAAATCGCAGGAATACCTTGCGCAGATCGAGGCTACGCCTACGCCTGATCTGACAGAGCCATCTCCGCTTGGGAACGCGACAACGGATCCTCAACGGACTGCGAACGCTGGGGTCACAACAGAGCCCTCGAAACCTGTCTACAAGCGTGCTTGGTTCTGGGTGGTGATTGGCACAGTGGCAGCCGGTGCAGTGGCAGGAGGCGTCGCAGGCGGAGTCATTGCAAGTCAGCGCCCCCCCGAAGCGCCCGCGGGCGTTCCAACCTTTCGTCTGTTCTTTCCCTAACAACCCTGTCACCTAAGAAGGAGAAACACATGAGCTGCTCCGTTCCGTCGGTTCGGACTCTACTAGGATTTTCCCATCCTCATGTATGGCGATTCTGGATCACGCTGGTTCTGTGCACTGTGTTTTCAGGATGCGATCCGAAGGAGCGACTGCTTCTGGTTCACATTCCCAGCTGGCCACAAGGATCCACCACACTTCGGCTGACCGTCACTTCGGATGGAATGACCGCCCAGCAAGTCGAAGTCACAGAGAAGTCTTCCCAGATCGGAATCTACGTCCCTGCAGCCCAGAAGTCAGCGCTGAAAATTGATGCCCGCTTCCGTGATGGAAACGGCTGCCGATACGGCAAAGGAGAAGCCGATGCAGAGCTTGGCTCAGCGTTTCGGATCGAAACGACGCTAAAACAGACGACGTACACTAGGCCCATGTGTCGATGCAGCAGCGACGGCTGGTGCTTTAGCAATCCACTCCCGCAGGGCAACCAGCTAAACAGAGTGTGGAGCAATGGCAAGGAAGTCTGGGCCGTGGGGTTTGCGGGCACCATGTTCCGCGGAAACGTCGGACAGAACCTCTCGCAGATCAGCTCGGTGACCAAGCAGGATCTATACGGAATCGCGGGAGCCAGCGGCGCAACGACTTCCATCTGGGTTGTCGGAGCTGCGGGAACCAGCCTGGTCTCATCGGGAAACACCTTTGCGCTGACTCCTACCGGAACGAAGGAGAACCTTCGCGCCGTCTGGGCGGCAAGTCCAAGCCTTGCATTTGCAGTGGGTGACAACGGTGTCGTGCTGCGCTGGAACGGAACCGCATGGACGTCGATTCCTTCAGGAACCACTGTCGCTCTGAACGACGTCTTTGGAACGTCCCCAAATGACATCTGGGCAATTGGTGAAGGAGGCACGGTCCTCCACTACGACGGAACAAACTTTGGCGCCACCAAGCTCATGAATGCGTCGCTGGCCGCCGGATTTAGCACCAGTGCCACCGATGCATGGATCGTTGGACCAGCGGGGCTTGCTTATCGCTGGAACGGAACCGCATGGAATCAGATCATGCCCCTGTTTACGGACAAAAACCTTCAGGCGGTTTGGGGAAACGGCACGTCCATCTGGGTGGCCGGAGATTTGGGAACCATCGCTTAACGGAATTATGACGCGCTCACCCGAACCCACCGATTCCTACACA
>CAYTGC010000647.1:0-2919 GCA_964437195.1 uncultured Myxococcales bacterium | reverse complement strand
AAGGTCGAGCAGCTCACTCCGGAGCAGAGGAGCCAACTCAAATGAGCGCAATGCATACCGATCTGTCAGCCGCACGGCTTCAGATTCCCGCCGGAGTTGCCAATCGCTGGGCAATGATCTTCGGCGGAATCGGGCTGCTCGGTCTTGCTGCCACCGCGTCGGGCTTCTTTTCCGAGTCGACCCGAATGGAGGCGCTCAGCGCCTATCTGGTGGCGTTCTTCTATGTCCTGACACTCGGCGTGGGGACGATGTTCTTCGCGGCGCTCCAGCACTTGGTTGGCGCCCGCTGGAGCGTGGTTCCCCGTCGCATCGCCGAAAACTACGGCTCATTTACGCCGTGGATCATTCTGCTGTTCATCCCGATTGCGGTGTTCGCCAAGGACATCCTGCCCTGGATGAACATCGACGGGATCAAGAACGAGGAATACCGCACGGCGGTGAAGCTCGCGATGGAGTCGAAGACCTGGTACCTGACGGTGCCGTTCTTCTTCGGACGCGCGGCGATTTACCTCGTGTTCTGGGCCGTCGCTGGCATGTTCTACTACCGCAAGTCGGTGGAAGTCGATACGAGCGGCGACGCGCACACGATCCTCCAGCTTCGCAAGCTGGCTCCGCCGACGGTGATCCTGTTCGGTCTGACGCTGACGTTTTCGGCGTTTGACTGGCTGATGGGTGTGGACCCGACGTGGGCGACCACGATGTTTGGTGTGTACGCCTTCGCGGGAACGATTCTGTCGTCTCTGGCCCTGATTGCTTGCACGGCGCGGACGCTCCAGGGCTACGGCTACATGGACGGCGTCATCAATGACGAGCACTACCACGACCTCGGCAAGCTGATGTTCGGCTTCACGGTGTTCTGGGCCTATATCGCGTACTCGATGTTCATGCTGATTTGGTACGCGAACCTCCCCGAAGAGACAGTGTGGTACCGCAAGCACTGGGAGAACGGCTGGTCGACGCTGACCTGGACCCTGATCCTTCTGCACTTCCTGGTTCCGTTCTTTGGTCTTCTGGCACGCACTGCGAAGCGGCATCCGACCATCCTCAAAGCGATTGGCGCGCTGCTCGTGGTGATGCACTGGGTCGATCTGTACTGGCTGGTGATGCCGCTGTTCCGCGAACACATGGCGTTTAGCTGGTATGACTTCGCGGCGGTGGCGGGCACGGCTGGCTTGTTCTTCGGCGTTGCGGCCCGAACGTTCGGTCGCGCGGCGCTGGTTCCGGTCAAAGACCCGCACCTAGCGGACTCGATGGGGTATGACAATGGCTGAACATGAGCATGGTCACGGCGACGTTGCCGTTGACGAGCAGAAGCCACCAAATGTGCAGCTCCTGGTTTGGGGCCTCGTGCTGGTCATTCTGAATTTCGGGACAGCGATCCTCTTTCACTCGCTGTTTATCCGTTATTCCGAAAAGCTTCAGACCGAGCGCAACTGGGGCGTCGAGTCGCCCGAGCTTCTGAATCAGCGCGTCCTCGAAGAAAAGCGCCTGTCGAGCTTCGGCTATGTCGACCAGGCCAAAGGCACCGCTCACATTCCTGTCCAAGAGGGAATGAAGAAGGTGATCGAGGAAAACAAGAGATGAGCATTCTGTCCCGAGTGCTCGTCGCTTGCGTGCTATCGGTCGCGATGGGCCTGATGGCCCCTGCGCGCGCCGAGCAAGAGGTTCCCAAGGAACTTCAAGGCATCGCTATCGACGGAACGCTCGGGGCAAAGGTACCGCTCGATGTCCCTTTTGTGGATCACCTAGGCCAGCAGGTGAAGCTGCGCGACTACTTTGTCAGCGGTCGTCCTGTGATTCTTGCGCTTGCGTACTACAGCTGTCCGACGCTCTGTTCGCTGGTTCTCAATGGACTGGTCGATGGAATGCGTCCGATTCAGTTTGCGCCCGGCAAGGAATATCAGGTTGTGACGCTGAGCATCGACTCGCGCGAAAAGCCCAGCCTCGCTGCTGCCAAGCGTGATGCCTACTTGAAGAGCCTTAACAGAGATCTGGCGGACAAGGGACACGACTGGCCCTTTCTGACTGGTTCCGAACAGGACATCGCCAAGGTCGCGCAGGCCGTCGGCTTTCATTATCGCTGGGACGAAGAAGGGAAGCAGTGGGCTCACGCCGCTGGAATCTTCGTGCTGACCCCCGATGGTCGGCTGTCGCAGATTCTGTACGGCATCACGTTTGCGGCGCGCGATCTGCGGCTCGCACTCGT
The DNA here is from genome assembly GCA_964437195.1 of uncultured Myxococcales bacterium. Classification (GTDB taxonomy): domain Bacteria; phylum Myxococcota_A; class Polyangia; order Palsa-1104; family JAEUJZ01; genus JAEUKA01. The sequence continues at coordinate 713 of CAYTGC010000647.1, read as the reverse complement.
GGAAGCCTCTTTGGGGGGAATCGGCAGTCCGCTCGATCGGCTGCTTTTGTGGTGCTTTCACTACGACCCCAAAGATAGGAAGTACTCGATTGCGTCCATCGCGCTGGTCCGGGCCGCGGGCGTCCTCACGATGATGGTCTTGGGATCGTTCCTTATTGCCGCGTGGCGAAGAGATCGCCGCGCTCAGGTGAACGGATGATGCAGCCAAACACAGAAGTTGCTTTTGGGTTACCACCCCAGGCATCCACACTGGCAGGAGCGTACGACACGCTCTTTCTGTCGCTTACCGCGCTGGTCTTGTTCTGCCTCGTGCTGATCATTGGCGCGGGCACGTACTTTGTGTATCGCTATCGCTGGCGCGGTGGTGAGCACAACGCCGTCGAGATCACGCACAACACCGCACTGGAGCTTGCTTGGAGCGTCGGTCCCCTCTTTGTCGTGATGGGACTGTTCGTCTGGGGCTTCAAGAACTACATGGACCAGCTCATTCCGCCGAAGGACGCGCTGGAAATTCGTGTCACCGGCAAGAAGTGGAAGTGGACCTTCGAGTATCCAAACGGTGCGCAGAGCGCCGATGAGTTCGCGGTTCCCTTAAACAAGCCGGTCAAGCTCATCATCACGTCGAACGACGTTCTGCACAGCTTCTTCGTGCCGGGTTTCCGCATGAAGATGGACGCGGTGCCGAACAAGTACAACGTGATGTGGTTCCAGGC
>CAYTGC010000646.1:0-2928 GCA_964437195.1 uncultured Myxococcales bacterium | reverse complement strand
GATCACCGCGCTGCACTTCACACGCGGCGGGGGCCTTTTGGCCATTGGCGCGAAGCGGGGCGCGCTGCGGCAGTGGCACGATGTGCTAAGCAGAGATCGCGATCGCTGCATCGCGCAGCCTGCGACGGCGCAAGTCGCGGTCGAGGACTTTCCGACACCGCTGATTGAGAGCACTGCGCTCGATCGGGCGGGCAGACTCCTGGCGGTGTCCTTTGGCGGCTCTGTTGGGGTCTGGGAGCTGGCCGGGGGACGCAAGCTGTGGCTCTCCGAGCGGCTTCCAGAGGGTGGGCTGGCGGTCGAGCTGGCGCTGAGTCCCGACGGCGCAACGCTCGTCGTGGGAATGCTTGATGGGACGGTCCTGGGATTCGATGCCCAAACCGGCCGTCGGCTGCCGTCTTCGGGTGAGTCTCCTCACGAGCACAGCAAGATCCACACCCTCTCCTTTTCCCCTGATGGCCAGCAGATTGCGGTGGGCGCCGATGATCGGACGCTGTCGATCTGGCGAGCGCGCCCCTTGCGCGCAGTGGAGTCGCTTCCGAGACAGTCGGCAGTCACGGCCGTGGCCTTTTCTCCACGGGGAACCGGGCTTGCGGTCGCATCAGAGGATGTGGGCGTCGCTCTCTATAACCCCCTGCAAGGCTACGAAAAAACGCCGTCCGTGCTTTCAGGGAATGTGTCCGCCGTCCGTGCGCTGGCCACTTCCCAAACAGGACAGCGCCTGGCCACCGTGTCAGAAAATCGTGAAGTTCGCATCTGGGAGCGCCGAGCCCTAGATGGCCAGGGAAGTCCGTGGGCGCTTCGGTGTCCGGTTGCACAGCAGCCGGAGTACCTGACCGCGGTAGCGTTTGCCGCAGGGACTTCCAACCTGCTCGCTACTGCTGGGGATGGTCGTAGGATACGACTTTGGGACACGTCCTCTTGTCGCGGCACGGAAGCCATCGAGAGCCCGCATCGCGACATCTCGGCACTCGCATTTTCCAAAGATGGACGGTTTCTGGTCGCAGGTTCAGACGATGGCCTGATGAACGTCTACGACATCGGGAAGAAGCAGTGGCGCGAAAATCCCCTCCGCGGTCATCGCGATGGCGTCCTGGCGGTGGCCTTCTCGCCAAGCGACGACACTCTTGTCGCCTCGGGTTCTTATGACAAGACGGCGCGGCTATGGAATGTGGCAAGGGGTGAGCTGATTCATTCCTTTCCGGCGCAAGGGGCTGGTGTCCGTCGGCTGGCTTTTTCCGAGGATGGTGCGCTGCTGGCAGCTGCGATGGGTCCGGAAGTGGTTCTCTGGCGGCTGTCTGATCGCTCGGAAGCTGGGCGCTTGTCGCATGCTGCTGTGGTGACTGGCATCGCGTTCCTGCGTGATGGATCCTTGGTTTCCGCCGACCAAGGAGGGACGCTGCGCAGCTGGGATGCTGCGACCCGGCAAGAGCGATCCAAATTTGGTCCCACACCATCGGCGGATGGGCAAGCCATTTCGGCGATTGCTTTGGACTTGGGACACAACCGCCTGTTGGTCGCAAATGGAGGGCGCATTGTTGAGCGGAACGTCGGCGAATTGTCACAAACGGAGGCAGAGCTGTGGCAAGGACCGGACGGCTGGGCAGCGATAGACAGAGGCTCGCTCTATCGTCATGAAACCGGAAACCTGCTCTGGAGAAAGCTGGACCGCGGAGTCCTGGTCTCTGTTTCCCCCCAAGAGTCGTTCCCGACCCTGAAGCTCACCCAGTCTATTTCTGAATCCAATCGAGAAGCCAGTCCGCACAGCTGGGGCACGACGCTCCGGGTCGATGTCACCAATGCGTCCGAAGCCAAGGCGGCGCTCTGGCTCAGGTGGCGACTGCGGCTGGCGGATGGAGCTGTGTCCCTTCCGCTTGGTGTCTGGGCCAACATGCCAGACCCGATGATGCGCTTGGGACCGCAGGAAACGCGAAGGAATGTTCAGATCCCGATTGCGCTTCACTGGAATGAAAAGCTTGCACCACTGCCGCCACCGGGCGCACTCGACTTGCTGGTCGAGGTAGCGACCGAGGGCGGTGCGGTAGCGTCGCTTCCGGTCACGGTTCAGCTTGCACCGGCTTGGTGGCCGCTGTTTCGCCAGTACAAGCTCGTCATTTTGCTGCTGTCACCACACCGATCGACGCTGGCCCTTGTCGGGCTTTTTTTGTGTGCTGTAGGTCTGCTGCTGCGACGGCAGCGGCTCATGTCGACGCCTCTGGTCCAGGCCGTGCGGCAGGGACTGAGTCCGGTCGAAGGCAAGCGGCTTCTTGAATTCCAGCAACTCTCCAAACAGCTGAGCGAAGGAGCCTTTCGCAGCGATTCTCTGCGCGATCAAGCGCTGCAGAATGCCGGACTCGATGCCAACAAGTGGAATCGAATTGTCGATGCGCTCAAGTCTCCCAAGGCGCTGGCTTCGCTTCTGGCGGAGTCGCTTGTCTCTCAGCTCGATCAGGCTCCGCTGCTGGCGAATGAAGATTTGGCGGTGTTCCGAATGACCCTTCCGAACGTGTCGCTTCACTTGCCGGAGTCGTGCACGTTGATTGTCTGTTTGTCGAAGGATCGACCGGTTCATCGGTTCCTGTTGGATCTTGATCCAAAGCTGCTCCCGCGCGAGGGCGTGCTGCTCATTGCTGATGCGACGAGTAACCAGGCCGGACTGGCAGATGTGCGCGACGCACTGCGACATATCCCCGGCGACGCACTCCGCATCCTCTTTGCAGAAGACACGATTCGACAGATCCTGTTTGCACAGGATTCGACATCGGCGCGTAGAGCGTTCTGTCGCGCTGTCGTTACCCAGGTGCCAGTGGCGCGCCTGTCTCCCTTCCGCAGCTCGGGAACCGGTATTGAGGATGCGTACCATCGCTCCTTTTTGGGACGCGAGGGGGAACTCCAGCAGCTACTCGCTGGCGTTCGCCAAAACTTCCTTCT
>CAYTGC010000645.1:0-2928 GCA_964437195.1 uncultured Myxococcales bacterium | reverse complement strand
AGCTGCTGATTCGCGCTGGCGTTCAGGCCGCCATTTACGACGACGATCCAGGCGGGCTGCTCGAAGCGACGCGCCGATTGTTGGTCGCGTATCGAACGCTGGGTGACCAGCCGCAGGTGGTGATTCCGCTCACCGATTTGCTCTCGGACCCGACGGTGCTTGAGCCGATGGCGATTCTGCCCGACGTGGTTCAGGCACTGCGGGCACGGCAGGCGCTGTGTCCCGAAAGTGAGTCCGCCGACCGCGTGGCGTTTATCCTCCTTGAGTCTGAAGCATTTTTGATCCACAGCTCGGCGGACGGCGTCGACGAACCTACCGGAGCGAAGCTCCGTCAGTCAGCGGCGGAAGCGGCACTGCGAGCGCTGCAAATCGATGGAAGCAGCGTGCAGGCCTTGTTGCTGCTGCGGCAAGCGACGGCCCCGAGCGATGTCGAGTTGGATCCGCTGCGTGATGAGCCACTGACTCCCGAGGGTGCGGCACGACTGCGCGCCTACGCGATTTACACGCTGAAGATGGCGGCGCTTCTGACGGAGAGCGATACCCGGACCGATCTGTACACCGAGGCCGGGCAGCTTCTGCTCCGCATCGGCGATCAAGACGGAGCGGCGGCAGCGCTGCGCACAGCCCTCGACGGACGACCTTTCGACAGCGGTATCTTTGGGCCACTACTGACGCTGCTCCAGCGGCGGGCAGAACAGACCAGCGACAACGGTCCATTGCTCGAACTGCTCGATTTCCGCATTGCGCATGTTGCTCGCACCGACGAAGAGAAACAGACCGATCTGCCGGTACGGATTCAGCTCCTGTCACAACGTGCCGCGCTGCACCTGCTGACCGGACAGAACGTCTCGGCTGCCAGTGATCTCGAAACGCTTTTGTCGATTGCGCCGGATCACACCCTGTCACATCGACGATTGGCAGCACTGCGAACCCAGCACGGCGACCTGGCGGCGGCGGCGATGCACTACAGGCGGCTGCTCGAGCTGTCGTCGAGTCCAAGCGAAAAGCTGGCCATCCATCGAGCGCTCGGGGAGCTTTTGCAAGAAGGCACGCCCGAACACGCGATTGTGCATCTGCGTGAAGCCATCCGCATCGGCGGAGAGCTGCGAAAAGAACACGGCACCACCGAAACTTCCGACGAAGTCGAGCAGCGGGTCGCGCTTCAAAAGCGACTGCTTGGGCTCGAGCTCAAGCAAGGCGATCGCGCCGCAGCGCTTGGCACGCTGAAGTCAGTGGTAAGTGAGCTGCCAACAAACAAGGAGCTTCAGCCAGTACGCCAGCAGGTTCTGCTCGAAGTCGCGTCGCTGTACGAGCGTGACCTTGGCGATCGCGAGGCAGCCCTGTCTGTGCTCGACAAAGTGCTTGAAGAACAGCCTCTCCAGCTGGCTGCCCTCGAGCGGATTGTGACGCTGACCCACGCAAGTGGCGAGACAGCGCGTGCCCAGGGAGTGCTCAACCGTGCGCGGGACGAAGCACGCAAGCAAGCGGGGGCCATGGCCGATGCCGACAGCAGCATCGTGGTGGTTCCGTTTGCCGCGCTGGCGCAGGTGTTCGACTGGCAGAAGCAGATCGACGCCCGCAGCCTGGCGGCGCAAGCAACGGCCGTCGTAACGAGGTTCCTTGGCGGAAGTGCGGAATCACCGCCACCGCCCCCAGCCAAGCAGCCGGAGCGTTCGGTCGGTCCACCACTGAGGAGTGCTGCGTTCTCGTCTGATGCGCGCGGAATCCTCCTCGACATGTGGCAAGAGGTCTGGGAAACAGGCAGCAAGCTGCTCGGTCCAGACTTGGCCCAGCTGTCGCAAAATCCGAAGGATCGGCTCAACGCGAAGAAAGTACCGCCGACCTGGGCCACCGTCGACACGCTCGCGCAGCGCTTCGGACTTGGCAACACCGACCTGAGCATTTCGTACTCGCTCATCGCAGGGAAAGAAAAGGAAGCGTGCGCTTCTGTCGGACAGAACCTGGTTTGCGGCAGTGCCTATACAGAAAGCCTGACGGCTTGGTCGCCGCTCCTGTATTTCCGACTTGTGAGACGGCTGGCGCTGCAGCCCGATCACTTGGGCGCGATCGACTGTCCCCAGACGGAACTGCTGATGTTCTTTGCCGCTTGCTGCCAGCTCGTTGGTGTTCCGACACCGGCCCTGTCTGCAGCGGAAAAGAGCAAGCTCGACGAAAAAGTCCGAAATCTCGACCGAGCCATTGCCCGCAAAGAGAAAAACGGTCTTAAGGGACTGTCGTCTCGCATGCAGGAGCTGGCGGGCGAAAATGGAAAAAACCTGGTGCTGGGCTGGCAGCGCGCCGTCCTTCGCGGAAGTGCGCTGCTTGCGATGGCCATTACCGGCAACCTTTCGGCGGCGCTGCAAGAGACTGGCGCCAAGCTCGACACCGACGACGAATCGGAAGCGAAGACGGCCCGCGCACTGCTCACTTGGAGCGTGTCGGCGGACCTTATCAAATTCCGTCGTGAACTCGGTCTGACTGAGAAGGAGTAGAGACGTGCCTCCGGCTGATCAAAACAGCAAGAAGCCAGGGACCGACGATTCGCTTCTGGGCGACTTCGACTTTGGCGATGAGGACTTCAACTGGGATCAGCTCGCCGATGCGCCGCCGAGCGCATCGTTCGATTCCGAGGAAGAGCTGCCGCCCGAGCTGCGCAAAGCGGTCGTAAAGGCTACCGATCCGCTTCCAGCAGCGGTCAAAGCTGAAACGACCGACAAGACGATGCTGAACCCAGCCGAGTCCGCGGTCAAAGCGCCCGAGCCAGTGCACACCGTCGAGAGCAAATCCGCGTCGGCCAAGGCGCCTTCCGCTGTCGATCCGCTCGCCCTGCCGCCGCTCGACGGAGAAGCAGCGCCACTTCCGCCACTCGGACCGGCTGGCTCGCTTCTCGGCGATTTCGAACTCGATTTCCCGATCGGACCAACGGCC
>CAYTGC010000644.1:0-2951 GCA_964437195.1 uncultured Myxococcales bacterium | reverse complement strand
TCCAATCAGAGCCCAGCGCTTCTCGCAGGAGTGACGTTCGGGCCACACGGACCTCCTGGGCTCGCTCATCGCCGTAGAGCACTCCCACGTCCGCATCCTGTCCGTATTCAGACGGGGAGCGTCCCCCAAAATACGTCTGCCAGTGGCCTGGAGTGCCTCCCAAACCGTAACCCTCCTGTGGACCTCGTCCGAGCTTCACTCTGACTCGCGGATCGACTCGCCACTCACCTACTCTCCGGACTCGGACTGCGTCGGAAAACGCCATTCGGTTTCCCTGGATGTCCTCGAAATACAGCTCGACGGTTTGAAATGGCGGTGGTGATGCGGCTTCTTGGTCTGTCTTGCTCAATGTGGGCGCGAGTGGTTGCGCTCCCGCAAGTTCAGTGACCGCTGTGTCCTCGGATGTTGGTACGATTTCGGGGTGTCCGTGCCCGATGTTCTGGATCGGATCGGGACTGATCTCGGTCGATGCTGCGGCTTTATGTAGATTGGGCACTGGGCTTTGGATCTGATCCGAAGGGATCTCTGTATTGCTGGACAGCGCTGGAGATGAAGTGGAAAGCGCAGGATCTGATCCCGCGTGGGTCTCTGTCTCGTGGTTAGGAACCTGCGTCAGCGTCGGCACCTGGGCTGCACTGACTGCATGAAGGGGAGTCAGCTCTAGCAGCCACCGGCTGCCATCTGGGAACGCCACCACCACCGATGCTTTGTTTGATGGGAGCGTGGGGGGCAGCTTCGCGGCTTGCGCCTTCCGATCAAGGTGCGCCTGCTTGCGACACTGTGGGTTCCGGCAATAGAACGTATCCTTCCGCTTCTTCACAAACTCACTGCCACAGACCAGACACTTTTCCATGTTGGAAAGGATACAGCTCCCTTCCGCTGATCTGATCCGAGCTGATCTGCTTTCTGGGTTGGATTTTTCCTATTCCTGGTGGGTGAACAGAGGACTCCTTCGCGTGTCTGTCTACCTTCCGCTTCCTCGGATTTCATCGTCGCTAGTGTGGTTTCTACTTTGAATCGCGCTTCCAGGATGCCGCTTGCACTTCAGTTCCAGAAACTCGTACCCTGTTCTTGTTCATTTTTGGCATGCGCAGTGGCGTAAACCAACATGCCAGGGTTGACCATCAACAGGGGGTACATATGCGCTCGGTCGTTTTCTACAACAACAAGGGCGGGGTCGGAAAGACGACACTCGCGGTCCATTGCGCGGTTCGATCTGCGGTCCACCTCGGACTTCGTACCGTAGCGGTCGGTCTGGATCGGCAGGGGGACCTTCTCCGCTGGCTCTCTGGTGGCGAGGCGATGATAGGGGATGGCAGCGTACACAAGCACAGTCCCAACTTGGTGGCTATGTACTCGCCAAATCAGCAGCCGAACTTTCGTTTCAAGGTGGACCTCCTGGTGATGGACTCTTCACCGAGCTTGGCCCTGGCGGGGTCTGTGCAAACGGACTTGGTGGTGATCCCGGTAGACGGTCGCTTGGCGGTGGATGACTTGCAGAATGCACTGCCAGATCTGGTGCAGTGTCGCGCCAAGCTGCTGGTGGTGCTCAATCGCGCCGACGCAGGAGGAAAGACGACCCTGACGGCACTGCGCAAGGCTACAGAGCGTGTTCCGAATCTTACGGTGTGGTCCAAGATGATTCCTCAGTCCCCTGCCATCAAGCGCTCGTCGGAGTACTACCGGCCTGTGTGGGATACTCCCTACGGCGAGGGGTCCGAAGGAGACACGTTGCTTCGAAGCCTCACGGACGACATCCTGAAACTGCTTGGCTTGAGGGGCCGGCAATGAGCGACAAGAAGAAGCGCGGACTCGATTACACTCCGCAAGCATTCCCAGGTGCTCGTGCCCCCGACGGGCCGGCTCCGGGCCTCGAAGAGTCGCTCGCAGAGATGGGATTGCTCGAATCAGCGCAGGCACGCGATGAACATGCGGGAAAGAGTGCAAGCAGAGTCCCGGAACGGAAAAAGAAGGGAGGACTCGATTACACGCCGCAAGCATTCCCAGGAGCGCGGGCCCCCGACGGACCAGCACCAGATCTGGAGCAACGATTGGCAGAGCTCGGAGTGACAGAGTACCCAGCTTCGCCAGCTCAAAGTTCGATTCGTTCTGCGGAGTCTCGTACTGCGCAACCACCTGTGAGTGCCCTTCATCGCGAGTCCGTTCTTGCGGAAGCTAGTCATCGGGCAGCTGCCGTCCCTCCGAGCATTCCCAAAGCAGCCGTTCCGGTGCCACCCAAACCCGATGAGAGAGCAGGGACCCCCCTCACACCGCCAGCCGCTCGTACGCAGTCTGTGCCACCACCAATGGCGACACTCCCGTCTCCAAAGCCGACGAACTATGTCGTACCGCCACAAAGCTACGTATCCTCGGTGCCTACGGTGCCGGTAGTCCAAGCGCAACAGCAAGCGGTACCCCCAACGCCACCGCCGCCCCATACGTCCGCAGGCCCAAGCAGAGAGCCACTTCCGAAGCTGCCACCCGTCCCAAAGGAGGCCGTTCCGAAGCCGCTCCCATTCACAATAGCGGCACCACAGATCCCCACGATAGCGAAGGAGACGACCTCGCCGCCGCCGCCTGTCGTCACGACGGCACGGGCTACGCAGCCCAGCAAGGAACCGAGGTCTGTTGGCACTCAGTCACGTACAGCCATGCGACAAGCCGCGCGACTGCGACGACTAGAGGACAAAGATGAGCGGGTGCGGCTTTCGCTGCGACTGATGCCGACGGTGGATGCCAAGCTTGACGAGTTGGCCAGCCTGCGAGCACTCGATCGCAACACCGCCATTTCCGTTGCCATCGTTCAAGACTGGATGGCCTGCTTCGGCACTCCCACCAAGCCCCCGCGCAGCTAGCCAGGAGAGCTCTTCGTATCGAAATAAGCACAAGACGGAAATCGACATAGCGAAAAGCCATGGTCACAAACCAACTCACCCGATGTGGCCAAGTAG
>CAYTGC010000643.1:0-2952 GCA_964437195.1 uncultured Myxococcales bacterium | reverse complement strand
GGCCAAGGCGGTCGAAGCAGCAATTGTCAATCAGGACGCGCTTCCGTTATCAGCCCCCGCGATCCACAGTCAGCCCGCAGTTCAGCCGCTTGCCTGGAAGGACCGGCCTGCCCTGATCGAGCATCTGTTTCCCGCGCAGCAGGTGTCGATCGAGGCACAGACCGAACGGAAGGCCAACGCCGGACAGACGCTGACCGCGCTTGGCAGCTATTGGAAGGGCCGAAAGCCACTTGTCTTGGTTCGCGCGTGCGTGCTGGGCAGCCTGCTACCGGCGACCGACGACAGCGAAAGAGACTTGGAGATCTTCGAGCTGCTGATGGCGATGGACGACGACGCATTTCGCCGCCGAATGAAGTCAGTGAGCAAAGAGGATGTAGTCCGCTTTGCGCCGCCCGAACTCCGCAGCCAGATCCTGGATGAAGAGAACGCTTGGAAGGTCCGCGGCGAAGAGAAGCAGCGCTTGCTGAGCGAAGTGCTGCTGCACATGTCTTACTCCGATCGCCTCGACCGTCGCAGCTTTCGCCCAGAGGAGCTGCCCCAATCCGCTTATTCGTCCATTTGGGATCGCGTGAACGTGCACCTCGGAACCAGCGCCCAGTCGCACGCCGAGCTGATCGAGCAGCTTGGCATCCTGCGTTATGGCCATCGGCCCAAGGTCGCTGATCCGTTCTGCGGTGGCGGCTCGATTCCGTTTGAAGCTGCTAGGCTCGGCTGTGATGTCTACGCCAGCGACCTGAACCCCATTGCTTGCATGCTGACATGGGGTGCCTTTCACCTCATCGGTGCCGACGAACTTACTCGAAGATCGATCGTGGAAGCGCAGGCGAAAGTGATCGATGCCGTAGACGCGGAAATCACCAAGCTCGGAATCGAACATGATGCCGAAGGGAACCGCGCGAAAGCTTATCTGTACTGCCTGGAGACGCGCTGTCCAGAAACCGGGTGGATGGTTCCGTTGGCCGGCTCGTGGATCATAAGCCGGAATAAACGGTGCATTGCCCGGCTCATTCCTGACAAAAAAGCCAAGCGGTTTGAAATACAAATACTTCATGATATCTCGGATGCTGAGCTAGAGGAGGCCAAGGCTGGGACTGTGCAGGATGGCTACTTGGTCTACTCGCTCGAAGGCAAGATATACCGCACCTCGATAAAGACCCTTCGTGGGGACCGACGGGTGGGCAACGAGACGACGAATAATCTTAGACAATGGAGCAGGTCTGACTTTGTTCCGCATGAAGATGACATCTTCCGGGAACGACTATATTGCATTCAGTGGATGAGGAAAGATCGACCGCGTGACAGCTTCTTTCGCGGAGTCAGCGATGCTGACAAACAGCAAGAGCAGAAAATCATCGACTTGGTTCGGCAACAGATTGGCTATTGGCAAGATCATGGCGAGGTACCGGACCTCGCCATCTCCGCTGGCGAAAAGACAGACGAGCCTATCCGGACGCGAGGCTGGACGCATTGGCACCACCTGTTCACGCCGCGTAGCCTTCTGATTAATGCGCTATATCGCTTGGCTATTCGCCGTCTCATCCAACATCCTATACTTTCAGGGACGCTGTGTTTTGACATCAATAGCCTTGCTGATCGGTCTGCCAGATTATCTCGATGGGAGGTTGGCTTTGTTGGTCGTTCAGGCGTAGCCCCATCTGCGGATGCGGTAAAGCCCGTCTTCTACAACCAGGCTCTCAACGTCCTCTACAACTACGGCTGTCGCTCATTTGGGCATCTCAAACAGTCTCTGTCTCTGGCTGACTATCCCCAGTCGAGCTTGCCAACACAGGTCAGGGCAGAAATACAAACAATCCCCGCAGGGCAGATTAACGACTCCTCGGACATCTTCATCACTGATCCTCCCTATGCAGATGCAGTCATGTATGAGGAAATCACAGAGTTCTTCATCGCCTGGCTGCGCAAGAACCCTCCTGCGCCGTTCAAGGACTGGATCTGGGATAGTCGGCGGGATCTTGCGGTTCGTGGGTCGGGAGAGGATTTTCGACGAGAGATGGTGCGGGCCTACCAGGCGATGGCGCGCTGCATGCCTGACAACGGCTTGCAGATCGTCATGTTCACGCACCAGGACGCGCGGGTCTGGGCTGACATGGCCGCTATCTTCTGGGCTGCTGGCCTGCGCGTCACTGCGGCTTGGTACATCGCGACAGAGACGACCTCGGAGCTGAAAAAAGGGGGGTATGTCCAAGGGACGGTGATTCTGGTGTTGCGCAAGCGGCTCGCGGAAGCGTCGATCTACAAGGACGAGCTGTCGATCGAAATCCGGCAAGAGGTGGAGCAGCAGATCAAGACGCTCACCGGTTTGAGTCAGCGCGTGCGTTCGCACGGTCGATCAGAGAACCTGTTTAACGACGCCGACCTTCAGATGGCGGGATATGCCGCCGCGCTGCGTGTCCTCACGGGGTACACGAACATTGAAGGCACCGACATGACGGCCGAGGCGCTGCGGCCTCGCCAGGATGGGGAGCAGACGCTCGTTCACGAGTTCATCAGCTTTGCCGCGCAGGTGGCCAACGAGGAGCTGATTCCGGACGGACTGGAGCCATCAGTCTGGGAGACTCTAAACGGCAGCGAGCGGTTCTATCTGCGCATGCTCGACATGGAGTTCCGCGGAGAGAAGAAGCTCGACAACTATCAGAACTTCGCCAAAGCATTCCGGGTCGAGAAGTGGCAGCCGCTCATGGCCAGCGAGAAGCCCAACGACGCACGGCTCAAGTCGGCTGCCGAGTTCCGCCGCGCCGAGTTCTCGGGTTCAGAGTTTGGCCAGTCGCTGCTTCGCGCGATTCTTTATGCGCTGTACGAACTACAGGCTGAAAACCAGGACGAACGCGACGCCGAAGACGTGCTCAGCCACCTGCGCGACAATGCGTCGGGCAACGTGCACGAGCCGCAGAACTACTACCGGCGCCGTCAGGACATCCTGGCCATCACGAA
>CAYTGC010000642.1:0-2954 GCA_964437195.1 uncultured Myxococcales bacterium | reverse complement strand
GGGCCTCTTCGATGCCGCGCAGGATGGGGTGGCGCTCTCGGATTTGTATGCGGAATACCGCAGCCAGATTGCGGGCAAGCACCCGTTTGCCGATGCGCAGCTTTCGCGGATTGCCGAGCTGGGTCATGCCCTGATGAAGCTCATCACGCCCGAGGGTGCACGCACCGGAAGCAGCGAGGCCGCCGCCCAGGCGATGGAGCTGCGCGACCGCATCTTCAGCCTGCTCGCGATCCGCCACGCCGAGCTGCGCAAGGCCGGCTTCTACCTGTTTGGCGAAGAGGTCGAGTCCCGCGTCCCGAGCCTCGGCGCCCGGCAAGGCAAGTCCCGGCCCCAGCCTGCCGAGCCGCCCCCCGCGCCGCCCGTCTAAAAAGCCATCCCCGCCGCAAGCCGCCTGGCCCGCGGGAGGACCAAATCCTTCCCTTACGCCCGCCCGACTGCGTCTTTCCAGCGCTGCTTCATGGCGGCGACTTGGCTCTGCGGCATCTGGGGGGTAAAGCGGCGATCGACCTTGTAGACCTGCGCGACCTCGCCTTCCGACTTCCACAGCCCGACGCCCAAGCCCGCAAGCAGCGCCGCTCCAAGCGCCGTGCTCTCAAGCATCTTGGGCCGGACAATCTCGACCCCCAGAAGGTCCGCCTGAAGCTGCATGAGCAAGTCGTTCTGCGCCGCGCCGCCATCGACCCGCAGGCTGGCCAGCTTGAGCCCCGAGTCCGCTTCCATCGCCGTGAGCAGGTCGCAGTTTTGCAGCGCAATCCCTTCCAGCGCCGCCCGGGCGATGTGGCCACGTCCTGTCCCTCGCGTCAGACCCCACAGAAGGCCGCGCGCTTCCGGTCGCCAGTGCGGCGCACCCAGGCCCGCCAAAGCCGGCACCGCCACCACCCCGCCCGCGTCTGGCACCGAGCGCGCCAAGGCTTCAATCTCACTGGCCGAGGAGATGATCTGGAGCCCGTCGCGCAGCCACTGCACCATCGCCCCGGCGATAAAGGCGCTGCCTTCAAGCGCGTAGTGCAGCGACTGCCCGTTCCCGCTGGGCCGCTGCCACGCCACCGTCGTCAGCATCCCGTTCTGGGATGGGACCGCCCGCTCGCCGGTGTTCAGAAGCAGAAACGCCCCGGTGCCGTAGGTACACTTGGCCTCGCCGGGGGCAAAACACAGCTGACCAAACAAGGCGGCTTGCTGGTCGCCTGCGATGCCGGCAATCGGAATGCCATCGGGAAGTCCTTCGACACCAAGGGTGCGGGCGCACTCCCCCTGCGATGGCACGACCTGCGGCAGCGACCCCAAAGGCACGCCCAAAAGCGCACACAGGCTGTCGTCCCAGCGCTTTTCGAGGATGTTGTAAAGCAGCGTCCGCGACGCATTCGAGGGGTCGGTGACCCAGGCCTTGCCGCCGCTCAGCCGATGGATGAGGAAGGTGTCGATGGTGCCAAAGTGGGCCTGCCCCGACTCGGCTTGGGCACGCAGCCCCGGCACTTGCTGGAGCAGCCACTCGATCTTGGTCCCCGAAAAGTACGGGTCGAGCACGAGGCCGGTCTTTTTCTGCACGTCGGCAAGATGGCCTGCCTTGCGCAGCTCGGCGCAGCGGGCGGCGGTGCGGCGGTCCTGCCAGACAATCGCGTTGTGCAGCGGCTTGCCCCCTTGGCCGACGCACACGGTGGTCTCGCGCTGGTTGGTGATGCCAATCGCCGCAATGCGGCTTGTGTCGATGTTCGCTGTCGCGAGCGCCTGCCCAAGCGCTTTGTGTACCGACTGCCAGATCGTCTCGGGGTCATGCTCGACCCAGCCGGGTGAAGGATAGATCTGGGCAAACTCGGAATAGCCGCGGCTTAGGACAGAAAGCGTCTCGCTGAGCAGGAGCACGGTCGAGCCGGTGGTCCCTTGATCGATGGCAACGACGTAGCGCGACATGGGCGAAGTTCCTTTCTACAAACGACAGGTTATTTCTGGCGCAGAAGCAGCGACTCAGAAAGCAGCAGCACAAGCAACAGCCACCCCAGGGCATGCCACAGCTCGACCCGCCTTTTCGGGTTTTTTCCACCGGGGCTCGGCTCGGATGTGATGAGCGGACGCTGGAGCGCCGCCAGCCGAGACGCCGGGGCAAGCTGAAGGTCGGACTCGACCGGGTCGACGTTGACGACAAAGTGCTCGCTCGGGCGGGGCTTTAGGACGCCGATGTCTCCGGCGGTGGCAACGCGGTAAAAGCCCGGCTCGCGGGTCTCGCCATAGGACAAGAGCTTGCGGCCCGACAGTCGCTCATGGAGTCGGGTCTTCCCCGATGGCAGCGTCACTTCGACGCGCGAGTCTCCGGGGGACAGCCGAATGTCGCGGGTCTGGCCGATCAGCGTCTCGGTCTCGGCTTTCTGCAGCGGCGCGCGCGACAGGTGGCGAACAATCTGCTGGATCAGCGGCAAAAACGCGGGCTGTATCGGCAGATCGTTCCAGTCCCGGTCGAGCGTCGAGGTAAACAGCAGCACACGGCCCCGACCGACCATCCGCTCGACGAGTGCGGGCGCGCCACTCTCGAACGACAGAAGCTGGGTGGTCTGGCCCTGGCTGCGTGGCGTCGGCTGAAGGAGCAGGTAACGGGCAAACGCCGCCGAAAGCAGAGACTCACTCGCCCGTCCGGCCACAAACGGATGCAGAAGCGGGTGACGGCGGTCGAGCCGACCGATGTGCTCTCCCGGACCCTGCGTCGATGACTCGGACTCCCCGCTGCCACTGTGCGGCAAAGACCCCACCGTCTTTACCACCGCGAGCGGCTGGGGCAAAAGCTCGCCGAGCACCCGGTTGTAGGCATCGACCTCGACATTGTCGCCAAGGCCAATCAAAAGGCCGCCGCCGCCGCGCACATAGTCAAGAAGTCCGCGCTCGATGCCGCGCCGGGCGATGTCCTGGGCCTTGGCGTTGAGCAGCACGACGGCGTCAAACTCGCCCAGGCTGCCGATTCCTTCGTC
>CAYTGC010000641.1:0-2963 GCA_964437195.1 uncultured Myxococcales bacterium | reverse complement strand
CTGCCGCTGTATCCGCAATATTCATCGGCGTCGACCGGATCGTCGCTGGAAGAGCTGTACAAGCTCGCGTCTGCGAAGCAGGTGACGCCGAATCTGTCGGTGGTGCCGCCGTTTTTTCGCGATCCCGGCTACCTTGCCTGCTTTGTCGCCCGCAGCCGCCCGATCATCGACGCCGAGCGCCCCGACCACGTCGTGTTTTCGTATCACGGACTCCCCGAACGGCAGGTCAAAAAGTGCGACCCGAGCAAGCGACACTGCCTCGCCAGCAACGACTGCTGCGCGCAGCTTTCGTCGGTCAATCAAAACTGCTATCGCGCCCAGTGCCATGACACCAGCCGCTCGCTCGCCACAGCGCTTGGGCTACGCGACGGGGAAAGCTCGACCTGCTTTCAGTCTCGACTTGGGCGAACGCCATGGATTCGCCCCTACACCGACGAGGTCATCAGTTCCCTGCTTGCGCAGGGAAAGAAACGGCTCGTCGTCGTGTGCCCGGCCTTTGTCGCCGACTGCCTCGAAACCATCGAAGAAATCGGCATGCGCGCCAAAGCCGACTTTCTCGCCCGCGGCGGTGAGTCACTCACACTGATTCCGTCGCTCAACAGCGATGCAGACTGGGCCGACGCCATCTGCGCCATGGTAGCCGGCCCAAGCAGTACGAAGACAAGCGCCAGCGCCGGAACAAATGCAGGGGGATGACAGAGACCAAAGTTCTCCCTAAAATGGATTCCTCGGAGCGTATAACTTGGCCAAGCTAATCGTGCTTACCGGCAGCAGCCGGAAAGAATTTGAACTTGGCGAGTTCAACACGATTGGGCGCCATCCCGAGAACTCGATCCAAATCCTGGATCGCATTGTCTCGAAAGAACACGCCCACATCATTCGGCAGCCCGACGGTGGTTTCCTTCTAAAGGATCTCGGCTCGCTCAACGGCAGCTACATCGGCAACGTCCGGATCACCGAGCAGATCCTGAAGAACAACGACGAAATCACGATGGGCAACACGCGCATGATGTACACCGAGCGCGGGCCCAACGAAGACTCGCTCCAGCGGGTGACGATCGCCAACAGCACGCTCAACGACAGCCACATCCGTCACAAGGTGGACGCCGACCGTTCCGAGCGGTTTATGCCCGCCAAGGATCTGCCCGTCGATACGCTCAAGCGCGACTACGAAAAGCTGCGCATCGCGCATGAGCTTGGGCAGGCCATCATGGGCATCCTCGACTTGGAGACGCTGCTGCCCAAGATTCTCGACAAGTCATTCGAGCTTCTCCCGGCGGACCGCGGCGTCATCCTGCTCATGGAAAACGGACAGCTTCAGCCGAAGTACGTGAAGTACAAAAACGCAAAGCTGGCCCACGAACAGATTCAGATTTCGAACGCGATCCTAAACGAGGTCACGCAGAACAAGCGCGCAGTGCTGTCGTCGGATGCGAGCATGGACGTGCGCTTTGTGCACAGCCAGTCGATCATCCTCCAGGGCATTCGCTCGACGATGTCAGTGCCGCTGATGCACGGCAACGAGCTGCTCGGCGTCATGCACCTCGACTCGCAGATTGCGGCCAACGCGTTTACCGAGCGAGACCTTCAGCTCTTCAACTCGATTGCGAACCAGGCGGCCATCGCTATCCAAAATGCGCGCCTGACGAAGAAGATCGAGGAAGAAGCCAAGACGCGTGCGCAGTTCCAGCGCCTCCTGTCCCCGAAGCTCGTCGAGCAGCTCGTGTCAGGCAAGCTCCACCTCGAAAAAGGCGGCGAGCTGCGTGAAGTCACGATGCTGTTTTCGGATATCCGCGGCTTTACCGCGATGACCGAGCGGCACAAAGCGACCGAGATCGTCGCCATGCTCAACGAGTACTTCGAGGTCATGGTCGAGATCCTGTTCAAGTACAACGGCACGCTCGACAAGTACGTCGGCGACGAGATCATCGGCCTGTTTGGTGCGCCCGTCCCCGTCGAAGAAGCAACGTGGTGCGCCGTCCAGTGCGCCATCGAGATGCAGACCGCGCTTCAGCACTTCAACTCGAAGCGCAAGCCACTCGGCCTCGAAGCGATCGACATTGGCATCGGCATCAACATCGGCTCGGTCGTCTGCGGAATGATCGGTTCATCGCACACGATGCAATACACGGTCATCGGCGATGCTGTGAACACCGCATCCCGCTTGTGCTCCGTCGCTGGCAAGGGCGAGATCATCGTCAGTGAGCAAGCCCTCCAAGCCGTCAGCGATCGCGTCGAATACGTTGCGCTTCCACCGACCAAGGTGAAGGGCAAGCTGCAGGCGCTGCGCATCTTCAACGTGCTCGGACGCAAGGGCGACGCGACGGGTTTCTTCACCCGCGACATGACCACACCTGGCTGACCGCTACCGACCTTCTTGCGAAAGGCCAGGTACGGTGCTTAGCCAGGCGGTGTGCTCTGGTCCTGCACGACCGCGAAATCTTGCGGCATAGCCAGGTCCTTCGTCCCCATGTCGAGGTAGACCGCAGGCTGACAGGATCCGTAGTAGCCGCCAGCGGTCTCCGTCGAGCAGGTCAGTCCGGCACTGCAGTCCGTCGAAAGAGCACAAGGTTCGCCAAGTCCACGACGAGCCGGCTCGCAAACACCAGCGGCCCCCAGTCCCAGCCCGGGAGGCTTCACACAAATCAACCCGCTGTGACAGTCCCCCGGACCTTGGCAAGGCATTCCCGCCCGCGCCTGACAACCGAACAGGCCGACGACGACAAGCCAAGCCAAATATCGCACTGGTCCACGCATGAACTAGAAGCGAAGCATGATCTTCGCCTGGAACGCCTGAGCGGTTGTACCGTCGACGGCAAAGGCGTTGTTCCAGATCTCCTGTTTCTGCGACAGCGCCCCGAGGTCGAACAGCACGCCGTACTCGAGCGCCGCGTAGAAGCCCTCGTCCTTGTTGTGATACATGAGCCGCGCGTTGATTTCGGCGCCCATGTTGATCGCGTGGC
>CAYTGC010000640.1:0-2963 GCA_964437195.1 uncultured Myxococcales bacterium | reverse complement strand
GCTCGCAGCCAAGCGACGGGACTGCCGGGTCCGCGATCAGACGATGGCCACGCTGAATCGGCAGAGGCATGGAATACCAGCGCATCCCCGACTTGACGAACGCTCCACCACTGCGGCTGAGCGGTTCCCACGAAGGTTGATTCCCGCAGCTGCTGGAGCGTGGGCAGTCCGTCATAGGAACATTCTGGCAGCGATTCCAGCATCGCCAGGGCACAGCGCTTGACCGCCGCAGCGATGGGGGTCGGCTCTGTTCCTTGGCGCAGCGTGGCGGACAGTCGATCCGCGAACGCCAGCGCCTCGCTTGCTGAACCGGGCGGGGGCGCTTCTTCGGGATGAATCAGGCTTAGCCAAGTCAGCGTCTCGCCGTGGACCAGCTCGCGCGGGGCGTGCTCGTGCCAATGCCCGATGGTCTGGCTGACTGCGGCTTTGAGCTGCGGCGATTCCTGCGCGGCAAACGCCTGGCGATGTTGTGCCGCTGCACCGCCATGGAGCACAAATCCCATGCTGTCGGCAGCGCGGACATCAGGGTGGCGCAGTACATCAACTTCCGTTGCTGCATCTGTATCTCCGGCTGGCAGCAAGCGTCGCAGCGCTCGCAGAAGTCCCAGATGAACAAATCCAGCCGGGGACGCCAGCCGCAGCAGTCGCTCGGCACGGGCTTGTCGCCCCTCCTGCCCCTCGGGGGATGACAGAAGTGCTGCGCGGCCACGCTCCCAAGGAACAGCAGACCATGTTTCCGCCAAGGACGAGGGCAAGAGCTGCTGGGGTACGGGCGCAAGCGCCGCAATGGGAATCCCAGCACGACGCAATCGCTGTCCCGTGCGGAGCCACGCTGCTTGCTCCGCTGCTGAGCCATACGCGGCCAGATCCCCCAGCACCAGCACAGGCTGTTCTGGATTCAGCCGGACCCCCGCTGCGTAGTCCAACCCTCGTGCTGTAACGGTCGCCTGGTCCGCACCATCAATGACTCGGACTTGCACGCCCCGATACCCGCAGCAGTCGAGCAGTCGGCGATAGACTTCATTTTGATCGGAACGAAAAGGCAGCGTCCTCGAACCTCGATCCACCCACAGCGCGACGCGCTCGGCCCAGACTCGGCGGGACTGATGCGGAATGCGATGGACCACTTCGCCGCGACTCCACATTCGCAGCAGCTTGGGCAGGTCCGGGTTCCTGGTTTTTGCAGATCCTTGCAGGGCATTCCGCAGTGCAGGCCACAGCCGCGACCACGGCGACAGTGGCTCGGACTTTGGAGTGAAGAACATCGAGTAGTCTGGGTTGTGTAGGTCCGCTGGCTGAAGCCCTGGCGACTCGGAGTCAGGACCAGACGCGCCCGGTGGGTCCGAAAATGTCATCTGCTCTAAGCGGAAAAACGGGATCGCTGGCTGATCTGGTTCCACCTGCCCCTGTGGCTCGACGGGTGACGTTGACACCGGCACGGACTTTGGCCGTCTTTGGCGGGGCAGTTTCTTTGGCGCTTCAAAGCCAAGCTGTGTAGCGGACGCATCGACTTGCGACGCTGGCACGGCGGCCAGAAGCCGGACCAAATCGGCCCGCCAGACCCCTGTGCGACCGCGTACAGGTGGCGTGGTCTGCGGCTCTTTCTTGGCCACAGACCTCACCGCTCCCACGAGTCTGGGTGCTTCTTCAGCGCGAACTTGGCAATGCGGGTCAGAAGGGCGAGCTGCTTCTTTTGACTCGATTCCAGTTCGCACACAGCCCGCAGCAGATCAATGTACTCCGCGAGTCCAGGCGGACAGAGATCGGTATTGCGTAGCTTCTCTCGGTCGTCGGCCAACAGCTCTGCGGCCTTCTGGACGACTTCCTCTGCCACCTGGGGAAAGTGAGCGCGGCCTCTCGCACAGAGCGTCGCAATCAGCTCCGAACGGTCTTTGGGCAGGGACAGCGGCAACACCAGACAGCGCCGCAGAAACGCATCGGGAAGCGCTCGTTCTTCGTTGGTGGTCACAACCACCAGCGGCCTTGCCTTGGGATTCATGACGACGGGTTCGCGGCCAGGAACCTCGAAGCGGCCATGGCCAAACGCATCGAGCAGTCCGTTAGGAATCGATGGATCGGCCTTGTCGATTTCGTCGACCAGCACGACCACTCCGTTCTCGGATTTCCATCCATCAGGTTTCGGCGGGGCCACAAGCTGAAGCGCGGCAGCTTGCTGCTCTGCGGATTCCCAATCGAACGCCCACCACAGCGGCCCCGGATGCACGAAACGCTGGATCGCCAGACGCTCGCGCAGTGCTGTTTCACTTCCATCCCGCAGTGCCCCGACAAGCTGGGCTTCGGCGAGTCTGGCCACTGCATCGACAGACCACAGCAGGTCGCGCGTCTCGGTTCGTGAATCCACCGTGTGCGAAACAAAAGCCCGCCCGAGTGATTCGGCGGCAGCCCGTGCCAGTTGACTCTTTCCGGTTCCGGGCTCGCCCCGAACCAGCAGCGGTCGCCCGGTCGCCAGTGCGGCATTGACCGCCAAGATGGAGTCGTCGTCGATGATGTGACACGATGCCGCGATCCCCCCACGCGCCGGGAGTGGAATCGTCGAGCCAGGAGCAAGCGTCAAACGGGACTGATACATGATGAAAGTCTCTTCCTACGAGGAATGTAGCTCACGGACGCAAATCGCGATCTTCAGCTCTTCCTTGTGCTCGCGGTCTTTGTCAGGCCCGACATGCCCGGTGAGCCGAACCAGACGGAGCCCCGGCAGCTGCTTCTGGATGGCCTGCTGCTGAACCTTCCAGGCCTCATCGAGTCCGCCCTTTTCACGCAGAACCCCGCTTGGGTCCAGATCGGCGTCGACGAACAGCAGATAACGGGGCTTGTCGAGCAGCGAACTGACTTCCATCTCGGCCTTCGCGGCGATACGAAACGCATGTTCCGTCGGTTTCTCAGACTTGATGGCCCGCCACTTGGCCGCATCGGGAATCGGTGGTTCGCCCATCTTGCGCTCG
>CAYTGC010000639.1:0-2967 GCA_964437195.1 uncultured Myxococcales bacterium | reverse complement strand
TCGCAGAGTCGGTGATTCCGAGCCGCGCCCACGCTTCCCCATCGACATAGCTCAGTAGTGAGAAGTACTCGAGCGGGCTGTTCTTCGCAGGCGTGGCCGATAGCAGGTACACGCCTGAGCCGCCGTTTTTCTGCCGCACCAGAAACGCCCGCACTGCCATTTCCATCGCGCGCTGACTCGCCCGGTCGATGCCTCCCAGATACTTCGGCATCTCTTGGTTCGGACGCAGAATCACCGGCCACAGGTTCTTGAAGTTCTGCGCTTCATCGACGAACAGCGCGTCGATTCCCAAGTCCTCCCAGTAGATTCCGGGGTCCGCATCTTCCCGCTCTGCGGTGAGGCTTGCCCAGCGCGCAATCCGGTGTTGCAGAATCGCCCGCTCGCGCTCGCTGTAGGTCGACAGGCTGGCAATCAGCTTGCGAATCCGCTCGCGCTCGGCCTCCCGTTCTCGCTCCAGGTTGAGCGCGGCCGTCTCTGCGGCCTTCTCAATCTCCTCGGCAGACAGGCCCATCGACTCGCCAAACTGCTTGACGATCTTGGCCTTGCTCGCTTTCCGTTTTGGCTTCTTTTTCTTGTCGTCATCCTTTTCTGTGGCATCGAGTTCCGCATCACGCGCTTCCAGTCCGAGCAGCCGCAGAAGGGGCGGAGAGTTCCACGCAAACGCCTCTCGGCTCTCGGGCCGGGTCGCAGCCTTGGCAAACGTGGTGTACGTGCAGATCACCAGATCCGCAGCACCCGCTTGAAACAGTCGCCACTTGAGCGCCCGCTCTTCCGGCTTGTCGGTGCGTGAAACCAGCGTGCCGCTCCGACCGATGTAGCGCTCGGCCCCCACGACGAGGACGCGCGCACCAGGAACCGCACTCTGCGCCGCTTTGTACCACTGCCAGACAATCGAGTTGGGAACGACCACCACGGGCCGCTTGGCTTTTCCTTCTTCTCGCAGGCGCGCAAGCGTGGCGAGTCCGGTAAACGTCTTTCCGACGCCCACGTCAAATGCAAGCAGCCCGCCCAGGTGATACAGAAGCCGCGCCGCGCCGGCCTTTTGGTGGGCCCGCAGCTCGATTCTGCTTCCCCAGCGCGCGGGCATCACAAAGTTTCGGTAGCTCGGCTCGACCCAGCCCCGGAATGCACGGTTGTAGGCTTCGGTGACCAGCTCTCCGTCGGCGGGATTTTCGCGAAGGAAGGCGCGGAAGTGCTCGTTCGCTTGCTTCTCGTAGTTCACCCGCGCCCGATTCTGGGAACTGCTCTCGGACTCCTCTTTTCCGGTTGCGGTATCGATCTCGCGCGGCGCATTGGGAATCCGAAACAGGGCATAGTCGAAGTTCAAAAATCCGATCGCGACCACAAGCTCGGGCGAAAGCCCCCGATGCGCCAGGTCGACGAGCGCCATCCGTTTGGGAATGACATGGTGGTTTCGACGCTCCAGCTCCGGCGTCTCGACTCCCGTGAACGCCGTCAGCCACGTTCTCTGCACCGCAAGGGGTACCCAGTTGAGGCGCGGATCGGGCTCAATCACACTCAGCGGAACCGGATCGATCAGCTCCAGCAGGCGACGAGCTTGGACGGCTCCGACCGCTCGCTCCGTAGCGTCCCCGTTTGACTGGGTGAGCGCAACCGCTCGATCGTAGCGTGGCCATAGGAATCCCGAATAGTAGTCGTCTTCCGGCAGCCACTCTCGCCCATCCACACACCACTTTGCAGCCACAAGTGCAGTGCGCAGCGTTGCCAGATCATTGTCTGTCTGTCCCATGGCTCGACGGAAGCTCGCGAGTCTTTCCAGCGAGACCGCGCGCTCGGTTCGGTACAGGAAGGAGGCGTGTCCCGCGACTCCCTTCTCGTCCGCAGAGAGACTGGGCCTGTACGCAGGGGGCTCGCGCAGCTGCGTGACGACTTCCCCCGAATCAGTAAATGCAGAGAGCAGAGACACGACTTGCGGACGGAATCTGTGCTCTATCAGCGCGCGACTCTGTCTTGGCGGTCCGCCCACAAGCTTGCGATAGGACTCCAGCGCTTCCAGCAGCTCGGGATGCTGGCGGGTGGCTTTTTCCAGCGCCTCGGCGCTGCTCGATGAAAGGAGTCCGAGGTATTTGCTGACCCGATCGCCGAGCGCAATCGCGGTCTGGATCTCTTCCGGAAGCAGAAAGATCGGCAGCTCGGACGGCCCTTTGCTGCGCGGTGTCGTGGCCCGTGCTGCGGGGGCCGCTTCGACGCTGCAATCGGAACAGAGAGGCCGCACGGTGAAGTCGGGAAGCCGCGTGAAAGTCCCCTGCACTTGATAGCCAAACCGCACAAACTTCGATCCATCCTCCTCGCCCGTGCGGACTTCCTTGCCCAGGATGTGATTCGGGAACAGCTCGAAATATCGCCCTTCGACAAGCGGAAGGTCTTCACTGGGAATCTCTGCCAGCGTCTGTCCGCGACTTTGGATGAGCAGCAGATCCGTGACGATGCTGGCGCCGGGAAACAGAGACGCGGGAAGCCGAAATGCAGCAAGCAGATGATGCCGTGAAAGGAGTCTCTTCCGATGGCCGGATAGCTCTGGATTGCGACCGGACAGGAATCCGTAAGGAATCACAAACGCGCCGTAGCCAAGCGGCGCGAGCAGATCGGCGCTGCGGAACACAAAGTAGGGATAGGCGTCGCGCAGACGGTACGCGGGGCTCTTGTCCTCGGCCATCGTCGCGCCACGCTCGCCATACGGCGGATTCGTTACGACGAGGTGCAGCTTGCCCGAGAGCGCCGCTTCCTCTCGCTGGACAAACGACTCAAACGACCCCTGGACCACCTGACAGTCGGGCCGCAGGTGACGAAGGATCTGCGCCGACACATGGGAATACTCGACGGCCGTCCAGCGCACCCGCTCGAAGCCTTCCAGCGACAGCGCATGCACAAAGCGCCCGATTCCCGCCGACGGTTCGAGTGCCCGGATTTCCTTGCCGCCGAGCCGCGCCACAAGAGGACGCATCA
>CAYTGC010000638.1:0-2970 GCA_964437195.1 uncultured Myxococcales bacterium | reverse complement strand
TGCCATCGACGGTTCGGGTTCACCTGTACTTTGCTCAAGAGGGTGATGAAGTACACGATTACACCGAAGGACTGCTGTCCCAACTCACCGAACGAGTGACTGCATATTATGCATCTCATACCTCGATGCGCGGCAGCCCTCAGCTCCAGAATTTTTGGCTGGCCTTGGTAAGCTCGCACTCTTACTTCGCGTTTCAAGACGAGCTACGTGGCCTTGCGGATCGGGGTCGATTAAGTCCATCTGCGGTTCGCAGTGCGCTGCTGCGCTACTTTCCCCGTCTCCCTGGTGATCATTCCGGAATCCTTCGTGAGCAGCCAGACGCAACACAGCCGACCCTGCTTTCCTCCCTACTCCCGATGCTGGCAAGCAATCTCTCGGTACGATAGCCTCCGGTATCCTCCGCCTCATGTGTCCCATTCCAACTGAGATTGTGAAGTGGAACCATCGAGGGAAGGGGTCGAAGCGTATAAAAAGGAACTCTGGAAGGAGCTTGTGGATAGCACCGTGAGTATCAACGCACGCGCTCGGAAGGCGCGGAAAGATTCCTTCCTCTCCGACGAAAAAGACTGCCATAATGGCCCCTCTCCGCAACTGTCAGGTCATACAATCGTCCTCATTCATCGACCAAGCGCCCGTCCTCGAGCTGGCTGTCGTCTCTGTGGCCGAGTCGGCACGAGCTTCACATCGCGGGCCGTTGTCTGTTCCGGCGGTCTCCAAGCCACGGTTTGATCGTCGTAGCTCTGATCCTGCGGCTCGCGACGACTGGTGTGGAACTGCTGTACTTCCCCTTCATCCACAGCTACACCAAGCTGCGCCGCATAGCGCCCGCCGACAAGACCGCGCGCGCCGCTTTCATGTGACTCCACCACCAGTGCATTGCATGGTCGTGGAACTCGAAAAAAGCGCGGCCTCATCACACGTATCCCGCAAGGCGCGCAGCATCGCGTTGCTCATCCCGGACTCAGGGCTCCTCGTTCTTCGCTAGCATTCTGAGTCCTCTGCAACCGGTCAAAATCAGTGGGGGAAGACACTCGTCGATGGATCGCCAGAATAATTGTTGTGCCGATCGGGATATGCGACGTATTCGTCCTCTGGTGAGGCAACGCCAAACAAACAGGAGAGCGTCGTGAAACAAGCTTATTTGCTCGGTTGGGTCCCTGCTTCCCTATTGATCTTCGCCATCTCCGGATGCGGAGAAGGGTACACAATTCCGATGGCCAAGCCCGTCATCGTCGATACGGACATGGATTTCGATGATACGGCTGCGATCAGCTATCTCTGCCGTGAACACAAGCTCGGTCATCTTGCGCTGAAGGCGGTCACGGTCACGAACAGTGGAGCCGCCTATCCCGGGCAAGGCATCAAGCACGCTCGCTGCTTGCTTGAACAATGCGGTCTCCCTGATGTGATGGTTGCCGATGGCTCACCGACCGCTGTGAACGAGTTCCCGAAGGACCTCCGCGACAGCGTTGACAAGACCCTGTCGAGTGTCTTTGCCAGCTGTAGTCAGAGCGCGATGTCGTCGCCACTCAATGCCGCCGAGCTGCTGAGCCAGATCATCTCCATGTCCCCCGAGAAGGTCACGCTGGTGGTGACCGGCCCCGTAAGCAATGTGGCTACCGCACTCAAAGAGAACCCGCGCCTGAAGAACAACATCGATCATGTGTACATGATGGGAGGCGCCGTTGCCGTCCCTGGCAATCTCTGCTGCGGAGCGCCCACGAGCTTTGACAACTCGCAAGAGTTCAACGTCTGGGTCGACCCCCCAGCCGCCTCGTTCGTCCTGTCCGCGCTGGAGGCAAATACGGTGAGCCTGGTACCGCTGAACGCGACCAACAGCGTTCCGATGACCGCCGAGTTCGCGACCAAACTGCAAGCACAGGCCCGCACCCAAGAGGCCAAGATTGTGGCAGCGATCACCAAGGATGGCGAGGTGACCCCGGGCATCGCCGGCGGATTCCTATATTGGTGGGATCCGTTGGCGGCTGTCGCTGTGCTGCACCCAGAGGTTGTCACGTATGAGCCAATGAGAGTCACCGTCGTTCAAAGTGGCGCGAACGCGGGACAGACCAAAAAGGATGACGGCGGACCAGCCGTGCGCGTGGGCACCAAGGCCGACAAGACTCGATTCGAGGCTATTTTCCTCGACACCCTAGACAGCACGTCCACAGAGGGACACTGAAGACGGATCGCAGAGAGGTCTCCTTCCTCATCTACCCGCTCACTTCAAGGAGCGGTCCGTCAGCTTCGATGAGCTCGTGGGGACGATGCCGTGAAAAGTCACTATCAAGTGCTACTCGTGGTCCATTGCGTCGGATCGCGTAAATACGATCGGTACCGTTGTCACGACCTGTGCCGATGGTGCCGGGAAGCGGAAGCCCCGACCGACCGCAGTGACGCAGTCTTCCAGTGATTGACTCTGGGCGCTGTCCGACTCGATATTGGTGTTGAAAACAACTCCGTCTTTGCCGATGTTAAGGGCCAGCGAGATACGGCCGACCACCATAGGCTGCGTGGCGAGCGTCTCTCGATAGCAACGCATGAGGTCCGGGAGGTAGCGTCCCCCAATGGTCTCCCGGATCAGTTGAGGCGAGCTGGGGCCACGCACCAACGGAGTTCCCACCACGACGATCGGCTCGGCGGCGGCCGCAGTGGGAGTCTTCGGAGCCGTGGCTGCATCGGGAGCCACACCCGCACGCGGGGCCAGTTCGTTAGAGGCACCGCCTTTGCTCAGCGGTCGCTGACAGCTCATGAGGGCAAGGAGCCACACAAGGCCCAACTTCAGAGTAAGCGAGTGCAGGGCGTGAATCCTGATCGTTGAGATGCCGTTCCTTTTCATCGGTTCAACATATCAAGTTCATTGGCTGGAACAAATACCCCCCACGGTAAGGGAATCCGATCTTGCCCGCCAGGCAGCGGGTGTCTGAACAGATCGGCGACTGTCTGACACAGATTGCTCGCTTCGTTGCC
>CAYTGC010000637.1:0-2970 GCA_964437195.1 uncultured Myxococcales bacterium | reverse complement strand
TGGAACAGACGGAGAGCATCCCGGTCAGAACCTTGTTTGCGGGGACGATTGATGTCCTAAACGAGCTGCTGAAGAAGA
Organism: uncultured Myxococcales bacterium; assembly: GCA_964437195.1. GTDB lineage: Bacteria > Myxococcota_A > Polyangia > Palsa-1104 > JAEUJZ01 > JAEUKA01. Next base: position 2,892 of record CAYTGC010000637.1, on the reverse strand, counting down.
GCCCAGTCAAACAACGGGACGCACTGCGGCGAGCGGTGGCGACGCTCCGTGAAGCGCTTCCGCAGGCCGAAAAAAACCAGGCCGATTCCCATCGCGCAGACGTAGCTGCTGAACTTCACCTGAGCGCTGGCATCGTCGAGCCGGAGAGTACCGAGTCGCGAGTGCTGAAAGCCTGGGGCGCAGACCTTGAGCAGCGACGCAAAGCAGCGGGACTGACCCGCAAAGTCCTGGCTGATCGGGCGGGAATTTCCGAGAGCACGCTGCGCAACGTGGAGACGGGTCGCAGGCCACCAACCAGGATGACGCTCATGCACCTTCAGTCTGTGCCCGAGCTTCGCATCGATCCAAGCCCAATCGGCGACCAAGTCACAGGCCGTCCGCAGCGCGTGCAAGACTTCTCGCCGAACTGTTGGCTGACGCCAGAGTTTGATGCGCTGAAGCTGCACAACGAGCTGACACTTCACCTTAAAGGTCGCGGCGGACATCTGGAGCAGACCTATCTGTACCTTGACCCAAGCAGCGCCGCCGCATGGTGTGCCATCGCAGAGCAAGAGAGCTACACGACCGCACGGAACCTGATGCCGCTCGGGCGTGTGGCTGAGCGCATCGCTGAGCTGGCCGGGCCGGTCGGACTCGATGTGATCGGGCTCGGTTGCGGAGACGGCAAAGACGAAGTGCGACTGACACAGCGGTTCCTTGAGCTACACCGCAACCGCAATCTCCGGTTGTACTTGCTCGACATTAGCCAACCGCTCTGCTCAGGGGCCTACCGGCAGGCGGCGGAACTGCTCGGTGACCGGCCTTCGGTATCCGTCTATGCGATTCAGGGAAACTTCCACAACTTGCAGCGCTACACGCCGCTTCTGCATGCGCCAGAACGGGCCCATCGTCGTCGAGTGGTCTGCATGTTTGGCAACACGTTCGCCAATTTGCAAAACGAAGTGATGTTCGTCCGCAACAGCTTGATCGGCTTCGCGCCGGGCGACTTCCTGCTCCTGAACGTACCTGCAACCATGGCCCCGGCTGACAACCCGGCAGAGATTGTCCGCAAAGATCGGCGGCTCGCAGGGCAACTGTCGACCGCTGAGAAATCCCCCCAGGACCAACATCAGATCGATCTGCTCCGACGCTACATCCCTGGCATCCGAAGCATTGACATCCGACCCGTGCTCGATTTTGACGCTTGCCCTGTTCCTGGGAGCTATGCCGCCGATATTCGCGCCACCATCAACATGACGAGCGGTGAAACGAAGCAGTTTTCGGTCTTGTACGCCAAGCGCTATGACCAAGAACAGCTCGACTGCAAGATGTGCAAGGAGGGCTGGACCCCGGTGGGTCACTGGCGTTATGCCGAGGAATATCACCCCCGACTGCTACTGCTCTACCAACGTGCAAGGCGTGACGATGATGAGAAGTGACAATCGCTGGTAACGCTTTTGTCACCGCGTGTCCCCCCGCTTTGCCAGTGCGCCGCTTGCTGCTTTGCCAAACAGAACCATAGACGCTGGCCACCCCAGAAGGAGTGTGGCCCATGCGTACGTATCCGCCCGGTTTTCTGTCCCTTTCAGTCTCGGTTGCCTGTGAGCGGTTTGCTTTCTTCCTGCTGCTCAGCTTGCTGCTGCTCTACCTCGGCGAACGGTTCGGATTTACCACCGCCAACGCGACAGACCACCTCGGCTGCTTCATCGCTGTCAGCTACGTGTCCCCCTTGCTTGGGGGAATTGTCGCGGACGGACGGATCGGCGTCGTGCGCGTCGCATCGCTGGGTTACCTTGCCGCGGCCTTGGGATACGCACTCCTCATGGTCCAGAATGTTCCGACTCTGTACGCAGGTCTTTTGCTGGTAGCCATCGGGTCTGGCATGGCCAAGTCTGCGCCGCAGACGCTCGCTGTGCGACTGTATAGGAACGCCCCCACGCAGCAAGACGAAGGACTGACCTTCATCTACTTGCTTGCCAATGCCAGTGCCATCGTCAGTCCAGTTGTTGGAGAAGCCGCGCGCCGCTGGCTCGGGTGGTCCGCAGCCTTCGCACTGGCATCGCTGGGACTCTTGACCGCATGGGCAGTGATCCGCTCGCAACGATCACTGCTACACGCCGCGGAGCAGCTTCCCTGTCCACCTGATGAGACCGGCAGCCATGACAAACCCGGCTCTCTCCCTCTGCTCCTCTGTCTATGTCTTGTCTCCGTACTCTTCACGATCGCACACATGCAGTCGAGCACGACCCTGCTTCTCTGGGCACGCGATCACACGGAGCGCCGATTCCTACGCTGGGAGCTGCCGGTGCCGTACATGGCGTCGCTACACTCTGGCCTGGTGATTGCGGTGTCACCGCTCGTTTCCCGATTGGATTCGAAGTTCCGTACGGCAAAAGGAATCGATCGCATCTTCACAAAAATCACGATCGGAATGGCCGTGACAAGTCTGGCTTACGTCCCGCTGGTCCTCGCTGCGCAGCTATCAGGAAACATGTCACGGGTCAGCCTGGGCTGGCTTTTCGCGTGTCTTCTCATGCTGTCTCTCGCCGAGCTTCTGGTCGGAGCGCTGGGTCCGTCGCTTGTCCTTCGCCTCGCTCCCATGCAGCAGGGGGGAAGATGGATCGGTGCGTGGTATGTCGCAACAGCGGTCGGTTTCTGGATGGCCGGTCGCATCGGCGGACTGTGGGACATCCTGCCGCGCAGCTTGTTCTTCGCAGTGCTCACTATTCTGCCGCTGCTCGGCGTCGCGGTCAGCCTTGGCAGCCGCAGGTGGCTTCGATAGCCCATCACGCCGCCCAGTCGGAACAGAGCAGCTCGGCTTGGGCAAGGACAGTCTTGGTTGCTTCTTCCTGAAGGTCGGGCGGATAGCCGTGTTTTTTCAGGATGCGCTTCACCAGCACCTTGATCTTGGCG
>CAYTGC010000636.1:0-2970 GCA_964437195.1 uncultured Myxococcales bacterium | reverse complement strand
CGTCGTAGCGCGGACCGACCGGCGGAATCGCAAGACACAGCCACAGAAGACCGCTGAGCAGAAGCCACAGCGCACCACCTAGGACTCCGAACGCGACAAAGCGCGGCAGCCCGGACTGCCTGACCGTCCGTCGGGCCACATCGTGGCGAAGCTGCCAAAGTGCAATCAGTGCCATCGCCAGACCAAACACATGAGGAAAGACCTGAGGCGCAAGGTGTCGCAGCAGAGCCGCAGTGGACAGCACGAGCGCCAGCAAAAGAAGCACCTTGGTCGCACTGGGCGGGGTCTTCACAAGTCGCGAAAGCTCAAGCCGCTCAGCGACGATCGTGAGGATGAAAAACGACTGCCAGAGCGGCACCACGGAAAACACCGGACCGCCCAGCAGAAGCCGCACACTTCCCACGGTAAGCAGCAGCGCTGCTACCACAGGGAGTCCGGTAAAAGCAGCAGGTTGCCTGCGATACATCACCGTGCTGACCGCCGCAAGGCAAGCGCTGGCGAGCGCACTGACAAAGAGAGAGACAGAGACAGAAACCGGCAACAAGAGTGTTCCAAGCACTCCCAAGATCGGTGCGGAAGCGGCCAGCGGGTGGGCGAGGGCAAGCGCTCTTTCGAGGGAGATCAGGGAGAGGAAAACCCCCAGAACAAACAGCGATCCGTGGTGGACTGATCCCGCAGCCAGAAGCGGAAACACAATCCCAAGCCGCGAAAGACCGCCGAAAATCGCCAGAAGTGCGGTTCCCAAAACCAGAAGCAGAAGCGCTCGGCGAAGTCCCAGGCTCCGATCTGGGCGGTCGTTCCCTTTGGGTTCTGGTTGCCGCTTGGTCACGATGACTACTCCCAACCGAGCGCGCGCCGGGCCGCAGGCTGCATCCGATCAGGCGTCCACAGCGGATCCCACACCAAGTCGACTTGCGCCTGCTTCACAAAAGGAAGTCGAGCGACTGCGGCTTCTGCTTGTTCGCGCAGCTCCTCGCCCAGTGGGCAAGTCGGAGTCGTCATGGTCATCGCGACTTGTACGCTTTCATCTTGGCACTTTACGTCATACACAAGGCCCAGTGATACGATTCCAATGCCCAGCTCTGGATCGATCACGCTGTCGAGTGCCTGATAGACAGCTTGGGTGGCGTCGCTTGGCAGTGTTGGATTTGGGTTCATGTGACACACAATATGAAGTATTTTACCTGCGTCATTACGTAGCCTAGTCCCGCTTCGGCGCGGATGATGTGACTCTTGTCTCAGCCTTGCAAATGTGACCACAAAATCGGGACCGGTGACGCTGAGCGCGGCGCGGCCCGTGCGGAAACGAAAGGAAAAGGCCGATGTTTTGGCGAGCGATGGCGAAACCGGAATATCAAGCTGCAGTTCGGGCAGCGATCGAACACAACCTTCGATACTCTCATGCCGATGTACTGGGTTTTCCTGGCTCATTTCTCGACCGCGAGATCTTTCCCGTCGAGAAATTTGCTGATGAACACCCGTTCTTGCTCTGCCTGCGCGAAAATCCCAACCACATTGGCTGTCATACCCTGACGGAATCCGAGCATGCGTTTTCCGGTACGCAGGCGCTGGAAGTCGATCTCATTCGCTTGTGCGCTGAAGAGATCGCCGGAGCGCCACAGGGCGGGTACGACGGCTATGTCGCGACCGGTGGAACAGAGTGCAACATCGAAGCGATGTGGATCATGCGCAACGCGTTTGGCCAATTGGGAATTTCGCCTTCGTCACTTGCGATCGTGTGCTCAGAAGACACGCACTACTCCGCGCACAAAGCAGGCAACCTGCTTGGGATTGATGTGATCGAAATTCCTGTCGATGAACACAGCCGCCGGATGGACCTGCTCGTCCTGCGTGAGCGGATCGAGGCGGCCACCCAGCAGGGAAAACGGGCGTTTCTGTGCATCCTCAACATGGGAACGACGATGTTCGGATCGGTCGACGACATCGATGCCTTTGCTGGCGTGCTCGACGATCTGAAGGTTGACTACCGGGTTCACATTGACGCCGCGTTCGGAGGATTTATCTATCCGTTTTCGACCCCCAATCATCGGCTGGACTTCCGAAATCCCAAGGTTCAGTCGATGACCCTAGACGCCCACAAGATGCTGCAAGCACCGTACGGCACCGGGATTTTTCTGTGCCGAAAAGGACTCCTGCATCATGTCTGCACGGAGGCAGCCGCCTATGTGCATGGCAAAGACTACACCCTGTGCGGGAGCCGTTCCGGGGCTGCAGCGATTGCGGTTTGGATGATTCTGTCAGCGTATGGATCAGCGGGCGGAATCCGTTTTATCAAGGGACTGCTGGCTCGGACCGATCGCCTGTGCGCAGGTCTTGCGCAGCTTGGGATTCCCTTCTTTCGTGAGCCCGGAATGAACGTCGTGACAATGAAAGCAGAGCGGATTCCACCCCCTGTTGCGGAGCGGTTCACACTCGTTCCAGATCGTCACGACGGGACGCCGCGCTACCTAAAAGCTGTGGTGATGGATCACGTGACCGAAGAGTCGATGGATCGTTTCTTGGGGGCGCTGGCGGGAGGACGATAAGACTACTTGCCCAGCAGGCGGCGTAGCTTCTGACGATCACTCTCGAAGGTCAGGGCCGAAGTCATCTGCATGAAGTTCTGCGGATCGACCGCACGCGGATACAGCGCCGAACCGATCTTCACTTGCTCATCACCAAACGCCGATGTCTTCATGAGCTGCACAATCTGCTCGCAGGTAAAGTAGTACCCAGAGTTCACCAGATCGCGTGCGTAGTTGAGCTTTTCGTCGCTGAACGACAGTCGCTGCATCTGCGAAAGGAGCTGGCCAAACTGCCCCGGATGTACCGGCATGACCTGCTGCTGCTGCTGCTGATAAACCGGGGGCGGAGTCTGCTGATAAACCGGAGGCGGAGTCTGCTGATAAACCGGAGGCGGAGTCTGCTGATAAACCGGAGGCGGAGTCTGCTGATAAACCGGAGGCGGAG
>CAYTGC010000635.1:0-2970 GCA_964437195.1 uncultured Myxococcales bacterium | reverse complement strand
TTGTTCACTCGGCGGACTGGCAGATCGGCAAAGTGTTCGCGGATCTCGTCGGTGAGAATCCCGATCAGGCGGCGCTGCTGAAGATTGAGCGGGTGCGTGCCGTCGAGCGCCTCGCACAGCTTGCCAAGGACAGAGATGCCGACTGTGTGATCGTCGCTGGCGATGTCTTTGACAGCCACACGGTTCCCGACGAGGTGCTGCGCCGGACGGTAAACGCAATGGCGGGCTTTTCCGGGCCGTGGCTGCTTTTGCCGGGCAATCACGACGCGGCGCTCGGCGAGAGTGTGTGGACGCGGCTCGTGCGGCTCGGGCTGCCGTCGAACGTATTGCCCATGCTGAAGCCAGAGCCACTGATTCTAAAAAACGGCCAGCTGGCGATCTTGCCGGCGCCACTTCTGCGTCGACACGAATCGATCGACGTAAGCGACGCGCTCGATACGATGGAATCACCCGCGGGCGCGATTCGCGTTGGCGTGGCACATGGATCGGTGAAGAACCGACTGCCCGAGCGCAGCGACGCAACCAATGAGATCGCCGACGACCGGGTGGTGCGGGCGCGGCTCGATTACTTGGCGCTCGGCGACTGGCATGGCTTTTTGCCGATCGCGGAGCGGACCTATTACTCGGGGACGCCCGAGCCCGATCGCTTCAAAGAACCCGACCAGAGCCCAAGTGGCCGCGCGCTCGTCGTCGAGATTGCGGCGACTGGGCAGCCGCCGCGCGTCGAGCCGGTGGCAATCGGGCACTTTCACTGGGAAAAGCGCAAGCTGGAGCTGCGCTCGGAAGCGGATCTGCCGCTCGTCGAAGCGACGCTGTCGGGCCTGCCGGGGCCACCGAGTCGGACGCTGCTTCACTTGACGCTGATGGGCTCGCTGACGCTGTCGGTCGATCGGACGCTGCGTCGGCTGCTCGCCGAGTGGCAGGCCAAGCTGCACCTTCTGCGGGTGAGCGACGAAGCACTTTTGCCCGAGGTCAGTGATGCCGAGCTAGATGGCTTGCCCACGGAGGGTCTTCTTCGCAATGTCGTCGCTGAGCTGAGAGAAAAACAAGCGCAGCCCAGCGAAGCGGGTGATCGGGCCCGCCTTGCGTTGAAGCTTCTCGTCGAGGAATATCGGCAAGCGGTGGAGGCGTAGACGATGCGGATTCGACGTATCGAAGTGCGCAACTTCCGCAAGCTCGTCGGGCCGGTGGTGATCGACCAGCTGCGCGACGGACTGACGGTGATTGCTGGTGACAACGAAGACGGCAAATCGACGCTACTACACGCGCTGCGGGCAGCGCTGTTTTTGAAGCACAAGTCATCGGTCACCGACGAGCTTCTACCGTTTGGGAGCAAGGTTCGGCCCGAGCTGCGGCTCGATCTGGAGCTTGGGGGAAAGCCGTATTCGTTATATAAGGCCTTCTGTCAGAACCCTCGCGCCGAGCTGGTGACACCGACGGGTAAACTCGAAGGCCTGGCTGCCGAGGAGGAGCTTTCTCGGTTGCTGCGCTTTGATACGCCACAGAAAGCCAACGCCGATCCCAAGAGTGAGCACCAAGGCCTGTGTGGTCTTTTGTGGGTGACGCAGGGCGAGTCATTTCGCAACCACCAGAGTGCTTCGTCACTGCAGCGGGACCTTCAGTCGGCACTGGAAGCGGAAGTGGGCAGCGTGCTGACGGGCGAGATCGGGCGCAAGCTGCTCGATGTGTTTCGCGAGCGCTACGAGCAGAACTTCGGCAAAGCCGGCCGTCCACGCGAGGAGCTGCGGAAAGCGGGTGAAAAAGTCGAGCAGCTTGCGAGCAAACTCTCGGAGCTGCGACGACGGCTTTCCGAATACGAGAGCAAGGTTGACTTGCTGGGTGAGCTGCGCGACAAGCTCCGTCGCTATTCCGAAGCTGGAACGCTAGAGACGCTCAAAGCGGAGCTTCTGCGAGACGAGTCGGCGCTGTTGTCGCTGCACCAGCGCGAGCAGGCACTTTTGGCGGTGCGACAGGATCTGGCGCTTTCACTGCAGCGGCTGGACGGCGAACGAGCGCGACAGAAGCGGCGTCGCGACGGGCGTGAAAAGCTGCGAGTTTCAGAGGAAGAGCTGCTCCGGCGCGAGGTGAGGATCCAGGCGAGCGGCATCGGACTTGTGGCGGAAGAAGAGCTTTGGCGTGCGGCGGAGACGCGACGGAAGCAAAAGAGCGACGAGAAGAAGTCCGTCGAGGCAGAAGTTGCAGCGCTGGTCCGTCGGGTCGAGCGGCGGCGACTGGGAGCAGAACACGAGGAGCTTCTGGCCCGGCTCGCGGAAGCCGAGGCGCTACAGGCTCGATGCAGCGCGCTTTCGGACGCGCTGCTGAAGCTACCGATCGATGACAAGCAACTCGCAGCGCTGCAGAAGCAGGCTGCCGTTGTACGCGATCGCGAAGTCGAGCTTCAGGCGGTTGCGACGCTGCTGGAGCTAGCGCTTGTCGGACCGGGTCCACTTGTCATCGATGGGCAGCTCATCGACGGACGGGCGGCGACGCGACTTCTGACCGAACGGACGGAGCTTGAGCTTCCCGGGCAGCTTAAGCTGGTGATCTCGCCGGGGCGGACGGGGGCGGCGCGGCTGCGTGAGGCGCTCTCTCAGGAGCAGGACAAGCTGGAGCTGCTTTTGCAAAAGGCTGGCGTTGGCGATCTGACGGCAGCGGAACAGGAAGCGGCGAGTCGCAAAGCGCTGCTCGACGAAGAAAAGGATCTGGCGCAGCGGCTTTCGCGGCTGTGTCCGAAGGGATTGGCGACGCTGCGGGAAGACGCGGTGCGACTTGGGCGACAGCTTGCGCAGCTCGGGGAAGACATCGAGCCGTCGCTGCCGCTCGAAGCGATCCAGCGTCAGCTGGGTGAACGTCAGCAGTCACTCGATGCGCTTTGCCGCGAGCTTGTGCTGCTGGAAGAAGATGTCGAACGCAAAAGGCTCACCGTCGAAAAACTGCGGACAGAACAGGCTTCTCTCGACGGAATGCTAA
>CAYTGC010000634.1:0-2971 GCA_964437195.1 uncultured Myxococcales bacterium | reverse complement strand
ACGGTGGTCGTGATCTTCCAGATGTTGCCGGTGATGTGCGCTTTGACGGGGTGCTTTTTCTTGCTCATGGGTGGTTTGCCTGATGATTACTTGCCGACCATCGTATCAACGACATCGCCCAGCTTGGCAGGAACCGCCTTGAACTTGAGCGCCGCCGAGACGCCATCGATAAAGCGGAAGTTGCCCTTTTGATCCTTGGCGAACACGCAGCGCTTCTTGGGATCGTCGTTGGGGACGCTTGTGTCGCCGTTCTTGATGATGGTGCCGTCGCCGTCCTTGCAGGTGTCGACGAGCGCCGGGGTCTTTTCGGGGTCCTGCGCCCAGAACGTCTCGAGGCCATCGCCATCGACGTCCATGTCGGGCAGGTAGTGGCCGTCTTTGTCCTTCTTGAGCCGGAGCACTTCGGCGAGCGCCCCATTGGCAAACAGCGCGTCGAACAGCGACTGCGGCGGCGTCAGAAAGCCCTTGACCATGATCTTGTCGAGCCGGGCCAGGCTGATCACTTGCAGCACACCACCGAGCACCGCGTTGTCGAGGTAGGTCAGGTTGCCCTGGTTGCGGAACGTGGCTTCGACGCGAGCGCCGGACAGCTCTAGCTCTAGCTGCTGGTCGCTGATCGGCACGGTGACGCGGAAGACCGACGGGCCTGCGGTGAGCTTGTTGGCTTTGACCTGGCCGTTTTTGAAGGTCAGGATCGGCTGGCTCTGGCTGTCGAGCGAGATCTTCTGGATGTCGATCGACATGTTGGCGTCGCCAAACGGATCGCACTGGGCGGCGTTGTCGGGGATCCCGTCGCAGTTGTAGTCGATGCCGTCGCAGCGCTCGGTGCCGGCGGCGATGCTCATGGCGGCCTTGGCCGGGTGGCGCAGCTTGGCGAGCGGCATCATGCCGGTGTCGGTCGGGACCATCGGCGAGGTGGCGCGGTCGTCGCAGTCGCCTTCCGCAACGGTCACGCCATCGCCATCGGAATCCATCTTGGCCGCCGCGTCGTCCGCCGGTTTTTTCTGGGTCGGGTTGTCGGCGAGCCCGTCGCAGTCATCGTCCATCCGATTGCCCACGACCTCGGCAGCGCCCGGGCGGACGTTCTTGTCGTAGTCGTTGCAGTCACCCTTGGCGATGCCGTTGTCGGTTTCCCAGGTGTTGTCTTTGCCGTCCTTGTCGCGGTCCTTGAGAAACTGGCCCAGGTACATCGCGAACTTGGTGCACATCGAGTCGCCGGTTGTCGGGCCGAAGAACTCCATCGGGATGACGACGTCGTGCTTTTCCTTGAAGGTGCCTTCCAGCTCGGGGTTGGCGAGCGATGCGACTGCACCGAGCTTGTTGTCCGCCTTGCCGTCGCCGTCGAGGTCAATGCCTTGGCCGGATGCGGCGATCTCGAGGTTGCTGACCACGAGCCCGCGCGAGCCCTTTTTGAAGTCGACCTTGTCGCCCGTGCACTCGGGCTTGGCCGCAAAGGGATTGACCTTGGGCTTTTGGTCGTCGGGCATGTTTTCCATCATCTGGCCGTCGCCGCAGCTAAGGGCAAAGCCCGACGCGCACAAAAGGGGAAGGAATCGCCGGGTCAGGGATAGCCGAGTTCGCATTGCTGTCTCCACGTTTGCCTGGGTCTAGAGCGGGAGCCGCTTCGACGGGGGACGCAGTTTTCGGGCTTTGGCCGAGGTCCGTCGCGCAGCAAGCGCGAATCGTTACAAAGGCGCTTTTTCCCCGTCAAGCACTAGGAAGGGGAATCTGCATCGAGCGGGGAGACAGCGGACAGCTTGCGCAGCGGAATCAGGACCAGCAAGAACACCGCCGACAGCGCGGTGCCAAGGAGAAACGTTGCGCGGTAGCCGACGTGGTCTGCGACAAAGCCAGCGATGAGGCCAGTGGGCATCTTGCCTAGGACCTCGACGCTGGCGAGCACGGTGTAGTGGCTGGCGCCAATGCGCTTGTCGACACGCAGCATCATGAAAGCGAACATCACGGTGGTGAGCGCGCCACCGGCAAAGTGCTCGGCGATGGACACTGCGAGGATGTCGGCAGGCAGCGGCGGGGAAAGGAACGTCAGGTAGCACTCTCCGCCCATCGCAGCGACGCGGAGCAGGCTGGTGATGGTTACGGCGGTGAGGATTGGCAGGCGGCTCGCAAAAAAACCACCGGTCACCGAGCCGAGCGTCGAGGCGACCATGCCCCAGATCCCGAGCCAGCCGCCGATCTGCGCCGGCGTGTAGCCTCGATCAACCAGGAACACGCTGTAGACGGCATCGACCAGGGTTTCGCCAATCTTGTACGTGCCGACAAACAGGATGAGCCACATTCCGGCGGGGCTCTTCAGCTGCTGGGCGAGCGTTGCCAGGATTTCGCGCAGGTGGTTGCGAACGTCGCTGTGCTGGGCCTTTTCCTCCGGCTCTTTGAGCGGCAGCACGGCGAGGAGGACGACAAAGATCAGGGCGGCGAGAGAAAACAGCATGCCGCGCCAGCCGATGTTTGCTGAGGCGCGGAGGAGCAGACCCCCACCGACGAGCATCCCGATCTTGTAACCGACGACCTGGGCGACGTTGGCGCCGCCGACCTGCTGGCCCTTGAACAGATCGATGGCAAGCCCATCGACGGCGATGTCTTGGGTCGCAGTCAAAAGGTTCATGATCAGCACCAGCGCAATCAGCGTCGGCAAGCTGACCTGGGGCGGGAAAAACGCGGTGGCAACAAACGTCAGCGCGAGCAGTAGCTGAAGCGGGACGATCCACGACTTGCGGCGTCCGAACGCGGGCAGGCCATAGCGATCGACCAGGGGCGCCCACAGCGCTTTGAGCAGCCACGGAACCGCGATGCCGCGCGCGAGAGTGATCTTGGTCAGCGACAGACCGGCTTGGCGCAGAAAGGTGGCGAGCTCTTTTTGAAAGCCAAACGGGAGGCCTTGCGCAAAGTACAGAAGGAAGAGAATCGCGAGATTGCGACGCACCGGAGGAGAGCCGCTCACCCTCCTATCCTA
>CAYTGC010000633.1:0-2979 GCA_964437195.1 uncultured Myxococcales bacterium | reverse complement strand
CACTTGATCATGTTCTCTCCGTAAATTGCCTGGGGCCGTGTATAGCGAAGCATCGTCTTCGTCAAGGGTGCTTTACGTCGTGACCCGATCCGCGATATGCTCAAAATGACAAGCAAACTGCTCATGGTGCCCAGCTTGCTCTCGGGGAATCTTCCCAGCGCGAGCTAGACGAACCAACGGGCCTCACGCACAAGGAAATAGGATCATGCCCGAGCGACCGATCGAGAGTGAACTTCCCCCTGAGACGCCACCACCGAGTGAGGATGGCGGAACTCGTGAAGAATCCCCGCCACTCACCGACGAGCAGGGCGACTCGGGCGGCGAACTTCAGCAGCGCGCCTAGCCAGACCGAAGCGCTTTTTTCGCAAATGCCCGTTTCCGAATCACTTTTCTGACACTAACGTACGTAGAGACAACTGAGTGCGTCTTTCCCCCACACAAGGAGAGCGATCATGCTGTTTCACGCGCGTACTTGGCAGAAGCGATCTCGATTTGTGCTGCTTTCGTCGCTGGCGGCTGTAGTCGGGCTCTCCCTCGTGAACTGCGGAGGCGAGATTCTCGGCGGTGTCGCTGAGCCGCCAAGCGACATGATGACCCCGGGACCGCGTCGGCTCACTCACCTGACGGTGGCGCCGGACAACGATGTCGTGCTGGTGGACTTAAACCAGACGACGCAGCGCAAGTTTTCGGTGCTGGCGCATTTTTCCGATGCAACGGTCGTGGATGTTTCCGATAGCGCGTCGCTGACTCTCGAAAACTCGGACGTCGGCTCACTCATCGGGCTATCGTTTCAGGCTGCGCAGAGTGCGACGACGAAGGTCGGATTTTCGAAAGTCCTGGCCTCGTTCAGCGAGAACGGACAGACCTACTCGGCGTATGGAAACTTGACGGTGGTGTGGCTCCGGCTGACTGGGGCTTCGACGGACTTTTTCTTCAAGCTACCGTACAAGGCTGCCCCGCAAGAACAGACGCTTCAGTTTGGGACCAACGTGCAGTCACTGGATTCCTTCTTTGCCGTCGATACGACGGGGAGCATGGGACCATCCATCCAGGCGCTTCGCAACAGCCTGAGCAACGCGATCATTCCGGGCGTCAAAGCAGCAGCGGCAAAAGATGCGCAGTTTGGCGTCGCTGCCGTCGAGGACTTCCCGGTCAGTCCGTATGGAATGTCGGGATCGTTCCCTGGCAATGTCGACGATCAGTCGCTCATCATGCTGCAAAACATGACGGCAGATGTGATTTTGGCGCAGAGCGCGGTGGGCCGGTTGCTAAACGGGTCGAACCCTCGGGGCCATGGAAACGACCTGCCGGAAGGACAGATGGAGGCGCTCTACCAGCTGGCAACTGGCGTCGGGAATGTGGTTTCTGGCGTATCGAACATTCCGGCCAACAGGACTGGGATTGGCGGAGCCGGCTTCCGCAAAGGCGCGCTGCCTGTCATCACGATGATCAGTGACGCCATTTTCCACACCAAAGGGGAATCTGGTGCAAACTGCTCCATCCGTTTGACGAGCGGTAGCACACAGACCATCTACGCCGAGTACGCAGGTGCAGTTGCTGGTGCAGCGCACACGCGGGCGGAAACCCACGCGGCGCTGAACAAGATTTGCGCCAAGGTGGTTGGTGTGTCGGCGCTCCGGACCACGATTACGGGGGCCATCTTTGATCCAAGTGGGATCTGCAACGCCACAAGCGATTTGGTGGCGGCGGCAAAAGCAACCGGGGCTGTGGTGCTTCCGGTGGCATGGGATGCGGGCGCTCGTCCGGCAGGCTGTGCGTCGGGGCAGTGCTGCACTGGACAAAATGGCGCTGGCGAACCGCCAGATGCAAGCGGAGAGTGTCCTCTCGTTTTCAAGATTGCGCAGGACGGCTCGGGACTGGGCGCTCAGGTGGTTTCAGGAATCACGCAGGTTGCGCGTTATTCCAAGTTCGATGTGACCACGCAGAAGACTGGCAACACCGTTGGCGACAAGGGCGAACCGCTGCCAGTCGGCAAGAGCGCGGCCGATTTCATCACCGCGATTACACCCAAGGATGCTTCGCCGCCACCTGCTCCGCCAGCGCTGCCTGCACCGGTGATCTCTGGTAATTCATTTACCAAGGTGTATCCGGGCAGCACGGTGCGATTTTCGGTGACCGCCGAAAACACGATGGTGGAATCCACTGAGGGACCGCAGATCTTCCGAGCGACGATCAAAGTCCTTGCAGGCGGTTGTGCAGACCTGGACCAGCGCGAGGTAATTATTTTGGTCCCGCCCAGGGCTCCGGTCCTCGGATAACGACTCTTTTCGGTTCACCTCGCCAGCAAACCTGCGCTAGTGTGCGGCGGATGTCGTCGCCTCCTTTCCGGCCTTCGATGCCCCCGTTTGTTTCAAGCCCCGATGAAGACGTGTCTGCAACCCGGGCGCTGTGGCGAATTGCGCGGGCTCTGCCGGTAGTCGAACGAACGTACGCGATCATCCGTTTCTTGATCCTGCGGGCGAAGCTCCTTGCGACGATGGACTTGCTGCTGCCAGAAGAAGGCGCAATCCTCGACGTGGGCTGCGGATTTGGTTTGTGGTCTGCCTACTTTTCGCAGATGAAACAGGGTCGCCGCATCATCGGCATCGATCCCAACCGGCAGCGGATTTCGATGGCAAAGACTGTCGCCTCGCAGCTTGGCCTCCGGACTGAATTTTACGCCGAAGACGTGCGACAGACCGCTGCGCGTGGGCCATTTCGTGCGGTCTATCTGCTGGATGTGCTTCATCACATTCCCGCGGCCGATCAGCTCGGAGTGGTGCGCCAGCTGACCGACATGATCGAGGATGGCGGAGTTCTGATCATCAAGGACATTACGACCAAGCCTTGGCTGGGGCTCAAGTTCACCGAGGTTTTGGATCGCGCCATGGTTGGGATGAAGGAAGAGCTGGCTTACCGTCACCACGGTGAGTGGAGTGAGCTTCTGCGCGAGCTTGGCTACGAGGTCCGCGTGGTTCG
>CAYTGC010000632.1:0-2979 GCA_964437195.1 uncultured Myxococcales bacterium | reverse complement strand
TGTGCAACACGGGTGGTGTCGGGATGCAACAGACTGGGGTCAATAGACACCAAGGGCAACAATAGACCGCTCACAGGCCCCTACTCTCTCGCACCCACTTTCGCACATCGTGTGCACAGAAACAAAATAACAATAACCGTTCATGGACAGAATCTTCTACTAGGACATAAGGCCAATTCAACATGTCGACAGCTAAGATTCTTGGCACACACAATACAGTCTCACGAAGTCTCCTTGGGCTCCTCATTACCAACGTCGTCGCACTCTTGCTGAGCGCATGCAGCAGCGAAATGACCATGGGCATGGACGCCGATCCACCCGATATGGCAATCCCTGCCGATCTGACCCCACCAGATACGGCCCGACTCCTCCTCTTGCGCAACGCGAGGTGGCCAGGCGGTGGGCGCGAGATGACTGTCGGCGTGTTGAACCAGGCGACCGCCCTGCCCTTCGCCGACGACCTATCCGCCCGACTTGGGGTGACCGCGCCAGCAAGCATTGGCATCAAGACCAAAGTGCAAAAAATCGCACTCCCGCCCGGATATACCGCAATCCTGCTGCCACCGAATATGTCAGCGACCGCCCGGGCCAGCCTGGCGACCGCGATTGTCGATTTTGCGAACAAACGCCCTGCCGCAGAGCGCATTGCTCTCTATCGTCATGGCGCAACCGTTCAACTCTTTTCAAACTATCTACTCGAACGAACCAAGCTTTTGGAAGCGCTGGAGCGCTATAAAAACGGGAGCGATGGCGACACCAATCCTCTTCCACTTGTCCAAGCGATTGGACCCGCCGCAAGTGACGTAGAAACGATTGGCGGACTCGGGCCCGATGTCATGCGATCACTTGTTGTGCTAAGCGACACACCGCAAGTCGTATTCACCGGCCTACCCAGCGTGTTTGTTGTGGCAGCGACCCCAGACTCAGCAGGTTTGGGCGCGGCCGCCACGGCCATTGATGCGGTGCGCCAAACCGCCTTCTACAAACTATCGGCGTGTAGCATCGAGGACAAATTCAGTGCCAAACTCCGCGTCAGCGGCATGCTGGGCGAGCTCGAAGCGAGCTTCCACGCCACGCTGCCCGAAGAGATCGGTGCGAGCTGCAACGTCGACCTCATCGACTCCGCCAAGCGGGTCTTTACGCCCAAAATCGAGTTCGTCTTCGACGCCACCCAGCGCGCAGCCTACGATGCCAGAGTCAAAGCCGCCGAAGTCGCCCCCTACGACGACGTGCTCGCGCGCAGCGACTTTTCTTTGCAAATCCGGCTCGCCCCCGGGCAACCGCCTGTGGTTGCGACCGCTCACCTACACGGGAATAGCTCGTTACGCTGCCCACGCCACCACTTTGTTATCCAATTGACTGGTCCCGACCGGTACTTGCTGCCCGACTCTGCCGGTGATGAGTATTCGCTCATTTCAATGTGCGACGACTCAGCTTATGTCTATGCGCCAACCGCATTCAAGCTGCTATCGGAAGACTTGTTCGCGCTCAAGATCCGATTCGTGGAGCTGGCCATTGATGGGGCTACCAGAGGCATCTACATGCTCATGGAAAAGACCAAAGAGGAGCTGGTCCGAGACAACGCGCACGCAAGCAGCGTCATGCGGAGACAGTATCCTGTTGGAAATGCAGATGCCTTTGAGGTTCTACATTCCGACACACCGAATCTGAACGATCCGATTGCTCGCTGGAACCAATTTGCAGCACGCATCAGTGCGCTGAAAGGCGATGCACTCATTGATGCGCTTCGCAGCCAGCTCGACCTAGACCAGTATCTTCGGTTCCTGGCGCATCAGTCGATCCTTCGCTCCGGTGACTATATTGATGAGGTCTACTTTGTAGGTAGTGAGCAAGCCAATGGTGCAGGGGGAACCAGCGAAACCTACCGAATGATGATCTGGGACCCGGAAGGATACACAACTTGCCACTCTGGCGGTGTAAACGCATATCCTGATCCAAACCAGCTGTCGTATTGCGCAGAGGGCAAGATCGACTTCAAGATCCTGGCCGATCCGAAGGTCTATTACCTCTTCGTGAAGAAGATGGAGGACGCGCTAAACAGCACGATGACGCGCGAGCGATTCCTCGATATTCTGACGAAGAACAAGCTGGAACTTCAGGGGCTTTTGTCCACGCCAGCGATCTGCGCGGCAATGACCGAGCTTCTCAAGCTAAACCCAGGGGCCGCTGACTGCACCATCGCTCGCGGCCTGATTGGAACGCGCGCAGATGCAATCCTGGCCGCCTATGATGCACGCCGAGCCGCACTCTTGCCGCTCATCAGCGCCTATCGCAGCAAGAATCCGTAGCTTCCCGAACCGCCGATCTGGGGTTTACAGACCCGTGCAGCAGCAGGCCACCGCCCCCACCCCGAGCAGCGGATCGTTGCACTGGAAGCCCTTCAGCATGTTCCCGGCGCACACGGCGTTGTCGAAAGCCGCCGCACCGAAGCGGTTCTTGTCACCAGGCACGGCGCAGCCGTAGTTCTGACAGCCGAGGTTCTGGCTCGCGCAGTACTCGGCGCAGCTCGTGTGTTTTTCGAGCGTTGAACCGGTCATGCACTTCGACAGCGTCGGCTCGCCTTTTTGCTGGGGTGGGCCGCTTTGGCCGATGCCGAGCGTGGCACACGACCACGTCCCGAGCGCGAGCAGAAGACCGAGTGCAGCACCCAGACCAGAAATCCGGGTCGTAGCGGACAGGACAGAGCGATCGATTTTTTTGCGCATGAGACATCATAAACCGCTGCCGCACCGTCTGGACAGTGGGCGACGCGGCACTTGACACCACCTTCTCCCAAGTGGTAAGTGCTCGCACCGCAACCCCCCGGAGCATTCATGATCTTACAGGCACTACTACTCGCGGTCAGCGAGGGAGCCGAGGAAAAGGCCCCGCCCGTCATCGATATCGACGGGACGGTGCTCGTGCAGTTCGCGATCTTCATCGCGATGTTCATCGTCCTTCGTCAGTTCCTCTTTAAGC